>NZ_CP076060.1:2112727-2414545 GCF_018729255.1 Cupriavidus sp. EM10
ACGTTCCTGTCGCCCTCGGCCCTGTTCACACCGGGCGAGCGGACTGGCAAATTCCGTGTGGGGAACGATGACCTGCTCACGGCTGCCGATGGCAAGAGCTGGATCTCGATGGAAGACTATGCCATCGCCATGCTCGACGAAATCGAGCAGCCGAAGCATGTGCGAGAGCGGTTCACGGTCGGGTACTGAGCGTACCGAGGGCGTTGAGCCCGGGCCGGCAATGGCCCCCGCAGCCCTTGGGGCGCGGGGAGCCGACGACAGGCTTAGGCGGCGCTGTCGTCTTCCAGCAGGCTGGCGCGCTTGCCGCGCTTGAGCCAGGCGGCCAGGTTGTGCGGACGCAGCGTGTCGTATTCCTCGAAAGGCTGATGGATCCAAGGGTTCGACGGCAGGAACGTCACGTGGTAGTCGGGTTCCACCTTCGAGCAGGCCTTGTACCAGAGCACGGCCGAGCGCACATCGGTCACGGCCGGATAGCGTTCCTTCAGGTGACGGCCCACGCGTTCCAGCGTCACGCCGGAATCGACCAGGTCGTCCACCAGCAGGATCTTGCCCGACAGCTCGCCGCGCGTCATCGTGATGTACTGGGCGATGTCCAGGTCGCCCTGCTGCGTACCGGCGGCTTCGCGATACGAGCTCGTTGCCAGGATCGCCAGCGGCACATCGAAAATGCGCGACATCTGATCGCCCACGCGCAGGCCGCCACGGGCCAGGCACAGGATCTTGTCGAACTTCCAGCCCGACTCGTGCACGTTCAGCGCCAGGCGCGCGATCAGTCGGTGGTACTCATCCCAGGAGACCCACAGGTTCTCCTCGTCATTGGCAGGCAGGTTCATGGCGTCGTTTCTTCTATCGGCCGGGTCATTGGCCAGTGGATAAAGCATCGGCCCGCATGTCGCGGGCCGAATGGCTTTTGTGAGGCCACGGCACTCATGGCGCCGCGGTCATGCTCACGGATACTTCCTTCGCTGTCAGCCAGCGCAGGCGACCTGGTACGGGTGGCGCAGCAGGATCGTCTCGTCGCGGTCCGGGCCGGTCGAGATCATGTCGATCGGAATGCCGACGACTTCCTCGATCCGCTTCAGGTACACGCGCGCCTGTTCCGGCAGCGCATCCCAGGTCTTCACGCCGAACGTCGACTCGTTCCAGCCCGGGTATTCCTCGTAGATCGGCTTGCAGTTCGCCACGGCGTCCGAGCCGCGCGGCAGGATGTCCACGCGCTGGCCGTCGAGCTCGTAGCCCACGCACAGGTTGATCGTTTCCAGGCCGTCGAGCACGTCGAGCTTGGTCATGCACAGGCCCGACACGCCATTGATCTGCACCGAACGCTTCAGCGCGGCGGCGTCGAGCCAGCCCGTGCGGCGCGGACGGCCCGTCACCGAACCGAATTCCTTGCCGACATTGGCCAGACGCACGCCCACGGCGTCCTGACGGGCCGGGTTGTCGTTGTCGTACAGCTCGCTCGGGAACGGACCCGAGCCCACGCGCGTGCAGTACGCCTTGGTGATGCCCAGGATGTAGTTCAGACGGCCCGGGCCAACGCCGGCACCCGCTGCAGCCGCACCGGCCACGCAGTTGCTCGACGTCACGAACGGGTACGTGCCATGGTCGACGTCCAGCAGCGTGCCTTGCGCGCCCTCGAACATCAGGTTGCCGCCCGCCGCGTTCACGGCGTACAGCTCGGCCGACACATCGGCCACCATCGGCTTCAGACGCGGCGCGTAGGCCAGCATCTCGTCCAGGATCTGCTGGTAGTCCACGGCTTCGGCGCCCAGGTACTGGGTCAGCATGAAGTTGTGGAAGTCGACGTTCTCGCGCAGGCGTTCGGCAAAATGCTTCGGGTCGAACAGGTCCTGCACGCGCAGCGCGCGGCGAGCCACCTTGTCTTCGTACGCCGGGCCGATTCCGCGGCCGGTGGTGCCGATCTTGGCGGCACCACGGCGGGCTTCGCGCGCCTTGTCGATGGCCACGTGGTACGGCAGGATCAGCGTGGTGGCCTCCGAGATGCGCAGACGGTTCTGCACCTGCAGGCCGGCGCTCTCGAGTTCTTCGATTTCACGGAACAAGGCTTCGGGCGACAGCACCACACCGTTGCCGATATAGCAGACGGTGCTTTCGCGCATGATCCCCGACGGGATCAGTCGCAGGATGGTCTTCTTGCCGCCGATGATGAGCGTGTGGCCAGCGTTGTGGCCGCCCTGGAACCGCACCACGCCTTTTGCATGATCGGTAAGCCAATCGACGATTTTCCCTTTGCCTTCGTCACCCCACTGGGTTCCGATCACGACGACATTGCGTCCCTGGCCTACTGCGGATGCGGACATGTTGAATTGGTCAGAAGGTTAAAACGTATTCTACTCTCGTTGTTCGACGGTTCCGGGTTTTCACGGGTCCGTGTGACAGACGTTTGCAGTCCATTCCGGGCGATAACAGGCCGCCACGGGCAGCGAACGTCATTTGAGAGCGGGTGGAAAGCGCCGGCACGAAACGGCCGGCACCGGAAATCAGCGAATCAACGCGGCACTACGACCCAGGCATCGCCCTGGCGCTGCAGCTGGCGGTCGCAATTGAATTCGTCGAGCTCGTGCGTATGGCCCGGCAGCGACTGGATCACGATCTCGCCCGCCGCACGCAGCGTGGCAATGGCGGTGCGCAGCGCAGGATCGGCATCCCACGGGGCAAAAATGGCCTGCGCGCGGACTTCCACCGGCGACAGGGCCGCCACTTCGCGCAAGTCGAGCGAAAAGCCCGTGGCCGGCCGCGCACGGCCAAACGCCTGGCCCACCTTGTCGTAGCGGCCGCCACGGGCCACGTAGTTCGGCAGACCCGCCACATAGGCGGTGAACATCACGCCGCTGTGATAGTGGTAACCGCGCAAATCCGACAGGTCGATGTTCACGCTTGCCCCACGCACCTGGGCGGCCAACGCCGCCAGCTCGTCCAGCGCACGGCCGATGGCCGGGCTGGCCGGCAGCGTGGCACGCGCACGATCGATCACTTCCACCCCGCCATACAGCGTCGGCAAGGCCAGCAGTGCGTTGCGCTCGGTGTCGGGCAGGCCCTGCGTCAGTTCCCGCAGTGCCGGCACGTCCTTGGTTTCGAGTGCGGCAAACAGCGCATCCTCGATATTGCGTACCGACGGCAATGCCGACAGCAGCGCTTCGAGAATACCGGCATGGCACAGGTCCAAGCGGATATCGGCAAGGCCGGCAGCCTGCAGCGCGGCCAGCATCAGTTCCTGGATTTCCACGTCCGCTTCCAGGCCGGCATGGCCGTAGATCTCGGCACCGATCTGGATCGGCTCGCGCGTGGCGTGAAAACCGGCCGGGCGTGCATGCAGCACGTTGCCGGCATAGCACAGACGCGTCACTCCGGGACGGTTCAGCAGGTGCGCATCGATACGTGCCACCTGCGGCGTGATGTCGGCGCGCAGACCCATCGTGCGACCCGACAGCTGATCCACCAGCTTCAGCGTGCGCAGGTCCAGATCATGGCCGGTACCGGTCAGCAGCGACTCCAGGTACTCGAGCATCGGGGGCATGACCAGCTCGTAGCCATAGGTGCGGAACAGGTCCAGCATACGGCGGCGCAGTTCTTCGATCTTGCGCGCTTCCGACGGCAGGACGTCGGCAATGTTTTCGGGCAGGAGCCAGCGGTTGGACATGGGGTCTCTTCTATCAAATTCCGGGCTGGCGAGGCGCAGGCCCTCCAGCCGGACAAAACCCCGGCGGACCGGGGTTCTGTCGAATGTTGCGTTTCAGGGCCCCCGATTTGAGCGGGATGCCCGGTGCGCGCCGTGCGCGCTACTTCTTGCCGCCGCTACCGGAAGCCGGCGCCGCGTTGCCGCCCGCCGAACGCATGTAGCGGAAGAAGTCCGAATTCGGCTCCAGCACCATCACGTTGCCCTTGTCGCGGAACGTGTTCCGGTAGGCCTCCATGCTGCGCCAGAACTGGGCGAAGCTGGGGTCCTTGCCAAAGGCATCGGCGTAGATCGCCGACGATTTGGCATCGCCCTCGCCCTTGACGATCTGAGCGTCACGATAGGCCTCGGCCAGCACCACCTCGCGCTGACGGTCGGCATCGGCACGGATTTTCTCACCTTCGGCGGCGCCCGTCGAACGCAGCTCGTTGGCCACGCGCTTGCGCTCGGCCTCCATGCGGCGATAGACCGACTCGCTGATCGCGGGCAGCAGGTCCACGCGCTTCAGGCGCACATCCAGGATTTCCACGCCCACGGACTGCGCATATTCGGCCATGCCCACGCGAATGTTCTGCATGACCTTTTCACGCTCGCCCGCCACCACGTCCGTCACGGTGCGCTTGCCGAATTCCTCGCGCGCCACGGCGTCGATACGCTGCGTCATGCGGTCTTGAGCGCCGCGGACGTTACCGCCAAACGCCACGAAGAACTTGCGCGGATCGGTGATCCGCCATTTGACGAACCAGTCCACCACCATCGACTTCTTCTCGGCGGTCAGGAAACGCTCGTTGGCAGCCACGTCGATCGTCTGCAAGCGGCGATCCATGAAGACCACGTTCTGCAGCGGCGGCGGCAGCTTGAAATGCAGGCCGGGCTCGCGCACCACCTGCTTGATCTCGCCGAAGGCAAAGACCACGGCATATTGACGCTGATCGACCACGAACAGCATCGACGACACGACGGCCAGCAGGATAAACAGGCCAATGACGAAGGAAATCAGTCGGTTCATGACGGGTCTCCTTAGCGAACGTCGCGGTCGCGATTGCGCATCGACTCACGCGAGCGGATGTCCGGCGTGGGCGTGTCGGTCGTGGCCGGCGTGCTTGCGCCCGGTGCCGAGGCCGGCGCGGTGCCCGACGCTGGCAGTTGCGCCATCAGCTTGTCCAGCGGCAGGTACAGCAGGTTGTTGCCCGCCTTCGCGTCGACGAGGATCTTGTTCGCGTTGCTGTAAATCTGCTGCATGGTCTCCAGATAGATACGGTCGCGCGTGACTTGCGGCGCCTTGGCATATTCGGTCTGCACCGAGCGGAAGCGCGAGGCATCACCTTCGGCCTGCGCCACCACGCGGGCACGGTAGGCTTCGGATTCTTCCTTCAGGCGCGCCGCCGTGCCCCGGGCCCGCGGCAGGATGTCATTGGCATACGCCTGGCCTTCGCTGATCGCGCGCTCGCGATCCTGGCTCGCCTTGTTCACGTCGTCGAACGCGGCCTGCACCTGCTCGGGCGGCTGCACGCTCTGCACGTTGACCGAGATCACGCGAATACCGGTCTTGTAGGCCGTCAGGATGGACTGGATCGACTTGGCCAGGCCCTGGGCGATCTGCTCGCGGTTCTCGTAGAGCACCGCGTCCATCTTGTTGCGGCCCACGATCTCGCGCACCGACGTCTCGGCGGCCTGCGTCACCAGTTCTTCGTCGCCACCGCGATCGGTCTTGTTGAAGAACAGAAATTCGCTGGCGTCCTGGATGTCGTACTGGACCGTGAAGCGGACGTCGATGATGTTCTCGTCCTGCGTCAGCATCGACGAGTCCTTGAGGTTGCTGTCCTTGATCGACGTGGCGCGGCCAACTTCCACCGAGCGCACCGCCGACAGGTTCACCACCTCGGCCGACTGGATCGGCCACGGCGCGCGCCAGTTGATACCGGGGCCCGTGGTGTACTTGAACTTGCCAAACTGCAGGATCACGGCGGTCTGCCCTTCCTGTACCATGAAGAAGCCGCTGGCCAGCCAGATGCCGACCACGGCCGCCACGATCACGCCGATGCCGACGTTCGAGCCCTTGCCCGACGGGCGCGAGCCGAAACCGTTGCCCTGCCCGCCACCGCCATTGTCCTTGCGGCCCAGCAGGCCGTTCAGGCGGCGGTTGAAGTCACGCCAGAGCTCGTCCAGGTCGGGCGGGCCGTCCTGCGGACGCTGGTTCTGCTGGCGGCCTTTGTCCTTGTTGTCTTCATCGTCCTGTCCGTTACGACCCCAGCGTGGATCGTTCAACGAGAAGATGGCGCGCAGGCGCGGCCAGCGAGCAAGCCGCGCGGCGCGGCTGCCTGGCACGAAGTGCGAGTCAGGATTCCGAGGGAACAGGGGCATGTAGGGCACGGGTCCGGGAAAGTTGGAACAGGGGGATTCTAGCAGCCATCTTGATCACTTTTGCTCAAATTCCCCCAATCTGGCTGCCATTCGCAGCGAACGGCTATGAGTCTGGGCGGTCTGCAGCCCGATCCGGGCCGTTTTCGACGCCTTCACGGGGGTCTTCGGTATCCCAGTCATCGTCTGGCGGAGGCGGAATGCCCTCCAGGCGCGGATCGTACGGGGACGGCTCAGCGGGCCGGGAAGCCAGCCACTGCGCAACCTCGACAACCGCCTCGCGCAGGGAATCCAGGCCCAGCCCGTCGCGCGCCGAAATGAACACGCGCGTCGGCACGCCTTCCTCGTTGCGCTCGATGCGCGGCCCCTGCTCCAGCAGTTCCGGGGCCGCATCGATCTTGTTCATGACGACGATCTGCGGAATGTCGGAAGCATTGATTTCGGCCAGCACGCGGTTCACCTGTTCGATCTGCTCGTGGCGCACCGGGCTCGAGGCATCCACCACGTGCAGCAGCAGGTCGGCGTGAACGGTTTCGTCCAGCGTCGCGCGGAATGCCGCCACCAGCTGCGTCGGCAGGTCGCGGATGAAGCCGACCGTATCGGACAGCACCACGTTGCCGAATCCGTCGAGGAACAGGCGGCGCGACGTGGTGTCGAGCGTGGCGAACAGCTGGTCGGCCGCATAGGCGCGCGCCTTGGTCAGCGCGTTGAACAGCGTCGACTTGCCCGCGTTGGTATAGCCGACCAGCGAAATGCTCAGCGTGTCGTTGCGGGCGCGGGCGCGGCGCTGCGTATGGTGCTGGCGCTGCAGCCGCGCGAGATCGGTCTTGAGCCGCTTGGCACGGTCGTCGAGCATCCGGCGGTCCAGTTCGAGCTGACGCTCGCCGGGGCCGCCGCGCATGCCGATACCGCCCTTCTGGCGCTCCAGGTGGCTCCACGCCCTTACCAGGCGCGACGCCTGGTATTGCACCTGGGCCAGCTCCACCTGCACCTTGCCCACGTGGCTTTGGGCACGCTGGCCGAAGATATCGAGGATCAGGCCGGTACGGTCGATCACGTGGCGCCCGAGAAAGCGCTCCAGGTTACGTTGCTGGGCCGGGCTCAACGCATGGTTGAAGACGACTACATCGGCGTCCAGGGCGTCCGCCGCTTCCTTGAGCTCTTCCGCCTTGCCCGAACCGATGAACAGCGCCGGATCGGGGCGCGAACGCTTGCCGGTCAGCGTGTGTACGGGCACCGAGCCGGCCGTCGAGGTCAGCAGCGCCAGTTCGGAAAGGCTTTCCTGGAAGTCATGCTTGCCGAAATCGACGCCGACAAGGATGGCACGAGAAGGATCGGTCTGGGAGGTAGCTCTGGGTTGCAAGCGGGTGGACGCCAAGCGCCGGAAAATTAGGTTGGAAACGGGGTGGGATCCGATTGTCAAGACAATGACTGGCCGCGCTGCGGCAAGCTGTCGCACCCCATCGCCATGGGGCTCGGTGACGGACGCAGGCTTGAGCGGGAATCGGATTCGGAAGGTGCCGCCCAGTCGGGGCAGCGCTGGCGGCGCAGGCCGGGGAACAGCTGGGACAGGAACGTGCAGCGTGACGGCCGCATGCGGATGCGGCCGTCCACAAGCGAGGAAAAATCAGCCCTCGGAAGAATCATCCACACGGAAATTGACCGCGCGCGCCGGCACGACGGTAGAAATCGCATGCTTGTACACCATTTGCGTCACGGTGTTGCGCAGCAGGACGACGTACTGGTCGAACGACTCGATATTGCCTTGCAGCTTGATGCCATTGACGAGATAGATGGAAACCGGCACGTGCTCTTTGCGCAGCGCGTTCAGGAACGGGTCTTGTAGCAATTGCCCTTTGTTGCTCATGGCACACTCCAAAATTATAGATTTAGTGATGGATCATGGGGACGAAAGTCCCCGGTTCAAGTCAGTTGGCGCAAAAACGCGCCAGAAAAAAGATCAAAACGGTACCAAGCTGGCATCAACGTGCAGGGCTTCCCCTGCTACTCGTGAATTTAGCCTCAGTTCCAAACGAACGCAAACGAAACTTCGGACGAGGAACGGCACCTTTTGGGCTCAATCCTTCGATTCGGCGTACGGGTTTTGTTCGTACGGAATTCGATGCGCAACGGCGTGCCCTTGAGCCTGAAGGCCGTGCGGAAGCGGTTTTCCAGATAGCGCTTGTACGCGTCCGTCACGTTCTGGAGGCCGTTGCCATGGATGACCACGATCGGTGGATTGGAACCACCCTGGTGCGCGTAGCGCATCTTGGGGCGCGATACCCCGGCGCGCTTCGGCTGCTGGAATTCGACCGCTTCCTGCAGCACCCGCGTCAGCTGCGGCGTCGGCAGCTTGACCATGGCGGCCGCATAGGCATCGTCGACCGAGCGCAGAAGTGCACCAATTCCGGTACGTTCCTTGGCCGACACGTAATGAACATTGGCGAAGCTCAAAAACTGCAGCTTGCGCTCAAGGTCGTGCTTGATACGGTCGCGTGCATGACCGTCCAGGCCATCCCACTTGTTCACGCCGACCACCAGCGCACGGCCCGACTCCACGATAAAGCCGGCGATATGCGCGTCCTGCTCGGAGATGTCCTGCTGGGCGTCGAGCAGCAGCACCACCACGTTGGCATCGGCAATCGACTGCAGCGTCTTGACCACCGAGAACTTCTCGATGGCCTCGAACACCTTGCCGCGCTTGCGCAGGCCGGCGGTGTCGATCAGCGTGTAGGGCTTGCCGCCACGCTCGAACTCCACATAGATGGCGTCGCGCGTGGTGCCCGGCATGTCGAACGCGATCACGCGCTCTTCGCCGATCAGCGTGTTGACCAGCGTGGACTTGCCCACGTTCGGCCGGCCCACGATGGCGATCTTGACGCCGCGCTGCGCGACGTCATCCTGCTCGGCCAGCTCCGGGCGTTCCTGCACGGCCAGTTCCAGCGCCTCGTCGACGAGTTCGCTCACGCCGTCGCCGTGGGTGGACGAGATCGCATACGGATCGCCCATGCCCAGTTCGTAGAAGTCAGCCGCTACCGAGGTGTACCGCATGCCCTCGGCCTTGTTGACCGCCAGCATGATGCGGCGCCCGGTCTTGCGCAGGTAGTCGGCGATCACGCGATCCTGCGGCGCGAGGCCCAGGCGGCCATCGACCAGGAAGATCACGACGTCCGCTTCCACCACGGCCTGGCGCGTCTGCTTTGCCATCTCGGCGACGATGCCGTCCTTGGCCACGGGCTCGAAGCCGCCGGTGTCGATCACGATGAACGGACGATCGCCGATACGGCCCTCGCCATAGTGGCGGTCCCGTGTCAGGCCCGGCAGGTCGGCGACAAGGGCGTCGCGCGAGCGGGTCATGCGATTGAATAGCGTCGACTTGCCCACATTGGGACGGCCGACGAGTGCGATAACTGGTTTCATTCAATAAACGGAAACAGGGGCCGGCACACGCCGTCCCCCAGCAATTCCGGAGTCATGTTGATCCGACAACCACCGTGCTTTCCCACGGCTGGCCGCTTTTCCTGTCGGGGCGGGCCCGGAACCACGGTTCCTTCCCGCAATTTTCTGCACGACCAGGGATCATGCTACCGGATTGGCACCGCCCACGCGACAGGGGCATGGGCGGGCTTGCGTGCGCTGGCGCGCTTTCATTCTGGCGCCATTGCTGGCGCCCCTGGCATCAGTTCGGCACGAAGCCGTAGATATCGCCGTCACGAGTCTGCACCACCAGCGTCTGACCGGCGATCACCGGTGCCGCGCTGATCGCGCTGCCGTCCGTCTTCATGCGCGCCAGGACGGTGCCGTCCTCCCGCGACAGGAAGTGGACAAAACCTTCATAGTCACCCATCACCACCGAACGGCCGATGGATGCCGGTGCACCCAGGCTGCGGTAACGCAGGTCCGTATTCTTCCAGCGCTCGTTGCCGTTCTGGCGATCGAACGCGTACACGGCCGACGTTTCGTCGCTGGCGAACAGCGAGCTGTCATCCTGCGTCAGACCCATCGGCGACGAGAAATCCTTGCCCCACTGCGGCTGGCCGTTGGCCAGCTCCAGGCAGGCGATACGGCCCTGGAACGTGGTCGCGCAAACCTGGCGGCCCATCACCGCGGGCATGCCGGTCACATCGTTCAGACGCTCGATCTCGGACACGCCCTTCGGATACGACACCGTGCTTTCCCAGCGCAGCACACCGTTGCCCGGGGCCAGCACGCCAAGCTTGCCGCCCGGGAAGCCGGTGACGATGCCGTCGCCGGCATACACCATGCCCATCGCCGCGCGCAGGTTCAGCGGCGTCTGCGAGCGCTGGTAGATCCAGCGACGGTCGCCAGTGCCGGCATCCAGGCCGATGACGCGGGTGTCGGTGGTACGCACCACCACCAGGCCATTGCCGACCAGCGGGGCCGACAGGACTTCGCCATTGACCTGCTTCTTCCAGATCTGCTTGCCACTCTTGTCGAATGCGTAGATCGCGCCCTTCTCGCCGGCCACGGCAGTCGTCTCGCCGTCGGAGCCCGGCCCCGAAGTCAGGTCGAGGTCGGTCTTGGCCTTCCAGAGGGTCTGGCCGTTGCTGGCGTTGATCGCCATCACCGAACCGCTCTTGCCCGACGCGAACACCGCGTCGCCCGCCGCCACCGGCGCCATGACGTACGGGCCGCTCTTGCCCACGTCAGCCTTCCAGGCCTGCTTGACGGACAACGTGGCCGAAATCGGCTTCAGTTCGGTGGGCGGGTGCTTGTTTTCCTTGCTGAACAGCGAGCAGCCCGCCATCAGGCCCAGGCAGGTGCCGGCCACGAGCGTACGGGTTGCGGCTGTGCGAAGCAATGACGTCATAGGATGCGATCCTGAATTTTTTGAAAGGGTCCGCCGTCCGCTCACGCGGTGCCCAGCGCGTCGAGCTTGAACTGGATGATCTGGCGCATGCCGGCCTCGCTGGCACCGAGCTTCTCCAGCGCGCGACGGTAGGCGGTACGCGCTTCCTCGCGCTTGTCCTGGGCGGCCAGCAGGTCGCCACGGCGGTCGGCGAACAGTGCCTCGTACTGCGCGGGCGCATCCTTCACCAGCGCCAGACCCTGGTCGTAGGCCTTCTCGTCCAGCAGCACACCGGCCAGGCGCACGCGCGCCAGCGGCGCGTAGTCGTCGCCGCCATGGTCGATGGCCCACTGCAACTGCGTCTTGGCACCGGCCAGGTCGCCCGCGTCGTACAGGACCTTGGCCGCCGTCAGCGCGCTCATCGGGCCATAGGCGGTGCGGCCGAACTTGTCTTCCAGATCCGTGGCCGCGCGCTTGACGCGCTCGGCGTCGCGCGCCTCGGCGGCCTTGGTCACCTGCTCGTACAGCACGGCCGCGTCGCCGGCCTGCTTGCGCTGCCAGTAGTTCCAGCCGGACCAGCCCGCGAACGCCAGCAAGGCGACAATCAGCGCCCAGGTGACGGTATTCCCGTACTGTTTCCACCAGGCCTTGAGGCTCTCAAGCTGTTCCTGTTCTTCTAGATCGTAAGCCATGTCGAGGCAGTTACCCGCGTTGGTTGAAATTGACGCGGCCGCTTCCTGACAGGACAGCGGCCACGCGGCGCGATTCCGACGGCGTGCTTATTGCTCGTCGCCCTCGTCTTCGTCGTCCGATTCGATCTGGTCGACCATCCTGTCGATGATGAAGTCGACAACGTTCTCGGCCGGCACGCTGGTCTGCGGGCCACCTTCGGCCGCATTGCCGCTGCGCAGCTGCTTGACCTGCACCGTGCCGGCGGCGATTTCGTCGTCGCCAATGATAACGGCAAAGGATGCGCCACTTGCGTCGGCGCGCTTCATCTGCGACTTGAAGCTGCCGCTCTTGCCGTCCGGCGTGGCGTGGAAGACCACATCAAGGCCCGCATCGCGCAGCCGCTCGCCGGCGATCATCGCCTGCTCGCTGGCCGCCTGGCCCTGGTGGACCAGATACACGTCGCAGCCCTGCGATTCCGGCACCAGCTTTTCCTCGCGCAGCAGTTCGATGATGCGCTCGATGCCCATCGCCCAGCCACAGGCCGGGGCCGACTTGCCACCCATCTGCTGGATCAGCGGATCGTAGCGGCCACCGCCGGCGATCGTGCCCTGGGCGCCGAGCTTGTCGGTGATCCACTCGAACACGGTCAGGTTGTAGTAGTCGAGTCCGCGCACCAGGCGCGGATTGATCTTGAACGGGATGTTGTTCGCCTTCAGGATCCGCTGCACGCCCTCGAAGTGGGCCAGCGATTCCGAGCCCAGGAAGTCGATCAGCTTGGGCGCGTTGGCCGCCATCTCCTGCAGGGCCGGATTCTTCGTATCCAGCACGCGCAGCGGGTTGGTGTACAGGCGGCGCTTGCCATCCTCGTCAAGGATGTCCTTGAAGCCTTCCAGGTACTTGATCAGTTCCTCGCGGTGCGCGGCGCGCTCATGCGCCTGTCCCAGCGAGTTCAGCTCCAGGCGGACGCCGACCAGGCCCAGGTCGTCCCACAGGCGCTGGCACATCAGGATGATCTCGGCATCCACGTCCGGCCCGGCAAAGCCAAGCGCCTCGGCGCCCAGCTGGTGGAACTGGCGATAGCGGCCACGCTGCGGCTTCTCGTGGCGGAACATCGGCCCGGTGTACCACAGGCGTTTCGGGCCGTCGTACAGCAGGTTGTGCTCGATCGTGGCGCGCACGGCCGCCGCGGTGCCTTCCGGGCGCAGCGTCAGGTTTTCGCCGTTCAGGGCGTCGGTGAAGGAATACATCTCCTTTTCGACGATGTCGGTCACCTCGCCGATTCCGCGCACGAAGAGCTGCGTATGCTCGACGATCGGCGTGCGGATCTGCTGATAGCCATAGGCGCGCAGCATGCTGCGCGCGGCATTCTCGAACATTTCCCACAGCGGGGCGTCGGCGGGCAGCATGTCGTTCATGCCCTTCACGCCCTGCAGTGCCTTGTCGGCCTTCGTCTTGTCTTCGCTCATTGTTCTCTTCGTGATACCGGTGCTGCCGGTGCTGACCTGGCGCCCCTGCGCTCAGGCCACCGCTTCCTGTTTTGCCTGCTTCGCGTTCGGGCCGTAGTGCGAGCGGACGTATTCGTCCACGATCGCCTGGAATTCCTGGGCAATATTCTCGCCGCGCAGCGTCTTGACCTTCACGCCGTCAACGAACACCGGCGCCGCCGGCGATTCACCCGAGCCCGGCAGCGAGATGCCGATGTTGGCGTGCTTGCTTTCGCCGGGACCATTCACGATGCAGCCCATCACGGCCACATCCATTTCTTCCACGCCCGGGAACTCGTTCTTCCACACCGGCATCTGCTCGCGCAGATAGCCCTGGATGCTGGCGGCCAGTTCCTGGAACGTCGTGCTTGTGGTGCGGCCACAGCCCGGGCAGGCAATCACCATCGGCGTGAAGTTGCGCAGGCCCATCGTCTGCAGGATTTCCTGGCCGACGTAGACTTCCTTCTCGCGCGGCGCGCCGGGCTCGGGCGTCAGCGAAATCCGGACGGTGTCGCCGATGCCTTCCTGCAGCAGCACCGACAGCGCCGCCGTCGATGCCACGATGCCCTTGCTGCCCATGCCGGCTTCGGTCAGGCCCAAATGCAGCGCGTATTCGCAGCGGCGCGACAGCTCGCGGTACACCGCCACCAGCTCCTGCACCTGCGACACCTTGCACGACAGGATGATCTGGTTGCCCGGCAGGCCGATTTCCTCGGCCTTCTGCGCCGATTCGATCGCCGACGTGATCAGCGCTTCCACCATCACGCTCTGCGCGGGCCACGGTTCGGCGCGTTTGGCATTCTCGTCCATGATGCGCGCGAGCAGGTCCTGATCCAGGCTGCCCCAGTTCACGCCAATGCGCACAGGCTTGTTGTAGCGGCACGCCATCTCGATCATCTCGGCGAACTGCTTGTCGCGCTTGGCGCCCTTCCCCACGTTGCCGGGGTTGATGCGATACTTCGACAGCGCCTGCGCGCACTCGGGATAATCGTGCAGCAGTGTATGGCCGTTGTAGTGGAAGTCGCCCACCAGCGGCACGTTCACGCCCATGCGGTCCAGCTGCTCGCGGATGGCCGGCACGGCCGCCGCGGCTTCCGGCGTGTTGACGGTAATGCGGACGATTTCCGAGCCGGCGCGCGCCAGATCCTTGATCTGGATCGCGGTGCCGATCGCGTCGACGGTATCCGTATTGGTCATCGACTGCACGCGCACCGGTGCGCCGCCGCCGATCGTTACGATATTGTCACCCCACACTACGCTGGCCTGGCGCGACACGCGGCGCGGCAGCGGACCCGGGATCACCGGTTGGGAAGCATTCTGGTGCATTGCGTTACCACCTTCAAATGGCTTGGCTGATTGCGCTGCCCGGCCGCATTACTGCAGGGTCAGGCGCGCCACATTGTTCCGGTCGGCAGACTTGAAGTTCACCGGCGTGCCATTGTGCGCCAGCGACTCCACACCCTTCACGTTGCCGAGAATGACCTTGTACGGACCGCCCGCGCCGCTGCCCGCCACGGCGTCGCCGCCCTTGGCCGTGCCGCCGAGGATTACCTTGCCGGTGCGGTCGCGCACCTCGTACCAGGTATCGGAGGCGAAGCGGATCTGCACCGCCCCGTCGCCCGACACCACGGGCGCCGCAGCAGCGGCGGGCGTGGCCACGGTCGGCACGGCAGCAGGCGCCGCCGGCTTGGCCGGCGCGTCCTGCGTCAGGTTCACGGCGCCGCCCGTCGCCAGCGGCATGCCAGACGACGTGGTCGCGGCCGGGACCGGGGCAGCAGGCACGGGAGCATTCTTCTTTGCCGGCTCGGCAGTTTCCGCCTTGGCCGCCGGCTCAGCCGGCGCTGCCTCGGACGGTGCCGGCGAATCGTTGCCTGCCATCACGGGCGGCAATGCCGCGGTCACGGTGCCGTCGCCATTGCTTTGGGTGGCGGCCTCATCGGCAACCTTTTCGGCCGGCTTGTCGTTTGCCGGGGTTTCCGCCGTGGCCTTGCTATGGGCATCGAACCAGGCCTTGGCGTGGTCGTAGCCAAAATAGACGCCTGCGGCAACCAGGGCCAGCACGCAAACCAGCCAGATCCAGCGGCCGCCGGCGCCGCCGGTTCCCTTGCCGCCGAAACGCTTCCGGTCGTCGAAAGTCTGGTTCAGCGCGCCTTCGTGACGGCGCGTGATGCCGGTCACCGGCGTCGCCTGCGCCCGCGCATGGTACTGGCCAAGCAGGCCGTCGATATCGATCTGGAGCGTACGCGCGTAAGCCCGCATCACGCCCTTGGCGAACGTCACGTCCATGAGGCTGGACACATCGCCCGCCTCGATCGCCACAAGCTTGTTCGGCGCCACCTTCAGGCGTGCGCCGACATCCTCCAGCGACAGCCGTTGTGCTTCGCGACCCTCTTTCAGTTGTGCCCCGATCTCGCGGGCCACTGCCTCGCGGTCAGAGTCTGTCGCGCCGCCGGCAACTTGCGTTGCGGCCTGGCTACCGGCGCGCTCTTCTTCATTCATCCCAAGCTCCTCTCTCGTATGCGGTCAGTTCGCGCGAATCGGGGAAACGGTTACGCAGTTCCGCGATCATCGCGCCCTGCGTCTGGGTATCGCCTTGCCGATGGGCAATGCGCGCACCCAGCCAGAGGGATTGCGCGCTGGCAAAGGGGCTCGCGTTGACGCGGCCGGCAAACTGGCGGGCCTGTCCCATGTCCCCGCGCTGGAAATTCAGTTGCGCGAGATTCATGAGCACTGACGGATCATTGCGGTCATATCCGTAGGCCGTTTGCAAACTTTTTTCCGCCTCGGCCAGCTTGCCGTTTCGCATCTCGCAAATGCCGAGGTTCGTCAGCGGCTTGATCGGCCCGGTGGCCGAAGGGGTCTGCACCGCGCGCTGCAGCGTGGCCTTGCCCTCGGCATAGCGGTTGGTCTGGCACAGGAACCAGCCGTAGTTGTTCAGTACGTCCGGATCGTTCGACCGCATGTTCAGGGCGGTACGGAAGCTGTCATCCGCCAGCGCGTTCTCGTTCATGCCCATGTAGATCAGGGCGCGCACGTGATAGGCGTCGGCGTTCGACGGATCGATGGTGATGGCCTGCTTGACCTCGTCGAGCGCCACCGGATACTGGCGCGCCTCCAGGTATTGCGTGGCGAGGCGCAGCCGCAGCGATGCGCGCTTGTCGGCGGCAGTCTGGTCGGAAGCGGTCTTGATGTCTTGCGTGGGCCCGGCGGGCAGCGTGCACGCGGACAGCATCAACAGCCCTGACAGGGCAGCGACAAGCAGACGGGTCATGCAGGACGGGCCTCCCGAGCGGCGCCGGCAACCACCGGAACCAGTGGCGTGATCTTGCCGAACTTGCCGCGCTCGGCCAGACGGGTACGATCCATGACCTCGCCGGCGAGTTGCCCGCAGGCGGCGTCGATGTCGTCGCCCCGGGTCTTGCGGATCGTCGTGACGATGCCCGCGTCCATCAACACCTGGGCGAAGCGGCGGATCTGCTCGTTGTTCGAGCGCTTCAGCCCCGATTCCGGGAACGGGTTGAACGGGATCAGGTTGAACTTGCAGGGCACGTCGGCCACAAGCTTCAGCAGTTCCCGCGCATGCTCGACGGTGTCGTTGACGCCGTCCAGCATGCAGTATTCGAAGGTAATGAAATCGCGCGGCGCGAATTCCAGGTAGCGGCGGCATGCCGCCATCAGCTCGGCCAGCGGGTACTTGCGGTTCAGCGGCACCAGCACGTCGCGCAGCGCATCGTTCGAAGCGTGCAGCGACACGGCCAGCGCCACGGGCAGGTCTTTCGACAGGCGGTCCATCATCGGCACCACGCCGGACGTGGACAGCGTCACGCGGCGGCGCGACAGCCCGTATGCGTTGTCGTCGAGCATCAGGCGCATGGCCGGCACGACGGCATCGTAGTTCAGCAGCGGCTCGCCCATCCCCATCATCACCACGTTGGAGATGACACGGTCGTCCTTCGGACCCCGGCCCAGCTGGGCACGCATGGCGAACTCCGCCATCCACAGCTGGCCAATGATTTCGCCGGTCGTCAGGTTGCGGGAAAAACCCTGCTTGCCGGTCGAACAGAACCGGCAGTTTACGGCACATCCCGCCTGCGACGACACGCACAGCGTACCGCGCGTGTCCTCGGGGATGTAGACCGTCTCCACCGCGTTGCCGGCGCCAACGTCGAGCAGCCATTTGCGCGTGCCATCGCCCGACAGGTTGTCGGTGATGATGGCCGGCGACCGGATCTCGGCCCGCGTCGCGAGCTTTTCGCGCAGCGACTTGGCGAGATCCGACATGGCGTCGAAGTGGCTGGCACCGAACTGGTGGATCCAGCGTTGCAGCTGCCGCGCACGGAACGGCTTCTCGCCGAGCTCGCCGCAATAGGCGGTGAGCGCGTCCGCGTCGAGGTCGAGCAGGTTGACGAGATTGTTCATGACGGCAGTTCCAGCTTGACTACAGGTTCAGTCGTGAGTGTCAGAAGACAATCAGCGGCTGTAAACGTTCATGCCCGGGAAGAAGAAAGCCACTTCCACGGCAGCCGTTTCAGCGGCGTCCGAGCCGTGCACGGCGTTGGCGTCGATGCTGTCGGCGAAATCGGCGCGGATCGTGCCCTTTTCAGCCTTCTTCGGGTCGGTGGCGCCCATCAGGTCGCGGTGCTTGGCGATGGCGTTCTCGCCTTCCAGGGCCTGGATGATGACCGGGCCCGAAACCATGAAGTCCACCAGGTCCTTGAAGAACGGGCGGGCCTTGTGCACTGCGTAGAACTGCTCGGCTTCGCCGCGCGACAGATGAACCATCTTGGCAGCAACGATCTTCAGGCCGGCGGCCTCGAAACGGGCGTAGATCTGGCCGATAACGTTCTTGGCCACGGCATCCGGCTTGATAATCGACAGGGTGCGTTCGATCGCCATGAAAAACTCCGAAAATGAAGGGGTTACAAATGGATTAAACGTGCAATTCTAGCACGACCGCATGGCGGATTCGAGCACGCGTGCCAATGGCTTTGACGATCCGTGCCGGAGGTGGCGCGGGCGCAGAAATTGTTATTTATAAATCACATTACATTAATGAAATGTGGGAACGGCGGCGCAAACCTTTCGTCAAATATCTGCGTTTTCGGAAAACAACTAAAGACAAGGGTTATTGTGTGGACAAAGGCCCTTGCAAATCCGCAGGCGCGATGCCACATTGGCGCTGTGCCGTCGGGTTGTCCCGGCGCCTCACATAGATCTGATGACAGGAGTCACGATGAACAACAAGCTGAATACTTACGGATTCGGCAATAGTGCTGCGGGCGTCACCGACGTTGCCACCCGCAACCGGGTCCTACGCAACACCTACTGGCTGCTGGCCATTTCGATGATCCCGACCGTGCTCGGCGCGTGGATCGGCGTGGCCGCCGGTTTCGCCGGCCTGGTCGCGGGCAGCCCGGGCATGTCGGCCCTGCTGTTCCTGGCCGTCGCCTTCGGCTTCATGTTCGCGATCGAGAAGACCAAGAACAGCAGCATGGGCGTGGTCTTGCTGCTGGCCTTCACGTTCTTCATGGGACTGATGCTGGCGCGCATCCTGAGCCTGACACTGTCTTTCTCGAACGGCCCGGCGCTGATCATGTACGCGTTTGGCGGCACCGCGGCGGTATTTGGCGTGATGGCCACGCTGGCGACGGTCAGCAAGCGCGATTTCTCGGGCCTGGCCAAGTTCCTGTTCGTCGGCGTGATCCTGCTGATCCTGGCCAGCATTGCCAATATCTGGCTGCAACTGCCGGCACTGATGATCACGCTGTCGGTCATCGCCATCGCGATCTTCTCGATCTTCATCCTGATCGACGTGCAGCGCGTGGTGAATGGCGGCGAGACCAACTACGTCACCGCCACGCTGGCCATCTACCTGGACGTGTACAACGTCTTTGTGAACCTGCTGGCCCTGTTGGGCATCTTCGGCGGCAACCGCGACTGAGTCGCGCCGCCGAAATGAAAATAGCCGCCCTCGGGCGGCTATTTTTTGGCTGATCGGCTACGTCAGTCCAGTTCGAAGACGGCGATCGATTCGACGTGCGACGTATGCGGGAACATGTTGACCACGCCCGCCCCGGCCAGGCGGTAGCCCGCTTCATGCACCAGCAGGCCGGCATCGCGGGCCAGCGTGGCCGGGCTGCACGACACGTAGACGATACGCTTCGGCAGCACATCGCTGCCCGCCTGATGCAGTTCCCCCAGCGCCTTGCACACGGCCAGCGCGCCTTCGCGCGGCGGATCCACCAGCCAGCGGTCGAAACGGCCCAGCGCGGCGATATCCTCGGCGGTCACCTCGAACAGGTTGCGGCAGGCAAACGACGTCTTGTCGGCCAGTCCGTTGTATCCGGCATTGGCCAGCGCACGCGTCGTCAGCGCTTCGCTGCCTTCGATGCCCATCACGGACGCGCCCTGCGTGGCCAGCGGCAGCGTGAAGTTGCCGATGCCGCAGAACAGGTCGAGCAGGCGGTCGGTGGGCTGTGCGTCCAGCAGGCGCAGCGCCCGGCCGATCAGCACACGATTGATCTGGTGGTTGACCTGCGTGAAATCGGTCGGCTTGAACGGCATGCGGATGCCGAACTCTGGCAGCGTGTAGGCCAGTTCCTGACCGGCCGGATAGAACGGATGAACCGTGTCCGGACCCTTGGGCTGGAGCCAGAACTGCACTTGATACTGGTCGGCAAAGGCGCGCAGCAGGTCCTTGTCGGCATCGGTCAGCGGCTCGAGGATGCGCAGCACCAGCGCCGTGACCTCGGCGCCGACAGCCAGCTCGATCTGCGGCATGCGATCCCGGATCGATAGATTCGTCACCAGCTCGCGCAGCGGCACCAGCATCGCCGATACGTTAGGCGGCAGGATCTCGCAACGCGTCATGTCCGCCACGTAGCTGCTCTTGCGCTCATGGAATCCCACCAGCACGCCGCCCTTCTTGGCGACGTAGCGCACGGTCAGGCGGGCCCGGTACCGATAGCCCCAGTCCGGCCCGGCGATGGGGCGGAATACCACGTCCGGCTTCACTTTCGACAGGTGCCAGAGGTTGTCCTCCAGCACGCGCTGCTTGATGGCCAATTGCGCTCGGGCGTCCAGGTGCTGCATCGAGCAGCCGCCGCACACGCCAAAGTGCTGGCAACCCGGCGTCACGCGCATCACGGAAGGCTGCTTGATCTCAACCAGCTGAGCCTGCTCGTAGCTGGGCTTGCGCTTGTAGCTCTTGTACGAGACGGTCTCGCCGGGCAGCGCGCCCTCGACGAAAATGACCTTGCCCGGCGTGCCGTCCTCGTTCTCCAGGCGGCCGACGCCACGCGCCTCCATGTCCAGGCTATGGATTGTGACGATGGATTCGTTGGGGGTCGCGGATGCGGCGGGCACGGCACCCGGCTTGCCCGCCATTTCGGGCTTGGAAGATTCGACGGCTTGAGACACCGGAGGGACCTGACGTATTGTTTTGCGAAAGCGCGATTGTAGTCCAGTCATCGCGCCGTCACGAACGCCAGCCTGCGAAAAGAGGAAACGATGGAACTGATTTCGTGGAATATCCAGTGGGGACGCGGCACCGACGGCAAGGTGGACCTGGCCCGCACCATCGCCACCATCCGCGGCATGACCGATCCCGACGTCATCTGCCTGCAGGAGGTCACGCGCGGCTTTTCGGACATGGCGGGACAGCCCCAACGGGACCAGGTGGCCGAGCTGACCGCCCTGCTGCCCGGCTATCGCGTCATTTTCGCCCCGGGCGTGGACCGCACGCACGGCGACGGCACGCCGCGCCAGTTTGGCAATGCCATTGCCACGCGCCTGCCGGTGCGCGAGATCTTCCGCCATGCCCTGCCCTGGCCAGCCGACCCCGAGGTGGCGTCGATGCCGCGCGTCGCGCTGGAAGTTACCGTGGAAGCCGGCGCCAGGCCGCTGCGGGTCATTTGCACCCATTTGGAGTATTACTCGAAGCTGCAGCGCGCTGCGCAGGCCGACGCCCTGCGCCAATGGCATGCGGAAGCCTGCGAGCATGCGCGCCGCCCCGGCAAATCGGAAAAGAAGCCGGGCCCGTTCACGCCCGAGCCCCGTCCGACCGAGGCTATCCTGTGCGGCGACTTCAACAGCAAGCCCGATGACGTGGCATACCAGCGCATTATCGAGCCCTACGCCGATACCACCGTGAACTGGCACGATGCCTGGTGCCACACGCACCCCGGGCAGGCCCACGCGCCTACCTGCGCGCTGTACGACAAGGAACAGTGGGCGGAGCCACCGTTCGCCTGCGATTTCGTATTTGTGACGGAAGACCTGCTGGCCAACGTGACGCGTTGCGAGGTCGACGGCAAGACCGATGCGTCAGACCATCAGCCGATCCACCTGAGCCTGCGCCGCTAGCGGCCGGCAGTAGCAAGGGACGCCGGCGCGGCAGGTCAGTCGTCTTCCTCGGCCTCCGGCGCCATCGGTTGCAGCTTGAATGCGCGCAGGTACTCCATCCACTGCGCGCCCGGCAGTTCGGCCAGCGATTCCTGGATCAGCGCCACTTCCATGTCGAACTCGCGTGGCGACAGGCCGCCGCGCATCAGCTGGAAGCGGCAGTACATCAGGTACGTGTTGACGACGTCGGTCTCGCAATAATCGCGGATCTCGTTCAGCTTGCCCTGCTGGAACGCCTGCCAGACCTTGCTGCCGTCCATGCCCATCTTCCCCGGGAAGCCGCACAGCTTGGCCAGGTCATCGAGCGGCGCGCTGGCCCGCGGCTGGTACATCGCCAGCAGGTCCATCAGGTCCAGGTGCCGCATGTGATAGCGGCTGATGTAGTTGTTCCACTTGAAGTCGCGGCTGTCGTCGTCGCGGCCCTCGCCCATTTCCCAGTAACGCGGCGCGGCCACGCCGTGGACCAGGCCACGGTAGTGCAGCACCGGCAGGTCGAAGCCGCCACCGTTCCACGACACCAGCTGCGGGCTGTAGCGCGCAATCAGTTCGTAGAACTTCTGGATCAGCGTGGCTTCACCATCCTCGGGCGTGCCCAGCGATCCGACATGAAACACGGCCGAACCATCGCGCTGCGTCCGGCGCAGCACGCACGAGATGGCGGCCACGCGTTGCAGGTAGTGCGGGAGGAAGTCGGAGCCGGTCTTTTCCCGGCGGGCGGCAAACGCATGCTCGGCGACGTCGGCGTCGCTCATCGATGCGGGATGGTCATGCAAACGGCGCAGGCCGTCGACATCGGGAATCGTCTCGATGTCGAATACCAGCACAGGGGTCATAAAACGGCGTCCTTGCGTACACCTTGCGAAGCGAAATGCCGTTTGAGCTTGACCAGCGCTTCCTGCTGGATCTGGCGCACGCGCTCGCGTGTCAGACCCATTTCCTCGGCCAGCTCCTCGAGCGTGGCCGGCTCGATGTGATTGAGCCCGAAACGGCGCTCCACCACATAGCGATGCTTCTCCGACAAGCGCGCCAGCCAGAGCTTCATCAGGTTTTCCAGCTCGCGGTGGGCCACTTCCTGATCGGGCGCGGCGTTATGTTCGTCGGACAGGAAATCGAGCAGGCTCGAACCCGGGTCAAGATCGAACGGCGTATCCAGCGAGGTGGTATGTTCATTGAGTGCCAGCACGTCCTGCACCTCGTCCGGCGTCTTGCCGAGCAGGTGGGCGATGTCCTCGAGGCTGGCGTCGCGGCCATCGGTGCCACCTTTTTCAAGATGACGCTTGGCGCGCAGGACCTGGTTGAGCTCGC
Organism: Cupriavidus sp. EM10; assembly: GCF_018729255.1. Lineage (NCBI taxonomy): Bacteria > Pseudomonadati > Pseudomonadota > Betaproteobacteria > Burkholderiales > Burkholderiaceae > Cupriavidus > Cupriavidus sp. EM10. Next base: position 2,135,460 of record NZ_CP076060.1, read on the forward strand.
GAATCACATGCACCGGCAACCGCACGGTGCGCGCTTGGTTCATGATCGCGCGCTCGATGCTCTGGCGGATCCACCAGGTGGCATATGTCGAAAAGCGGAAACCGCGCGAGGGATCGAATTTCTCGATCGCGTGCATCAGGCCCAGGTTGCCTTCCTCGATCAGGTCGAGCAGCGGCACGCCGCGATTCAGGTAGCCCTTGGCGATGCTCACGACGAGTCGCAGGTTGCGCTCGATCATGACCTGCCGGGCCGAGAAATCGCCGCCCTTGGCCAGCGTGGAGAAATGCAGTTCCTCCGGGGCCGAAAGCAGCGGCTTGATGCTGATGCGATTGAGATAGTGCTGGACCGTGTCGGCAGCCAGTTCCGTGTGCAGGACCGTGCGGAAGTCGTCGGGCTCCGGCGCGGCTTCGCTGCCGCCTTCTTCCTCGTCGTCCTCCGATTCCTCGTCCTCGTCGTCCGAGTCGTCGGCGCTCAGGTCGGCATTGCGGTCGGCATTGCGGTCGGCACGGTCGGTATTCCTGTCGCCATTGCGCAGGCTGGCGCGCGACACGGGCGCGATGGGCTCGTCGGCCACCGGCACCATGTCGGCTGCGGGTTCGAGTTCGACCTCGAAAACTTCGGTGTCGCCCGCGTCAACGGGGCGAGTTGCCACACCAGCCTTTCCTTCCGGCTGCTTGGGACGACGGGTCCTGCTGACAACTCCGGATGAAACAGTTTTCTGGCGTGGCATGAAACCTCACTGTGGCGGCAGATACCGCATCGGATCGACCGGTTTTCCGTTCTTTCGAACCTCGAAGTGCAGCTTGACCCTGTCAGTATCACTGTTACCCATTTCGGCAATCTTCTGGCCCTTGCGGACCGTTGACTGCTCTGCCACCAGCACCTTGTCGTTATGACCGTAGGCGGTGAGATACGTGTCGTTGTGTTTGATGATGACAAGATTCCCGTAGCCGCGCAAGGGGCCTACGTGAATCACCCTACCCTCGTCGGCGGCCAGCACCGGATCGCCTTTCTTGCCGGCAATATCGATGCCCTTGTTGGCTTTGTCGTCAAATTTACCGATCAGTTGTCCGCTCGCCGGCCAGGCCAGGCGAACATCGCCCGCCGGGGCCGACGCGCCACCTGCGGAGGCTGCCGAGGCTGCGGCCGGCGCGGCCGGTGCGGGGGCTGCCGCCGGGGTCGAAGATGCGCTCATCGGCGTGCCCACCGGGCGCGCCGCGTCGATCGGCTGCGACTGCACGGTGCCCGGCGCCACGGCCAGCGTGGCCACGCCCGGCGCGGCGTTCGGATCCGCGCTCGGCGGCACCACGCGCAGCAGCTGGCCGACCTCGATCTGGTTCGCGTTGGCCATGTTGTTCCAGGCCGCCACGTCGCGATACGACTGGCCGTTTTCCAGTGCAATACGGTAAAGGGTATCGCCGCGCTTGACCCGATAGTATCCAGGGGGCGCCGGCTCCAGCGGCGCTGCGGCCGGGGCTGTGCCGCCGGAAGTACGGTCCACCACGGGGGCCGGCATCGGGGAATTGGCGCAGGCGGCCAGTACCGCCGCGCAGGCCAGGATGCTCAGGTGTTGTCCGACTCGTGTGTAATTCTTCGGATTCACGATGTTGTGCATAGTTCGACTCAGATGGTGCCCGATTTTAAAGGCACAAAGAAAACGGCTTCAAGCGCGGTCCTGTGAAATCGATGCCGATTGAGGCGCTCGATCAGCAGCAGCTGCTGCGTCACCGTCTGCCCCGGGGCGCCGTTGCCAGGTGTCACCACCGGCGCAATCAGACGTCCGCCGATGGCCAGTTGTTCCAGCAGGGCCTGCGGCACCTCCATGCCGGCCGCGGCAAGGATGATCGACGAGAACGGCGCGGCCTGCGGCAGGCCCAGCATGCCGTCACCGTAATGCAGACGGATATTCGGCACGCGCAGCGGCCGCAGGTTGGCCTTGGCTTGTTCGTGTAGCGGACGGATCCGCTCTATGGAGAACACTTCCTGCGCGCACAGGCTCAGCACGGCGGCCTGGTAGCCGCAGCCGGTGCCGATTTCCAGCACGCGCGCCAGCGGCTGGTCGGGCGTCATGCCTTCGCGCAGCAGTTCGATCATGCGGGACACGACCGACGGCTTGGAAATGGTCTGCTGATGCCCGATCGGCAGCGCCGCGTCCTCGTAGGCCTGCGACGCCAGGCCCGGCTCCATGAACAGGTGGCGCGGCACCGTGGCGATGGCCCCCAGCACGCGCTCGTCGCGAATGCCGCCGGCACGCAGGCGCGCAGCCAGCGCGGTACGGGCGCGGTCCGACGCCATGCCGCCACCGCCAGCCGTGGCGGCCGACGCGCGCGCCTCCACGGCACTGCCCGGCGGGGCGGTGCGGCAGGCGGCGCGGCGGGCTTGCGAGGCTTCACGGTAGCGGGCGCCGGCGCGGCCACGCGCTTGCCCACCGCCGGCATGCCGGCAGTGCGCGCGGGCGCGGGCTTGCGTTCGACTACCGCATCCAGCGGCAGCGGAAAGCGGGGGCGGCGCGGCGTGGAACTCATTTCGGATACGGCGCAGGAACGACTGGCACGCTCACCCCAGCCACTGTTCGATCTGTTCGAGCTGGCCGCGATGCGTCAGGTCCAGCTGCAGCGGCGTCAGCGAAACGTACCCGTTGCCCGTGGCATGGAAGTCGGTGCCTTCGCTCGCGTCGCGCGCGTCGCCGGCCGGACCGATCCAGTAGATGGGATCGCCACGCGGGTTCACCTGCTGGATCACGGGCTGCGACGGATGGCGCTTGCCCAGCCGCGTCGCGCGGTGCCCGCGGATATGCTCGTATGGCAGGTTCGGAATATTGACGTTCAGCAGGAACGGCTCGCGCGGCGGGCGCGCAATCACGTTCTCGACGATCTCGCGCGCCACGCGCGCGGCGGCATCAAGATGCTCCCAGCCATGATTGACCTGCGAGAACGCGATCGACGGGATGCCGAACAGGTAGCCTTCGATGGCGGCGGCCACGGTGCCGGAGTACAGCACGTCCTCGCCCATGTTCTGGCCCTGGTTGATGCCGGACACCACCAGGTCGGGCCGCTCTTCGAGCAGGCCGGTCAGCGCCACGTGCACGCAGTCCGTCGGCGTACCATTGATATAGCGGAAACCCTTCTGCACCCCTTCCCTTGCCTCGTAGACCGAAAGCGGACGCTGCAGCGTCAGCGAATTCGAGGCGCCGCTGTGGTTCTGTTCCGGGGCGATCACGGTCACGCGCGCCAGGGGCGCGAGCGCTGCGTGCAGGACGGCGAGCCCCGGCGCAAGATAGCCGTCATCGTTGGCGAGAAGGATATGCATGGCCGCGATTGTACCTGAGCGAAAGGCCGCTGGCGGCACCGGGGATGCACCGGAAACGGGACAGATGTGCCGCGAATACGCCAGCCGGACGCCCGCCATGCGGCGCCCGAATAGGCGACATGCAGCGATTTTTTCCACAGAACGATCGTGCTTTTCTTGCGCTACACTTGCCCGGCGTCGAGCGCGGCCGCCCCTGGCGTTCCTGCCACGCCCGACACCGGCAAGACCACATCACACATGGGAGACACAATGAAAGCCGTACTGTGCAAAGCCTGGGGCCCGCCCGATTCGCTGGCGCTGGAAACCCTGCCCGACCTGGTGCCCGGCGACGGCGAAGTCGTCATCGACGTCAAGGCCGCCGGCGTGAACTTCCCGGACGTGCTTATCATCCAGAACAAATACCAGGCCAAGCCGGAGCTGCCGTTTTCGCCGGGTTCGGAGCTGGCCGGCGTGGTCAATGCCGTCGGTGCCGGTGTCACGCATGTGAAACCTGGCGACAAGGTAATTGCCTACCTGGGCAACGGCGCGTTTGCCACGCAGGCCAAGGCGCCCGCCAAGGCCGTGGTGCCGATGCCGCCCGGCATCGATTTCGACGTGGCCGCCGCGTTCACGCTGACCTACGGCACGTCGCACCACGCCGTGGTGGACCGTGGCGAACTGAAGGCCGGCGAAACGATGCTGGTGCTGGGCGCCGCCGGTGGCGTGGGCCTGGCGGCTATCGAAATCGGCAAGGCGATTGGCGCACGCGTGATCGCCGCCGCGTCCACCGACGAAAAGCTGGCGGTCTGCAAGGAGCATGGCGCCGACGCCGTGATCAACTACACGACCGAAGACCTGCGCGAGCGCATCAAGGCGCTGACCGACGGCAAGGGTCCGGACGTCATCTACGACCCGGTCGGCGGCATCTATGCCGAGCCGGCGTTCCGCTCGATCGCCTGGCGCGGCCGCTACCTGGTGGTGGGCTTCGCCAATGGCGAAATTCCGAAGATCCCGCTGAACCTGGCGCTGCTCAAGGGCGCGTCGCTGGTGGGCGTGTTCTGGGGCGATTTCGCGCGGCGCGAGCCGAAGGCCAACCAGGCCAACATGGCGCAGATGCTCGGCTGGATGAAGGAAGGCAAGATCCGCCCGCATATTTCGGCACGGTATCCGCTGGAACAGGCCCCGCAGGCGCTGAAGGACATGGAAGCGCGCAAGGTGACGGGGAAGATCGTCATTACGCCGTAAGCGCCGGTTTTGCTCCCCTCTCCCGCATGGTGGGAGAGGGGAGAAAACACCGGGCAAGACATCGCAGAATCCTTAAAGCTTCTCCGTCTCTCCGCTCTGCGGCTGCCACTTCATCAGCCGCTTCTCCCCTGTCGTCACCATCCAGTCCAGCACCAACGCAAAGGCCGTCAGCACGACGATGCCGGCGAACACGGTGTTGATGTCGAAGGTGCCTTCGGCCTGCAGGATCAGGTAGCCGACGCCGCGCGCCGATCCCAGGTACTCGCCCACCACGGCGCCCACGAACGCCAGGCCCACCGACGTATGCAGCGACGAGAACACCCAGCTCGTGGCGCTGGGCAGGTACACATGGCGCAGCAGCTGCTGTTTGTTGGCGCCCAGCATGCGCGCGTTGGCCAGCACCACCGGGCTGACTTCCTTCACGCCCTGGTAGACGTTGAAGAACACGATGAAGAACACCAGCGTGACGGCCAGCGCCACCTTCGACCAGATGCCCAGGCCGAACCAGACCGCGAAGATCGGCGCCAGGATCACGCGCGGCATCGAGTTGGCGGCCTTCACGTACGGATCCAGCACGGCCGACGTGAACGGGCTCAGCGCCAGCCACAGGCCCACGCCCAGGCCGGCCACGGTGCCTATGCCGAAGGCCAGCACGGTTTCCAGCAGCGTCACGCCCAGGTGAACATAGATATCGCGTTCGACGATGAACCAGTTCCAGATCCGCTGGGCCACCATCAGCGGTTCGCCAAAGAAGAAAGCCACCTCCTGCGACCGCGTGGCCAGGTGCCATACCAGCAGGATCACAACGAGGAGCAGCAGCTGCCAGACGCGCAGCATGCCTTTGGAATCAGCACGAAATGCCATGATCTTGTAGTCGTCCGTCCAGAAATCAGGCCACCTTGCGCTGCTGCGCATAGCCCTTGAGCACCTCCTCGCGCAGCACGTCCCAGATGGCGGCGTGCAGTTCGACAAAGCGCGGATGGTTGCGGATCTCGGCCACATCGCGCGGACGCGGCAGGTCGATCGTAAATTCGCCAATCGGGTGGGTGCCCGGCCCGGCCGACAGCACCACCACGCGGTCGCTCATGGCGATGGCTTCGTCCAGGTCGTGGGTGATGAACAGCACGGCCTTGCGCTTGGCGGCCCACAGGTCGAGCACCTCGTTTTCCATCAGCTGGCGCGTCTGGATGTCCAGCGCCGAAAACGGCTCGTCCATCAGGATGATGTCCGGGTCCATCACCAGCGTCTGCGCCAGGCTCACGCGCTTGCGCATGCCGCCCGACAGCTGGTGCGGATAGCGGTCGCCAAACCCGCCCAGGCCCACGCGGCGTAGCCATTCCTCGCCCTGCGCCACGGCCTCGGCACGCGGCACGCCGCGGAATTCCAGGCCGGCGATGACGTTGTCCAGCGCGCTGCGCCAGGGCATCAACGCCTCGGCCTGGAACATGTAGCCGGCGCGGGTGTTGATGCCCTTGAGCGGCTCGCCAAAGACGCGCACATCGCCGGTGGACGGCTCCAGCAGGCCGGCCGATACATTGAGCAGCGTGGACTTGCCGCAGCCGGTGGGCCCCACCACGGACAGGAATTCGCCGGGCTGGATCGACATCGTGACATCGCGCACGGCGGTATAGCGCTGCGCGCGGTCTTCGCGTGAGACGAAGGTGCAGGTCACGTTTTCAAGGGAAAGTGCAGGCGTGCTCATGACGGCATGGCTCTGAAACGTTTCGCCCGCCGGAGCGGTCGCGCGCGGCGGGCGATGGGGTACCCCGCAGGGACGAAATGCTTACTTGTACTTGGCGTTGGCCTTCTGCACGAACGAATTCGTAAAAGTGCCATCCAGCTTGATCGGCTTGCCCTTGAGGTCCGGATCGAACTGCTGCAGCGTGTTCAGCGCCGTCTTCGGGCCGTCGGCCGGCATCATGCCGTCCGGCGAGATGGCTTCCTTCACCTTGTCCCACGCCGCCAGGTACAGCGCGCGGTCGCCCAGCAGGTAGCTTTCGGGCACGGTCTTGACGATGTCCGACGGGCCGGCGGCCTGCAGCCACTTCAGCGCGCGCACCATGGCATTGGTCAGCGCCTGGGTGGTGTTCGGGTTCTGCTCGATGAATTTCGTCGACGCGTAGAGGCAGCCCGACGGCATGTTGCCGCCGAACACCGCCTGCGTTTCCTTGATGGTGCGCGTGTCCGAGGCAATTTTGACCTCGTTCTTCTGCGTCAGCATCGAGATCACCGGGTCCAGGTTGGCCATGGCGTCGATCTGGCCCGAGCGCATCGCGGCCACCGCGCCGGCGCTGGCGCCCACGCCGATGAACGACACATCCGACGGCTTCAGGCCGGCCTTGGCCAGCACGAAGTTGGCCATCATGTTGGTCGACGAACCCGGCGCGGTCACGCCAATCTTCTTGCCCTTCAGGTCGGCAATCGACTTGAAATTGGGCATGGTCTTGTTCGACGTCACCAGCACGATCTGCGGCGCGCGCCCCTGCAGCACGAATTCCTGGTAGTGCTGGCCCTTGGCTTGCAGGTTGATCGTGTGTTCGTAGGCGCCGGACACCACGTCGGCGCTGCCGCCCACCACGGCCTGCAGCGCCTTGGCACCGCCGGCGAAGTCGACGATCTCCACGTCGAGCCCTTCCTCCTTGAAATAGCCCAGGCGCTCGGCAATCGTCAGCGGCAGGTAGTAGAACAGGTTCTTGCCGCCCACGGCGATGGTCACCTTCTGCTTCTCGGGCTTGCCCTGCGCGAACGCGCTGCCGAACGTAAACCATCCTGCCAGGAACAGCGCCAGCGCAATCAGCAGCTGCTTCCAGAAAGGTTTGCTGTACATAGGAGTCTCCTGCCTTTTCTGCTTCTGTTTGAATGTGGGCGCGCCGCGTGCCGAGGCACGAAAGCCGGGACGCCGCCCATGCGGCTCCCGGCGATGCTACCGGACACGGCCCATGACCGCATCGGGACCAACACCTAATGTCAGCACAATAAGAGGAGCACGCCGCCCATGCTACCGCCGCGCGCCTTCAGACAGCATCGGCTTGTTTTTCGGCTTACTCCGCGTGGATGTTGGCAGACTTGATCACCTTGGCCCAGCGCTGCAGTTCGGCCTTCTGGTACTGGTCCAGCTGCTGCGGATTCATGTACTTCGCCTCGGCGCCCAGTTCCTCGGCCTTCTTGCGGAAGGCGTCGGTCTTCATGATCTTCTCGATCTCGGTGGTCAGCTTGTCCACCACGGCCTTGGGCGTGCCGGCCGGCGCGTACATGGCGAACCACGACGAGACGTCCAGGTCGGGGTAGCCGGCTTCCGGGGCCGATGGCACGTCCTTGAGGCTTTCCAGGCGCGACTTGCTGGTCACCACCAGCGGACGCAGCTTGCCGGCGGCGATATGGCCCATCAGCGGAGGCGGCGTGGTGATCGTCATGTCGACGTTGCCGCCCAGCAGGTCGGTCATGGCCGGGCCGGTGCCCTTGTAGGGCACGTGTGTGATCTGGATGCCGGCCATCTGGTTCAGCAGCTCGGTGGACACGTGCTGCAGCGACCCGTTACCCGACGACGCGTAGTTGAGCTTGTTCGGGTTGGCCTTGGCGTAGGCCACCAGTTCCTTGAGCGACTTCACCGGCAGGCTCGGGCGCACCACCAGAACCTGGGGCGCCGACAGCAGGTTGGCCACGGGCTGGAAGTCCTTCACCGGGTCCCACGACGTCTTGGTCAGCAGCGGCGTGATCACGTGGTAGCCGGAGTACTGCACCAGCAGCGTGTACCCGTCCGCCTTGGCGCGCTGCACGTTCTGCGCGGCGATGGTGCCGTTGCCACCCGGCTTGTTGTCGACGACCACCGACTGGCCCAGCGCCTTCGACAGCGGCTCGGAGATCAGCCGCGCGGCCAGGTCGGTGGTGCCGCCGGCGGCCGCCGACACCACCAGCATGATCGGACGGTTGGGGTAGCTGCCTTCCTGGGCTTGCGTGGCCGTGCCGAAGGTCAGGCCTAAGGTAGCCAGCGCCGCGCAGGCGCCGATGAGGTTGCGTTTCATGCTTGTCTCCGGATGTTTTATTTGGGGACTCGAAAATCCTGTGGATCTCTTTTTGCCCCCTCTCCCACGCGTGGGAGAGGGGAGAAAACCCATCATGCCTTGGCGAAAAACTCCGCCATCCACGCGGGCGGCTGGTGCGTGCGCAGGCGCGGGCCGGCACGCAGCAGCTGGCTGGGCACGTCGCGCTGCACCAGTTCCGACACCCCGCCCACCACCTGCAACAGCGCATCGAGGTCGACGCCGGTAGCCACGCCCATTGCCGCGAACATGTGCACCAGTTCCTCGGTGCTGACGTTGCCGCTGGCGCCCGGTGCGTACGGGCAGCCGCCCAGGCCGCCGGCGGCCGCGTCGAAGCGCGTCACGCCGGTCTGCCAGGCAGCGATGGCATTGGCCAGGCCCATGCCGCGCGTGTTGTGCAGGTGGATCGTCAGGCCGGTCTGCGGCAACGCCTGCTGGAAGGCCTGGCACAGCGCGGCCACCTGGTTCGGATAGGCCATGCCCGTGGTATCGCACAGCGTGATGCCGGCCGCGCCGGCGTCGGCGAAGGTGCGCGCCAGCGCCATCACGTCGGCCACGCTGACATCGCCCTCGAACGGACAGCCGAACACCGTGGACAGCGAGATATTCACCGGCACGCCGGCCTTGCCTGCCTCGTCGATCATCGCCAGCAGCTGGGCCTTCGACTGCTCGCGCGTCATGCGCAGGTTGGCGCGGTTATGCGTCTCGCTGGACGACATCACCAGGTTCACTTCGTCCGGATGGCACGACAGCGCGCGCTCCAGGCCGCGCAGGTTCGGCACCAGCACCGTGTAGCGCACGCCGGGCACGCGCTCGATCTGGTGCATCACGGCCTCGGCATCGGCCAGCGCGGGAATGGCCCGGGCCGACGTGAACGACGTGGCCTCGATGCGCGCAAACCCGCAATGGGCCAGCGCATCGACAAAGGCGACCTTGCCGTCGGTGGGTACCACGAACGACTCGATCTGCAGCCCGTCGCGCGGCGCCACCTCGTTGATCTCGATCCGCGCCGGCCCTGCCAGCGCATAGGTGTGGGCAGCCTGGGTCGTCATGCGATCACTCCACGGGCGCGCAGGTCGGCAATCGCCGCCGCGTCGAAGCCGGCCTGCGCCAGCACGTTGTCGGTATGCTCGCCCAGCGTGGGCGCGCGGTCATGGATGGCCCCGGGATTGGTCGACAGCTTGGGGATGATCCCCGGCACCTCGACGCTCAGGCCCCTGGCCGACGTCACCGTCTCGATGACTTCGCGGGCCCGGTAGTGCGGGTCCTCGGCAATGTCCTTGACCGTATAGATGCGGCCGGACGGCACATCGGCGCCACGCAGCACCTCCAGTGCGGACGCCACGGTATGGGTCTTCGTCCAGGCGGCAATGGCGGCGTCGATCTCGTCGACGCGCTTCACCCGGCCGTCGTTGCGCGCCAGGTCCGGGTCGTCGCCCAGGTCTTTGCGCCCCATTGCGGCCATCAGCCGCTTGAAGATGGCGTCGCCATTGGCGGCAATCAGCACGTACTCGCCGCAGCCGCACGGATACGCGTTGGACGGCGCGATGCCCGGGAGCGCCCCGCCGGCCGGCTGGCGCACCGCGCCAAATGCCGAGTACTCGGGCAGCAGGCTTTCGCTGAGATTGAACAGCGATTCGTAGAGCGCCACGTCGATCACCTGGCCCGTGCCGCCGCGCGCATCGCGCTCGTACAGCGCCAGCAGCACGCCCAGCGCGCCATGCAGGCCGGCGATGGTGTCGCCCAGCGACAGGCCAGCGCGCACCGGCGGACGGCCCGGTTCGCCGGTCAGGTAGCGCAGCCCGCTCATGGCCTCCGCCACGGCGGCAAAGCCCGGTTCATCGCGCTTCGGGCCGGTTTGGCCGTACCCCGACACGCGCAGCATGATCAGCTTCGGATTGGCCGCGTGCAGCACATCCCAGCCCATGCCCCATTTTTCCATGGTGCCGGGCCGGAAGTTCTCGACCAGCACATCGGCCTCGGCCGCCAGTTTGCGCACCAGGTCCTGCCCTTCGCGCTGGCGCAGGTCGATGGCGATCGACTGCTTGTTGCGCGACTGGGCTTCCCACCAGACCGAGGTGTCTTCGTGCAGCATGCGCCACTTGCGCAGCGGATCGCCCTGGCCGGGCGGCTCCACCTTGACCACGTGCGCGCCAAAGTCGGCCAGGGTCTTGGCGGCAAAGGGCCGGCAATCAGCTGGCCCAGTTCGAGGACCTTGATGCCATTGAGAATCTGTTGCGCCATGTTGGAAATGTCTCCGTGAAACTGACCCGTGCGGGGGATTTGGCGTTGTTTCGACGGAGTGTGCCGCAGCTGCGGGGTGACGCGGAATCGGCATTCCGGAAAGCGGGCTATCTCGGAATGCGAAAGATTGGGGCTAACCCTGATGAGGGGATGGGTCAACTTTGGGCTCGGCGCTGCCGTTATCCGGGGCACATCCGGGCATACTTCCGGCTCGGTTCCGGCAGATTTCGGCCACCTTCGCGCCAGCCACCCATCATCCGCGGCACCCGACACCATGCGAATTTCCCGCTTCTGCCGGATTCTCTGCGCCGCCTGCGCCGGCTGGATGGCCACGCCCGCTCCGGCGCAGACGCCCGCGCCGACCACCATCGTGCTGTATTCCGAGGCCGGCCAGCGGCCGCTGTCCTACGAGGAAAACGGCACGCCCCGGGGCGCCTATATCGACAGCGTGCAGCGCGTGCTGAAGCGGCTGCCGCCGGAATACCGCGTCGAGATCCGCTTCGCGTCGTGGGCGCGCGTGGTCGAGGAGGCGCGATCAGGCAACAGCGCCGGCATCCTGGGCGTGTATTACCGCCCCAAGGAACGGCCGTTCCTGAACCATTCCAAGGCCTTCTATGCCGAGGACGTAGCCGTGCACTGCAACCGCGATGCCGTGGCGGGGCGCAGCTTCCATGCCTATCCGGACGATTTTGCCGGCCTGAAGTTCGGCAACCAGCGCGGCTACCTGGCCCCGGGGCCGCGCTTCTTCCAGTTCGCCCGCGAAGGCCGGATCGAGGTGGTCGAAGGCCACGAGTTCCAGGACCTGGTCAAGAAGATGCTGGTGGGCGAGATCGACTGCGTGGTCAATCCCAGCGTGGTCCTGAACGAGGCGCTGGTCACGCTGGAGGCCCGCGGGCTGCCAGAGCGCATGCGCTACAAGTCCAGGCGCGTGCTCAACATCAAGACCGAGACCGTGCATATCGGCTTCAGCAAGAAGTACGAGGAAGCGCATCCGGAACTGGCGCGCTTTCGCCTGCTGTTCAACAAAGCGGTGGATGAATAGAATCCCTCCCTGAATCCTCCAGGATCGAGCCCTTCATGCCACTGCCGCCCCCGGTTCAATCGATCCGGAACAGGATGATCGTGCTGTTCATCGTTGTCACCACGACAACGCTGGGGGCTTTTGCCGCGCACCGGCAGTGGCAGCTGCAGCAGGAGCTGGCGCAGCGCTTCGAGCGCAGCCGCGCGGAAATCATGGATGGCCTGGGCCAAAGTCTGGCCGAGCCGGCCTGGGCGCTCAATGTCGGCATCCTGCGCAGCCGCCTGGAAGCCACGCTGGTACACCCGGAAGTCTCCGAGGCCTGCATGTTCTCGCCCGACGGCAAGGAGACCTACGCCACCGCCGGCCGCCCCGCCGCCCCGGGCAGCAGCGCCTGCACGGCGGCAGGGCCGCACGACGTGCTGAGCGAGGTGCAGATCTACCCGCCGGCCAATATCGACGCCGAACGCCGCGAACAGTCGATCGGCACCGCCGTGATCCGCTTCTCGCACGATCCGATGAACAAGGCCCTGCGCGTGGCCATGATCCAGGGCATTACCGAAGTGGCGGCCATCGACGTGGTGCTGGTGCTGCTGCTGACCTTCGGCCTGCGCATGGTATTTCGTCCATTGGAACACCTGCAACGCGCCCTGTTCCAGCTGGCATCGAGCCATGGCGACGAGCTTGACGAACTGTCGCGGCTGGGCCGCACCGAGTTCGACAGCGTGATCGACGGCTTCAACCAGGTGCTGCGCAAGCTCAAGCTGATCATCGCCGAGCGGACCGAGGCCGAGTTGACGGTACGGGCCGCCATCCACCGCAGCCACGAAGCCTTTGCGCAGATCCAGGCCACCCAGGCGGAACTGGTCGAGAAAATCTGCAACTGGAAGCACTGTCCAAGACCGACCAGCTGACCGGCGTGTTCAACCGCCGCCATCTCGACGCGGTATTGATCAGCGAGCTGGAGCGCCATCGGCGCGACGGCAGCCTGTTCTCGATCATCCTGATCGATGTGGACCGCTTCAAGGCCATCAACGACAACCACGGCCACCAGGTGGGCGACCGGGTCCTGGTGGAGATGGCCGAACGCATCCTGGAAACCACGCGCGACGCCGATACCGTGGGCCGCTGGGGCGGCGAGGAATTCCTGATCATCTGCCCCGATGCGCCGCCGCACGCCGCCGTGCTGTTTGCCGAACGGCTGCGCCGCACGGTGTCGGAACAGCCGTTCCAGGCCGCTGGCGCCATGACGGCCAGCCTGGGCGTGGCCAGCGTGCAGCCGGGCGACACCATCCACGGGATGATCTCGCGGGCGGACCAGGCACTCTATCGGGGCAAGAACAACGGGCGGGATCGCGTGGAGTACGCCGAAGAAGGACTGGTCACGCCTCCGTAGGCGGGCGGCCTTCAGAACGGGGCCCGGTCTCCGCAAAGATGGGTAATCAGCAGCCGTGCCGACACAGTCAGCCCGGCCGGGTCGCGCATGCCGATCAGCAGTGACCGGCGCGCCCAGGCGTCACGCAGGCCCACCAGCGACAGGCCCATCGACTTCACATGCGGCTCGGCGGCGATGCGCGGCAGCACCCCGACGCCCAGGCCAGCCATCACCATGCGGCACATCGCGTCGAAGCTGCGCACCTGGATGCGCAGGCGGAACTGGCGCTCCAGCCGGCTGCTTTCCTCCAGCAGCCGCGCGGCCAGCGACGTCACCTGCGGCAGGCTGACGAAATCGTATTCGAGCGCATCGGCGTAATGCACCGGGCCATCCTGGGCCAGCGGGTGGCCGGGCGGCGTGATGATGACCAGCTCGTCCTGCCGGTACTCCACCGTGACCAGCCCCGTGCAGGGCGTGCGGTCGGCAAAGATGCCCACATCGGCACGGTTTTCCATCAGCGCGGCCACGATGTCGCTGCTGTTGTGCTCTTCGAGCTCGATGCGGATGGTGGGATGCTGGCGCATGAACTGCGCAAGGTCGTCGGGCAGGAACTGGGTAATCGCCGAGGTGTTCGCGCAGACGCGCACCTGGCCGCGCACGCCCGACGCGTAGTCGGACATCACCCCGGCCATGCGCTCCACGTCCTGCAGGATGGTCAGCGCGTGGTGAAAGCACGCCTGCCCGGCCTCGGTCAGCTGCACCCCGGCCGCGTGGCGGAAGAACAGCGGCGCGCCGACGGCGGTTTCCAGGTCGGAAATGCGCTTGCTGGCCGCCGCCACGGCCAGGTGCGACTGGCGCGCGCCGGCCGAAATGCTGCCCTGCCGGGCCACGGCCACGAACAGGCCGAGCGTCACAAGGTCGAAGCGCGCCAGATTCATGGTCAGAGCGTGCGCCTGTCCATCACGGCGCGGGCGATGGTGCCCGCGTCCACGTATTCGAGTTCGCCACCCACCGGCACGCCACGCGCCAGGCGCGACACCTTGAGCCCGCGCGCCTTCAGCATTTCGCCGATGTAGTGCGCGGTGGCCTCGCCCTCGCTGGTGAAGTTGGTGGCGACGATCACCTCGGTGGCCGGGCCGCCGTACTCGGGGTCGGTGGCACGGGCCAGCAGGCGGTCAAGATGGATTTCCTTCGGGCCGATACCGTCCAGCGGCGACAGCCGCCCCATCAGCACGAAGTACTGGCCGCGATAGGTCAGGGTCTGCTCGATCATGACCTGGTCGGCCGGCGTTTCCACCACGCAGAGCAGTGCGGCGTCGCGAGCGGGGTCGCGGCACGTCTCGCAGATTTCCTGCTCGGTGAACGTGTTGCAGCGCTCGCAATGGCGGATGCCATCGGCGGCGCCGCGCAGCGCGTCGCCCAGTTTGCGCGCGCCGTCGCGGTCGTGCTGCAGCAGGTGGTACGCCATGCGCTGGGCCGACTTCGGTCCCACGCCGGGCAACACCTTGAGCGCCTCGATCAGCGCCTGCAGCGAAGTGGGCGGTGCCGCTTTCATGACACCACCTGGAACAATGCGCGCATGGGGACGTCGATCAGAACGGCAGCTTGAAGCCCGGGGCAGCGGCAGGCCCGACGTCATCGAGCCCATTTTTTCCTGCGTGGTGGCCTCGGCCTTGCGCACGGCATCGTTGAACGCGGCGGCGACCAGGTCTTCCAGCAGATCCTTGTCGTCGGCCAGCAGGCTCGGATCGATCGTCACGCGCTTCACGTCGTTCTTGCAGGTCATGACCACCTTCACGAGACCGGCGCCGGACTGGCCCTCGACCTCGATCTGGGCCAGCTGTTCCTGCATCTTCTTCATGTTGTCCTGCATCTGCTGGGCTTGCTTCATCAGCCCGGCCAGTTGACCTTTCATCATGGCTTTACTCCTTCGCTATATAGGTGTGTTGGGTGGGGCGGCGCCGCTTCGGATCGATCCGGGCGGCCGCCTCTCGAAATCAGGCAGCCCGTGGTTGCACGGAACCGGGCACGATCTGCCCGCCGAACTCGCGCAGCAGGCCCTGTACGAACGGATCGCGGTCGATCTCGGCCTCGGCCTCGCGCTGGCGTTCGGCACGTGCCGCCGCATCGACGGCCGCCGCGGTATGGGTGACGGCGCCGATCTCGCAATGCACGCGCACCTCGACGCCAAAGTGTTCATTGAGCGCGGCCTGCAGCCGCTCTGCCACATTGGCTTCGCCAATCGCCGCCACCGGCACCCGCAGGTGCAGCGCGCGGCCAACCACGCGATGCAGCTCGCTCTGGTGCGCCAGCTGCTGCGCCAGGCCCTTGAGCGGCAGGCTGGCGGCCAGCGCCGGCCAGTCGCCGGTGAAGACCGGCGGCGTGCCGTCGTCGGACGCACTGGGCGCCACCGGCGGCACCGCCGGCGCCAGCGCTACGGCCGGCTCGGGTACGGGCTCCGGCTTGCGGGCCTGGGCCGGCTGGGCGGGCTGGGTGGACTTCTGCGGTGCGGCGCGCCCGCCGCCGCGCTGCGGGCGGTCGAAACTTTCCGATTCGAAGCCATTGTCGTACCCGCCAAAGTTCGGGTCGAAGCCGGGATCGCTGTCGTAGGGGCCGATCACCGGCATGTCGGCCGGCATGGCGTCCCACGGGGGCACATCGCTGCTACCGGCGGCTTCCCATGGCGGTACGTCTGCGGCAGGCTTGGCCTGCTGGGCTGGTTTAACGGCAGGTGCCGGGCGCTCGCGAACGGACTCGACCGGTGCCGGCTGGACGGTGGCCGCCGGGGCGGCCGGGACATCAGCCTCGGCCGGCTGCACCGGCGCGGCCGTGGCCGTGGTTGCCGGGCGCGACGCCGACGGCGGACGCAGCGGCTGGGCGGCCGGGCGCTGGCTGGCGGCTGCGGCAGCGGCAGCACCGGCCATCGGCGGTGCGCCAGCGCCAGCCGGGCGTGTGGCACCCTTGCCCGCCGATGCCTGTCGTGCGGCTTCCAGCGCGGCGCGGGCCGGCGACATGGCCGTGCGGCCAGCGGCGGCCGGCGGCGTGGCGGGCTGGGCCGGCTCGACCGGCGCGGCTGCCTTCGGCGCCATCACCGGGGCGGGTGCCTTGACGGGCTCCGGCAGGGTCGGGCTCGCGGGCTTGGCGCTTTCGGCGATGGGACGGGCTTCGGGTGTCGAAACTTCGTATGTCGGTGCTTCCGCGTTCGGCGCGGCGGCTCGTGCCACCGGAGCCACCGGAGCCGGCGCAGCCTGTGCCACCGGCGCGGCCGACATGGCACGCGGTGCCGGCGCCGGCGGGCTTGCCGGGCGCGGCCGCGCCATCGGCTGGCCGCCCTGCCCGCCTGCCGGCGTGGCAGGCATGGCCGACGGCCGGAAGGCCATCATGCGCAGCAGCGTCATCGTGAAGCCGGCGTATTCGTCCGGCGCCAGCGCAAGCTCGCTGCGGCCAAGGTTGGCGATCTGGTAGAACAGCTGGATTTCCTGCGCGTCGAACTGGCCGGCCAGCCGGCGCACGTCCCCGGCCTCGGGCCATTCGTCCTGCACCGATGCCGGCACGGCCTGGGCCAGCGCCACCTTGTGCAGCAGCGATCCGAGGTCCTGCAGCGCGCCGGCAAACGACAGGCTGCGGTCGGCCATCGAATCGGCAATGCCCAGCATCGTGGCGCCATCCTCGGCGGCCAGCGCATCGAGCAACTGCACCAGATAGCTCTGGTCGATCGCCCCAAGCATGCCGCGCACGGCTTCCTCGGACACCTGCCCGGCGCTGTAGGCGATAGCCTGGTCGGTCAGCGACAGCGCGTCGCGCATCGAGCCATGGGCCGCCTGCGCAAGCAGCCGCAACGCGCTGCCGTCGTGGCGGATGCCTTCCTGGCCCAGGATATGGTCCAGGTGCGACACGATATGCCCCGGCGGCATCTGCTTCAGGTTGAACTGCAGGCAGCGTGACAGGACGGTGACAGGAATCTTCTGCGGATCGGTGGTGGCCAGGATGAACTTGACGTGCCCGGGCGGCTCTTCCAGCGTCTTCAGCATCGCGTTGAAGGCGTGGTTGGTCAGCATGTGCACTTCGTCGATCATGTAGACCTTGAAGCGGCCCACCGTCGGCGCGTACACCGCCTTGTCCAGCAGCTGCGCCATCTCGTCGACGCCCCGGTTCGATGCGGCATCCATCTCGATATAGTCGACGAACCGACCGCTATCGATCTCCTGGCAGGCCTTGCACTGCCCGCAGGGCTGGGCGGTGATGCCGCCGTTGCCGTCGGGGCCGGTGCAATTGAGCGCCTTGGCCAGGATCCGCGACAACGTGGTCTTGCCGACACCGCGCGTGCCGGTGAACAGATAGGCGTGATGCAGCCGCTGCTGTTCCAGCGCATGCGTGAGCGCGCGCACCACGTGCTCCTGGCCGACCAGCGTGGTGAAATCCCGTGGGCGCCATTTGCGCGCTAGAACTTGATAACTCATGGCGGCGATTGTAGCAAAAGGCGGACCTTCGCAATCGGGAACCGGCCCCGCCGCCCCGCCCGGCCGGCGCCCATGAAAAAGCCCCGCCATGGGGCGGGGCTTCGTGTCACATCGGTCCGGCTGGCCGTCAGTGAATCACCATCTGCGTGAACGGATGAACGTAGGCCTGCAGCGTCACGAACAGGCCGACCAGGATGGCCAGCGAGATCGAATGGAAGAAGACGTAGCGCAGGATCTCGCCCTCATGGCCGTACCACTTGGTGGCGGTGGATGCCACCACGATCGACTGGGCATCGATCATCTTGCCCATCACGCCGCCCGAGCTGTTGGCCGCCGCCATCAGCGTCGGCGACAGTCCCAACTGCTCGGCCGTGGTCTTCTGCAGCCCGCCGAACAGCACGTTCGACGCCGTGTCGGAGCCGGTCAGCGCCACACCCAGCCAGCCCAGCATCGTGCCGAACAGCGGGTAGAGCACGCCGGTCTGGGCAAATGCCAGGCCCAGCGTGGCGTCCAGGCCCGAGTAGCGGGTCAGGTAGCCGATGCCGAACATCGCGCAGATCGTCAGCAGCGAATAGCGCACGAGCTTGATGGTTTCCCAGTATTCCTTGAACAGGCGCGGGATCGAGTAGCCCATCAGCAGGCCGCCCACCACCGCCGACACCAGGATGCCGGTGCCGGCCATCGACAGCACGTTGAAGTTGAACACGGCGCCTTCGGCGATTTCCTTCGGCACCACCGGCGGGCCCTTGATGATGGCCTTGTCCAGCCCCGGGATCGGGTACTTCCAGAGCCAGATGCCGTCCATCAGCTTCTTGAACTCGGGCACGCCCCAGACGAACACGAACACGGTCAGGATCACCCACGGCATCCAGGCCTTGACCACCGAGATGCTGGCCGAAGCGGCCGTGGCACGGGCCTCGGCCTCGACGGCTTCAGGATGGTCGACCTTCGAGTCGTCGTGACGACCGAGAATGCGCGTCGACGTCCAGATTTCCTTCGGACGCCAGACCTTCAGGAACAAGGTCAGGCAGCCCATCGAGATCAGCGCTGAGATCACGTCCACCAGCCACGGGCCGTGGAAGTTCGACACCAGGAACTGCGGCACCGCGAAGCTGACGCCCGCCACCAGGATGGCCGGCCAGATCGCCAGCATGCCGCGGAAGCCCGCGAACGCCCAGATCAGCCAGAACGGCACCAGTACCGAGAAGAACGGCAACTGGCGGCCGATCATCGCGGACAGCTGCACCTGGTCGATGCCCGTGACCGACGACAGGCCGATGATTGGCGCACCCAGCGCGCCAAAGGCCACCGGCGCGGTGTTGGCGATCAGCGCCAGACCCGAGGCAGCCAGCGGCGAGAAGCCCAGGCCGATCAGGATGGCACCGGTCACGGCCACCGGCGTGCCGAAGCCGGCCGCGCCCTCGAAGAACGCGCCGAAGCTGAAGGCCACCAGCAGCAGTTGCAGGCGGCGATCCTCGGTCACGCCGGAGATCGAGTTCTGCAACACCTTGAATGACCCGTTTATCGTGGTCAGCCGGTGCAGGAAGATGATATTGAGGACGATCCAGCCAATCGGGAACAAGCCGGACACGATGCCGAGCCCCGCCGCCTTGCCGGCCATGGCCGCCGGCATGCCGAACACGAACGACGCGACGACGATGCCCACCACCAGCGCCAGGCCGGCGGCAAGGTGCGCCTGCATATGAAAGAACGCCAGCGCGGCAAGCAGCACGGCGACCGGAACCCCTGCAGCGATGGTCGAAAGCGCCATGCTGCCTAGCGGGTCATAGACTTGACTCCACACGATTGAATCCTCCTCTGGTTGAAACGGCTGCCTGCCTCTGACGGGCCTGGACCTCCGGACGACATGTGTCCGGCAGAGCGACGCAAGCGCCGCCCGCCGGACCGAAAGGGGATTGTAAGGACGGGTTCCCGACGCGCCGCCCAAAATCCGGTCATCGACCCGATGAGCCGGATTCAGGGATCAGGGTTTGTGCGGGGGCAGTCTGGCGCACCTCACATCCTCGCGCGCAGCGTACTCCTTAAAACGAACGTTCGATATAGGTAATGTGATGGAGGCAAGGCCCCGGCATGGCGGCACGCGCCGCCATCGTGCGCGCTCAGCCGCACTCGCCCACGTAGCCGCAGTTGGCGCATTTGGCGCAGCCGTCGACCCGGTGCAGCGCGTGGGCGCCGCACTCCGGGCATGGCTTGCCGGTGCCGATGCCGGTCACGGCCGTGGCGGCCGGTGCGGGCTCGACCGGCCGGGCCAGCGACACGGCGGCCTCGCCGCCATCGCGCCGGGCCAGCCGCGCCGCCAGCGCGGCCACCGGCACCTGGCCGCCCTCGTCGTCCAGGAAGCCGCGCTTGATCAGGATGCGCTGCAGCGCGTAGCTCAGCGCCGCCACCTCGGAGTCGTGGAAGCGCGGCACCTCGGTGCCATCCTGGCGCACCACCGATCCATAGCGCACGGTCCCCTTGTCCCACACCACGTTACGCATGTCGGCCAGCGCCTTGGCAATCGGGCCGCCCGAGCGCGCCACCATCGACAGCAGCCGCATGGTCGACGTGATCCACTGCTGCCCCTCGGTGCGCTGGCCCGCCGGCATGAAGAATTCGATCGGCCGCTCGATGGTGACGGCCTGCCCGTCCACCGTGCCCGCCACCCGCATGAAGTTCACGGTCAGGTAGACGGTCTTGTGGCCCTCGTAGGTCAGGTATTCCACCTTCGACGTCACGCCTTCGAGATCGCCCAGCGGACGGCTGCCGAATGGCCGCGTCAGCGGATCGTCGCCGTTCGGCGGCGACCCCGGTGCTGTCGCGGCCGGCGCCTCGGCCGCGGGGGCCACCGACAGCACCGCGCCCAGCACCTGGTTGGGCCGGTAGGTGGCCAGCCCCTTCAGGCCGGCCTTCCAGGCTTCCAGGTACAGGTTGCGGAACGCCTCGTACGGATAGTCCTCCGGCACGTTCACGGTCTTGCTGATGCTGGTATCGATATACGGCTGCACGGCCTCCAGCATCCGCATGTGATCCAGCGCCGACATCTGCAACGCGGTCACAAAGCTGTCGGGCAGGTGGTCCATGTCGCCGCCCATGTGCCGATAGAGTCGCCAGGCGTGGTCGGCCACCTCGAACGTGCGGTAGCTGTCGTCGGGCATGCGCTTGCGGCGGTTGTAGGTCCACGAAAAGGCGGGCTCGATGCCGTTCGACGCATTGTCGGCAAAGGCCAGCGTGATGGTGCCCGTCGGCGCAATCGACAGCAGATGCGAATTGCGCAGCCCGTGCGCGCGGATGGCGTCCTGCACGGCGTCCGGCAGCCGGCTGACGAACCCGCCGCGCAGATAGGCGTCGGCATCGAACAGCGGGAAGGCGCCCTTCTCGTCGGCCAGCTCCACCGATGCCAGGTAGGCGTGGTCGCGCATCGATTCCGAAATCCGGCCGGCCAGCGCGCGCGCCGCGTCGGTGTCGTAGCGCAGCCCCAGCATCACCAGCGCGCTGCCCAGCCCCAGGAAACCCAGCCCGATGCGACGCTTGGCCTGCGCCTCGGCCTGCTGCTCGGGCAGCGGCCAGAAGGTGACGTCGAGCACGTTGTCGAGCATGCGCGTGGACACGCGCACCACCTCGGCGAACGCCGCGAAGTCGAAGCTGGCCTGGTCCGTGAACGGCTGGCGCACAAAGCGCGTCAGGTTGATCGACCCCAGGCAGCAGCAGCCATACGACGGCAGCGGCTGCTCCGCGCACGGGTTGGTCGCCTCGATCGTCTCGCAGTAATACAGGTTGTTGTCGGCGTTGATGCGCGACAGGAACAGGATGCCGGGCTCGGCATGGTCGTAGGTGGCCTGCATGACCTGGTCCCACAGCCGGCGCGCCGGCACGCGGCGATACACCCACTGGCCGTCGTCGCGCCGGTAGGCGCCGGCCGCGATCACGTCCATGCCCGGTTCGGCTTCGTGCACCAGTTCGACCTCGGCATCGGCCTCCACGGCCAGCATGAAGTCGTCGGTGACGCCGATCGAGATATTGAAGTTGGTCAGGTCGCCGCGATCCTTGGCGTGGATGAAGCTCTCGATATCGGGATGGTCGCAGCGCAGCACGCCCATCTGCGCCCCGCGCCGCGCGCCGGCCGATTCCACGGTGGCGCACGACGCATCGAACACCTTCATGAACGACACCGGCCCCGACGCCCGCGAATGCGTGGCGCGCACCAGCGCGCCGCCGGGCCGGATCGACGAGAAGTCATACCCGACACCGCCGCCTCGCCGCATGGTTTCGGCGGCCTGCGCCACGGCGGTGTAGATGCTGGGCTTGCCGCCCTTTGACTCGGACACCGAATCGCCCACGGGCTGCACGAAGCAGTTGATCAGCGTGGCCTGGATGCCCGTGCCGGCGGCCGAGTTGATGCGCCCGGCCGGCACGAAGCCGTTTTCGAGCGCCCAGAGAAAGCGCGCGGCCCAGGTGTCGCGCTGATCGGCCGGCTCGACCTCGGCCAGCGCACGCGCCACGCGGCGGCGCACATCGTCGATGCTGCGCTCCTCGCCCTTGGCGTACTTTTCCTGAAGAACTTCGATGGAGATGTCTTGCGGCACGAGTGCGCCGCGGAGGATCTGGTCGTTTGCGTTCATGCCCCAACCTGTCTGTGAGAAGTCGGCTGAAAATGCCGTCCGCCATGCTGCCAGCATGGCCGCGCGACACCCCGGTATCAGATCAAACTCCCGTCGAACAACCGTAGTAGAACAACGAAATTGGAAACGTCGTGCCAGGTTGGGTTACAATGCCGGTCGGACGGGCCTCCTCGCATGGCGGCGCGGTCAACCTGGTCAGGTCGGGAACGAAGCAGCCACAGCCGTTTTCCACCAGTGCCGAGGGTCAGGCTCGTCCCCTTCTTCCTGCTTTATCCGTCTTCACGCGAAGTTCTTCGCGAAAACTCCACTAAATTGATGCAATCCTGCCGACCACGGCGGGATGGACGCGTTTTGCGCTGGCGTGATGCATTGTCGCGCGGCGGATGCCTTGCCCTCACCCCGGCCCTCTCCCGCTGGGCGGGAGAGGGGAGCACCCCACGGGAGAGCGGGTCTATTCTGCGCCTGTTTCCGGGATCAGAACAACGACCCTTGCTGCGTCGTGGCGATTGGCGTGACGGGTGCTTGCCGCTGTCGCGCGGCGCGCAGTGCCTCGGCATCGATCCACTCCCCGGCGGCCGTGGCCACGCCGGCCTCGATCCGCTTGCCCGGGAAGACCGGCTGCACCGCCGCCACGTAGCGCGCCAGCTGCGCGCCGTAGGCCGCGTGTTCCTGCGGCAGCAGCCGCTGCTTGTAGTCGATGATCACCACGCGGTCGTCGAATTCCACCAGCCGGTCGATCCGCAGCAGGCGGCCCCGTTCATCGTAGAGCTCCACCTCGTTGCGCGCCGACACGGCGTCGTGCGCGAACAGCAGCGGGCGCAACGCCGGTGCCGCCAGCATGGCGTGCAGATCGGCCACTGCGGCCTCGGCCTGCTGCTGCCAGCGGTCGCGCGCCTGCGGGGCGCCGGCGCCGGTCGGCGGGAACCAGCGCATTACGGTCGCCGCATCCGGCACGCCGGCATAGGCGTCCGGGTAGCGCGTCAGCCTTTCCAGCAATGCGTGGACCAGTTCGCCATGGGCGGCCGCCTCGGCGTCGAACACGGTGGTCTCGGCGTCGTCCTCGAAGGCGCTTTCGGGCGCGCCAGGATCGACCAGCGCATCCGCATCGCGGTATCGCAGCCGGAAATCCGTGTAGCGCACACGCTCGCTGGCCGGGCCGAAGGCGCCGGCAGCTGCGACCGCAGCTTCCGGATAGGCCGTGACTTCGTCGCCGATGCCCGCCCCGGCCAGCCGCACATACCAGCTGCCGGCGATCTCGGCGCCATTGGCGTCATCCTTGGCCGCCTTGCTGGCGCGGCCCTTGACGCCGCTGACCAGCAGGCCCTGCTGCGCACGCGTCATGGCCACGTAGAGCAGGTTCCAGTTCTCGCGCTCGGCCAGCGCGGCCTCGGCCTCGAACATCGACGCGCGCGCCAGGCCGCGCTCGCTGCGCTTGCCGTAGGCCGAAAAATGCCGGGGCGCGGGCGATGCCGGCGGCCAGTCCACCAGGATGCCGCCACGGTCCGCGGCCGGATCGCTATGGTTGGCATCGAGCAGCACCACGAACGGCGCTTCCAGGCCCTTGGCCGCATGCACGGTCAGGATATGCACCGCATCGAGCTGGCTGTCGCCGGCGTCTTCGGGCTCCGCCTCGGTGTCTTCCACGCCTTCGCCCATGCCGCCCTCGTCGGGGCTCTCGTCCTCGTCGCCGCGCCGGATCTCCTGCAGTTCGTCGATGAACTTCGGCAGGCTCGGGTAGCGACCGCCGTCCAGATCCAGCGACAGCTTCAGGAAGGCATCCAGATTGGCCAGCACCTGCTCGCGGATCGCCGACGGCGCAGCTTCCGCATAGCGGCGGCGCACCTCGCCCTGATGATAGATATGGTCGATCAGGTCATGCACCGGCCTGTGCGGCGCCAGCGCCAGCCAGGCGCGCAGCCGGGCGATGCCGGTGCGCAGCGCGTCCGAGACATTCTCGGGCAGCCCGCCAGCGATGCGTGCCCACCAGCCGCCCTCGCCTTCCATCGATGCCAGCAGGATCAGGTCGTCGTCGGTGGCGCCCACGATCGGGCTCTTGAGCACGTGCGCCAGGTCGAGGTCGGATTCCGGCGTCATCAGGAACGCCAGCAGCGCCGAGATATCGAGCGCTTCGAGCGTCGTCAGCAGCCCGCCCCGGCGCGGGCTCAGGCACGGGATCCCGGCTTCGCGCAACGCGCGCTCGTAGTCGGGCAGGTAGGTCTTGCGGCGCACCAGCAGATGCATGTCGCGCCAGGTGGCGGGCCGGGACGTATCGCCCTCGCGCACCGGCACCTGCTCGCGCAGATAGTGCAGCCACGCGGCCACGCGGCGGCCTTCCTCGAAGCGCAGCGAATCGCCCTGCTGCACGCGCGGCTGCGTCAGCGTGTCGCGATGGCCGTCGCCAGCTTCCTCGGCCTCCCCGGCCTCTTCCGCATCCCCTGCCAGGTCGGTTCCGGCGGCATCTTCCGCCTCCACCAGCGGCAGCAGCCACACCGGGCCACCCGGCTCCTTCAGCGCCGTGGTCTGCGTCTCGTAGAGCGGATAGCGCCCGTCCGCGCGCGCGTGATCGAACACGGCGTTGACCCAGTCCAGCACCTCGGGACGATTGCGGCGCGTGCGGTTCGTGCGCAGCACGGTGGCGCGGAATTCGGCCTGCAGCATGTCGCGCGCGGCGTCGAACAGGCGTGCATCGGCGCGGCGAAAGCGGTAGATCGACTGCTTGGGATCGCCCACCAGGAAGACCGTCGGCTTGTCGCCCAGGCCCTGGTAGCCGGCCAGCCAGCCCTGCAGGATGCGCCATTGCAGCGGATTGGTGTCCTGAAATTCGTCGAGCAGCAGGTGGCGATAACGCGCATCGAGCCGCACCTGCAGGTAGGTGGCGGTTTCCTCGTCGGCCATCAGCCGCGCGGCCAGCCATTCGAGATCGGCAAAATCCATCGCGCGCTGCTCGCCCTTGTAGCGCTGATAGCGCTCCAGCAACGCGTCGCCCAGCCGGTAGAGCGCAAGGTTGATGGCCAGCACGGCCGCCTCGCAGCGGCGCGCGGCGATCTCGTCGAGCCGGCCGCAATGGTCGGCCACGCGCGCGATCAGGGCTTCGGCGCCGCCCTCGCCGCCACAGGCCTTGACCAGCGCCGTGGTGGCCTTCATCGAGCGCGGCTTGCCGGCTTCGGTGAAGAACGCGGCGCGCAACTGGCCGAAAGCCTGCGCGGCGGCATCGCCGGGCGCCGCGCCCGCATCGCGCCAGGCGCGGATCGCGCGCAGGCCGTCGACCAGCCGCGACGCGTGGGTCTGTTCGGTCTTGCCGGCCCGGCCCAGCGTCATCGCCAGCTGCGCGCAATCTTCCAGCCAGTCGTCGTCGGCCAGCGCCTCGACCAGGACGTCGACCGAGGCGTCATCGCCCAGATCGCTGGCCAGCCGCTGCGCCGGATCGCCGGACTGGCCGACATCGTCGCGGAACGCCCACCACTCGTTACGCGCGTGGAACATGCGGTCGAGCAGGCTGCGCGCCTGGAAGTCGCCAATCGCGTCCACCAGCTGTTCGTACGCCTGGCGCAGGTCTGCATGCTGCGGATGGGCCAGCGCGCGCCAGAACGGCGCCCAGGCCTCGCGCTTCATGCGCAGCGCGTCTTCACGCAGCGAGGCACCGGGCACGATGCCCGACGACAGCGGCGCGCCGCGCAGCAGCGTGCCGAACCAGCCGTGGAACGTGTCGATGGCCATGCGGCCCGGCGATGCCAGCACCTGCGCATGCAGCAGGCGGGCGCGCGGCAGCGCGGCGCGCGCGGCATCGGGGGCCAGCCCGCGCATTTCCAGCTGGGCCAGCACGGTGTCGTCCGGCGCGCTGGCCAGTTGCGACAGCACTTCCAGCAGGCGCTCGCGCATCTCCTCGGCGGCCTTGCGCGTGAACGTGATGGCCAGGATCTCGTGCGGCGCGGCGCCGGCCAGCAGCAGCCGCACCAGCCGCGCCACCAGCAGCCAGGTCTTGCCGCTGCCCGCGCAGGCCTCGACCACGACGGATCGCGCCGGATCGCAGGCGGCGCGCGTGAAATCGGCCTCGCCCACGGGCTGGCCATCGCGCAAATACGCGTGGATGTCCTGACTGGCGCTCATGAACGAAGATCCGGCAAGGCGGTGGATTCCCAGAAGCCCTTGCGGCACAGGCCGCGCGCTTCGCAATAGGTACAGGCGGCGGCATCGCCGAACGCGGGCAGCTTGGCGCCCTGCCGCAGGCGGCCGACGTCATGCCGCAGTTGCCGCTCCAGCCAGGTGACGGCGGCCTGGAATTCGGGCAGATCGACTTCACGCTGGGCGCCGGGCGCGCTGTCGCGCCCGCCCTGCTTCACGCCTTCGAGCGCCACCCAGCTTCCGGCCACGGCATCGGCGCGCAACAGGCCGTAGAACGCCAGCTGGCAGTCTTCCTCGGCATCGCCGGCCTTGCGCCGCAGGCGGCTGGCAGGCTGGGTCTTGTAGTCGAGCACCGCGTGGGCGCCATCCGGGCCCTTGTCGAGCCGGTCGATCCGGCCGGACAGCCGCAGCGGCACGCCGTCAGGCATCGCCACGTCGACGCCTGCGTCCATTTCGCCGCCGCGCCAGTGCCAGCCCATTTCCTCGCGGGCGGCCTGCCAGGCCACATACGATGGCAGGACCTCGCACCAGCGGCGGTAATAGCTGATCGCGTTACCGTCCTCGGCCATCTGTCGCCCGAAGACGGTGTCGGAAATCTGCTGCAGCCGCGCCAGCCGCCGCGCGTCGTCGCGCTCATCCGCATCGTGGATTTCCTGGTGGTATTGCAGCAGCACGCGGTGCAGCAGGTTGCCGATATCGCGCTTTTCCAGGTCGTCGTTGAGGGCTTCGAGCCCGGCCAGGCCCAGCATGCGGCCCGCGAAGAACTGATAGGGACAGCGGCGCAGCATGTTGTATGCCGCCGCGCTCCAGCGGGCCGGCACGCGTTCCGGTGCCGTGGGGGCCGGCATCTGGCCGGGCTGGGCAAACGTATCCAGCAGTTGCGGCGCGGCGCCTGCTTCGATCTGGGCCCCGGCCCGCGCGCAGCAGGCCGACAGCCGCTCGATCCAGCCCGACACGTGATGCGGCTCGCCCCGGCTGCCGAAGCGTTGCCACGTCAGCACGACGTCGTCGTTGTTGAGTAGCACTTCGGCCAGATCGCGCGCCTGCTGTGCGAAGCGCGCCTCGCGGTCTTCCAGGCCCAGCTCGCGGCGCATCTGGTTCGAGAAGAACATCAGCTCGGCCGCGCTCGACGGCAGTTGCGCGTCGTCGCAACCGACCACCACCACGCCCTCGAAGCGACGCATCCGCGCGCCGTTCAGCGGCAGGATGGTAATGCGCGACTGGCTCTGGGCCAGCGGCTCCTTGTAGGCGACGGTTTCGAGCAGCGCCGCCAGCATCGCGCGGAATTCCTGCTGGCTCAGCGTGGCATGGCTGCCGGTATCGTCGTCGGGCAGCTCGGCCAGCCGCGCCAGCGCATCGAGCAGTTGCCGGCCGGCATCGTCGGCGGCCAGCGCGGGACGCATTGCCAGCGTGTCGAGCGTGGCATCGAGCCGGCCCAGCCATACGGAAAGCGGTTGCTGGGCGTGGCCGCGCGGCCATTGCGCGGCCTCGTCGGCCAGCGTGCCGATCAGGCCGCGCGCGGCGGCGCGTACGTGCCGCGTGGTATCGCTGGCCTCCATGGCTTCGGCATCGACAACCGTCGTGCCTTCGCGTTCGGCGAACAGGTGTCGCAGGCGCGCCCAGCCGCCGGTGATCGCGTCGCGCCGGATCTGCCGCTCCAGCAGCGCGATGGCCGCGCCACGGTGTGCCACGTCGGGCAAGCAGAACGGCGACTTCAGCAGGTCGAGCAAGGCGGCGGTGTCGCCATCGCGCACCAGCACGTCGAACCAGCGCATCAGCGCGGCGGCGGCGCGTGTGGTGGACAGCTTCCAGCCCGTTTCGTCGCGTACCGGCGCACCGGCCCGTGTCAGCAACGCCCGCGTGCGGCGCGCCACCACGCGGTCGTGCGCCACCAGGGCCACGTGCTTGCGGCCTTCGTTGAGCCATTGCACGAGCTGGGCCGCTGCGGCGGCGGCCTCGTCCTCGAAACGGGCGCTGCCGATCACCCGCACGCGCGGGCGATGGGCGGGGAGTGTCTGGGGCAAGGCGGGCATCGGGGTCGATGCCGGACGCGGGCCGGCGGTGTCGAGGCTGGTGCCGTCGTGGTCTTCCCCTGGTCCTCCGCTGCTTCCTGCCCTGCACGCCGCGCCTCGGGCCACAGCGCCAGCAACGTCTCGTACCAGCCGGCGTCCGCTGGTGCGTCGCCGCCGGTCCAGTCATAGCCAACTTCCAGCGTCGGCACCAGTTCGCCGGCCTGCTGGAGGAAACTTGACTCGATTGGTTCGGGCGGCGTCGGGCCGATCCACACCACCGGTCCCGCCACCTGCTGCGCCAGGCGCTGCAAGGCGCGGCGGCGCGCGGGCAAGGGGTCGTCGGGTCCGGACAGCATCTGCCAGAAGGCCAGCACGATCTGGGCTTCCTGGCCAAGGAAACGCTCTGACAAATGGGCGTAGGTGCGCTGCAACGCACCTTGCAGCAGCGCGGCGCGGTCGTCGCCGTCGATATCGTCATCCTCCCGAATGGCGGCGTCTTCAAGCCAGCGCGCGCTGAGTTCATCGCTGATCGACAGCAGCGTCTGCGCCAGGCCCCATGCAGCGCCCTCGGTCTGCGCGCCAAATGCGCTGCGCAGCCAATCCTGCGCGCGGATGGCCTGCTGCACGGCCAGCAGCCGTGCGGCATGGCTGCGCGCGGGCGCCGGTTCGACATCGAGATCGGGAGGCAGGTCCAGCAGCCAGTGGCCCAGCGTCAGCACACGCGGCAGCAGCCGTGGCTGGCCGGCGGCGCGCGCGGCGGCGTCCAGTGCCTGGCGCACGCCGGGAATCTGGGCGGCCGTGGGCACGACCACGTGCGCGGCCGAGGCGGCGGGACCACAGTGATCAAGGAAATACCACGTCGCCGTGGCGGCCTGTTCGAGAAACGACGGGCCAGGAGGAAACGAAAGCCGGGTCATGAATGGCAGGGACCAATACGTATCAGCGATCTGTCAGCTAGCCGGGGCTGCCCGGGCGCCCCGGATGCACGCGAAGGCGTCAGTGGTCGCCCGGGCCGCCGCGTTCGATCCGCGCGCGCAGTTCGCGTGCGGTCTCCAGCAGCCCCTCGTAGCCGGAGCGCGCATGCTCGGGCAGGTCGGGATCGCCCACCAGCGTGCCCAGCGTTTCCATCACGCTGTACACCAGGCCCCGGGCGGCGCCAATGGCAATGCTGTCGGATTCGACGGCGCTGTTCAGATGCGCCAGCGCTTCGCTCAGGTGGTCCGCATCGGGGGTATCGGAATCGGGCTTGCGAGGATCGGGCGTCATGATCGATGGCCTTTGTCGGAAGATGCGTGGTTGGTGCATCCGGCCTGCCATTCTACGCGGTCGCGGATGCAATCCCTCCAAGTGCATTCTAGATCATGCCCAAGTCGTTTTTCTACGGGAAATCCCCAGCCGGCCCGCTGCTGGCGCCCCGAAATACCTCCGATGAGGGATGCCGATTGAGCCTGTCTCTCGCGTCGATTGAAACTATCATCGGCAGCAGAAGCCAGCGCGCGGCACAATGTGGGCGTGATCGCCGCGAACGCCCTGTGGCACGCGGCGCGCGGTGGGTGGCTGCGGGACTTGAAATTTGCCAAGCTGGTAACATATCGGCGTCAATGGCGGCGCGTGTCGCCACGCATTGCCGTCCGGCGGCCCTGCACGATCTCGTGTAAGGTAGCGTTTCAGCCCCACGGCAGCTGCCCGCCTTCAACATAAACTGAGCGAAACCTGAGGTTCCCCGCCATGAGCGAACAAATCAAGTATGTGAGCGATGCATCGTTCGACACCGACGTGCTCAAGTCCGACAAGCCCGTGCTGCTGGACTTCTGGGCTGAATGGTGCGGCCCCTGCAAGATGATTGCCCCGATCCTGGATGAAGTCGCCAAGGACTATGGCGACCGCGTGCAGATCGCCAAGATCAACGTCGACGAAAACCAGCAGGTACCGGCCAAGTTCGGCATCCGCGGCATTCCCACGCTGATCCTGTTCAAGAACGGCGAAGTGGTCGCTCAGAAGGTTGGCGCGCTGTCGAAGTCGCAGCTGACGTCGTTCCTGGACGCACAGGTCTAAGCCTTCGACCTCCGGCTGGCGCCTGGTGCGCCGGCCCGGCACGATCCGGCCTCGCGTGCGCCAGTTCTGGCGCGCCGGCCGGATTGTGCTAAGATGCGACCCAACAACTTCCCCGAGCGTTCGCTCATTCTTCCCCCTCCTTAGGTCTTGCCCGTCCGGGCCCTTCTGTACCCTTGTCTATGCACCTGACAGAACTCAAATCGCTTCACGTGTCTGCGCTTCTCGAAATGGCGGCTACGCTCGAGATCGACAACGCACAACGGATGCGCAAACAGGAACTGATGTTTGCGATCCTGAAGAAGCGCGCCAAGATGGGCGAAACCATCTACGGAGACGGCACGCTGGAAGTTCTGCCAGACGGCTTCGGTTTCCTGCGCTCGCCGGAAACGTCGTACCTGGCCAGCACGGACGACATCTACATCAGCCCGTCGCAGATCCGCCGCTTCAACCTCCATACCGGCGATTCGATCGAAGGCGAAGTGCGTACGCCCAAGGACGGCGAGCGCTACTTTGCCCTGGTCAAGGTGGACAAGGTCAACGGGCAGCCGCCCGAGGCGGTGAAGAACCGCATCATGTTCGAGAACCTGACGCCGCTGCATCCGAACCGGCCGCTCACGCTCGAACGCGACATCCGCGCCGAAGAGAACATCACCGGCCGTATCGTCGACATGATCGCCCCGATCGGCCGCGGCCAGCGCGCGCTGCTGGTGGCGTCGCCGAAGTCCGGCAAGACCGTGATGCTGCAGCACATCGCCCACGCGATTGCCAACAACCATCCGGAAGCCGACCTGTTCGTGCTGCTGATCGACGAACGCCCGGAAGAAGTGACCGAAATGCAGCGCTCGGTGCGCGGCGAGGTGGTGGCGTCGACGTTCGACGAACCGGCCATCCGTCACGTGCAGGTGGCCGAAATGGTCATCGAGAAGGCCAAGCGCCTGGTGGAACTGAAGCGCGACGTGGTGATCCTGCTGGACTCGATCACGCGTCTGGCGCGCGCCTACAACACGGTGGTGCCGGCCTCGGGCAAGGTGCTGACCGGCGGTGTGGACGCCAACGCGCTGCAGCGTCCGAAGCGTTTCTTCGGTGCCGCGCGTAACCTGGAAGAAGGCGGTTCGCTGACCATCATCGCCACGGCGCTGATCGAAACCGGCAGCCGCATGGACGACGTGATCTACGAAGAGTTCAAGGGCACCGGCAACATGGAAGTGCACCTGGAACGCCGCCTGGCGGAAAAGCGTGTCTACCCGGCCATCAACCTGAACAAGTCGGGCACGCGCCGCGAGGAACTGCTGATCAAGCCGGAAATCCTCCAGAAAATCTGGATCCTGCGCAAGTTCATCTCGGACATGGACGAAGTCCAGGCGATGGAATTCATCCTGGACAAGATGAAACCGACGAAGAACAACGCGGAGTTCTTCGACATGATGCGTCGCGGCGGCTGACATCGGGCAGTTGCCACCGGCATGAAAAGGCGTACCCTTCCGGGTGCGCCTTTTTTCCTTTCCGGCCCCGCTTTCTTACCTCCACGCCTTCGACATGTTCGGCAAACTGTCCAGCTACCTGCGCGCCCGCTCGCGCGAACGCAAGCTCGCGCACTACGCCATCCCGGATGACCTGTGGACGCGCACCGTAGCCGCCCTGCCCTACGTCCAGCGCTATGGCGCCGACGATCTGGCCGCCCTGCGGGAGCTGGCCACGCTGTTCATCGCCAGCAAGGAATACTCGACCGCGCACGAACTGGAACTGACCGACGAGATGGTGGTGGGCGTGGCGGTGCAGGCCTGCGTGCCGATCCTGAAGCTGGGCATCGAGTGGTATCGCGGCTGGCACGGCATCGTGCTCTACCCCGGCGAATTCCTGATCCGCAAGACCGTGGAGGACGATATCGGCCTGGTGCACGGCGTCGAGGAGGAAGCCAGCGGCGAAGCGTGGGAGAACGGCCCGGTGATCCTGTCCTGGCAGGACGTGAACATGCCCGGATCGGGACTCGGCAACGGCTCGGACTCGTACAACGTGGTCATCCACGAATTCGCCCACAAGCTCGACATGCTCGATGGGGAGCCTGACGGCGTGCCGCCGTTCTCGCGCGTGCTGCATCCGGGCATCGACGCCGAACAGTGGGCGGAGACGCTTCTCACGCAGTACGATGTCTTCGCCGATGCCTGCGAAGCGGTCCCCGATGCCGCCTGGGATGATCCGGAACGCCTGCCGCCGCGGTTGCGCGTTATCGACCCGTATGGCTGCGAGGCGCCGAGCGAGTTCTTTGCAGTGGCGTCTGAGGCATTTTTTGTCGATCCGGCGGGGCTTCGCGCGCATTGGCCTGCGCTCTACAAGGTGCTCAAGCAGTTCTACCGGCAGGACCCCGCCGCGAGTGGCGCATAGACCACCAACAGGTGCGCGGCCGGGTACTCGAAATCGAGGTCTGGATATTGCCCAGTCCCTTGTTTTTCTGCCATAATCCCGGTTTGCCCGTTATCGGCAAGTGGTTCGCTCGTCGCAAGCAGGCTGCGGCACCACGGAGCGGACTGGCTACCCAACCTGAAAGGAAGCACCATGAAAGAAGGCATTCACCCGAATTATCGCGAAGTCCTGTTCCACGACGTGTCGAACGACTTCAAGTTCGTGACCCGCTCGACGATCCAGACCAAGGACACGATCGAACACGAAGGCAAGACCTACCCGCTGGCCAAGATCGAAGTGTCGTCGGAATCGCACCCGTTCTACACCGGCCAACAGAAGATCATGGACACGGCTGGCCGCGTCGAGAAGTTCCGCCAGAAGTTCGGCAGCAAGCTGGCCGCCAAGAAGTAATTGGCCGGCGCTACCAAGCGACTGCGATGCGCGGCAGGACAGATGCTCCTGGCATGCGCAACCTGACAAAGAGGCAGCATCGGCTGCCTCTTTGCATTTGTGGCCCACAATAGCGATTCGCGCACGTGCATGTGCCCGATCACGCAGGGCGACCCCGATTGACTGCCGATGTCCCAAGCCACCAAGACCTCTCCCGTCCACCTGACCGCCGCCGCCACCGGCGCGCTGCCGCGCTACCTGCTGCTGGCAATCTGCATCATCTACGGCCTGACCGGCCTGTTCGGGCGCGATCCGTGGAAAAACGAGGATGCCGCCGGCTTCGGCGTGATGTGGCAGCTCGGCTCGGGCAACCTGCAGGACTGGCTGATGCCCAATATCGTGGGCCGCCCGTTCAGCGAGGATGGGCCGCTGGTGTACTGGGTGGGCGGGTTGATGATCCGGCTGTTCGGCGGCTGGCTGGGCGCGCCCGATGCGTCCCGCCTGGCCACGGCCCTGTTCTATTTCGCTACCTGCGCCTTTATCTGGTATTCGACCTACCTGCTGGGCCGCCGCGACGAAGTCCAGCCGTTTGCCTTCGCCTTTGGCGGCCAGCCCGACGCCCGGTCGTACGGCCGCGCGCTGGCCGACGGGGCATTGCTGATTTTTCTGGCCTGCGTGGGACTGGCCATGCGCGGGCACGAGACCACGGCCCAGGTCGGCCAGGTCTGCTTTATTGCGTTCATGCTGTACGGCATGGTGCGCAGCCTGGACAAGCCCGTGCAGGGCAGCCTCTGGTTTGGCGTCGGACTTGCGGCCCTGTGCCTGGCCAGTGGTCCGATTCTCGCGGCTGCATTGCTGGGCGCGGCGCTGATCGCCGGCGCCGTATCGCAGCCGGTGCCGTTGAAGCGGCTGCTGCTGATCGGGGTACCCGTCGCGCTGGCACTGGTGGCCGCGTGGATGGCCGCGGTCTACCTGGGCGCCGCCGTCACCGACGACGGCGTCACCTATATCCGCGAGTGGGCCCGCTACGACCGCCGCAGCTACGGGCTGCCGACGCTGCCCACGGCGGGCTTCATCGCGCGCAACTTCCTGCTGTTTGCCTGGCCGGTGTGGCCGATTGCGGCCTTTGCGTGGCTGTCGTGGCGCGGCATGCGGCGCGCCCCCCATGTGGCACTGCCGCTGGCCATCCTGGCCATGCTGTTCCTGCTGCTGGTGCTGCAACGCAGCCCCGGCGACGTGCAGTTCATCCTGCTGCTGCCGCCAATGGCGATCCTGGCGGCCTTCGCGCTGCCCACGCTGCCGCGCGCCGCGATCAACGCGGTCGACTGGTTCGCCCTGCTGTTCTTCACGATCTTCGGCGGCACGGTGTGGTTCATGTGGATCGCCAAGACCACGGGATGGCCGCCGAAGGTGGCCAACAACGTGTTCCGCCAGATTCCTGGCTTCGAACACACGTTCACGATCAGCGCCGTGGTCATCGCGCTGGCCGCCACCGTGGCCTGGGTGCTGGTCGTGCGCTGGCGGCTGTCGCGTGCCCCCAAGCAGATCTGGCGCCCCGTGGTGATCTCGGCCGCCGGCACCACGTTGATGTGGGTCATGGCGATGACGCTGTGGCTGCCGTCGATCAACTACGGCAAGACCTATCGCGACGTGGCCAAGGCGGCCGCGCTGGCGCTGCCCTCCACGTACGAGTGCGTGCAGCCGATCCGGATGGGCGACGCGCAACTGGCGTCGTTTGCGTATTTCGGCCGGATCCGCTTTGGCGGCCCCGGCGACGGCTGCGACGTGCTGCTGCGCCACGACGCCGTGGACTATGGCGCCCCGAGCAATGTCTCGCATTTCGAGTGGCGCCTGATCTGGGAAGGCCGGCGCCCGGCCGACCGTGACGAGCGGTTCCGCCTGTATCGACTGGTCGATACTTCGCAAGTCAAGCCCGCGCCGGCGCCGTCGCGCCGGCGCCTGCCACGGCAGTAATCCCTTCCATCCTGCGGACGGCCAGTCGTCCGCGAACGCTGTCCCGGCCGTCGCGCCGGGCATGCCCCCAACCCACCATCCACGATGAGCAGCGCGCTGCAGGATCTTCGTCGCATCGTTCACCTGGCCGCCCCTGTACTGGTCGGGCAACTGGCCGTGATCGCCTTCGGCGTCACCGATACCATCATGGCCGGCCGCGCGTCGGCCGCCGACCTGGCCGCCGTCGGGCTGGGCGGGTCGATCTACGTCACCGTCTATATCAGCCTGATGGGCGTGCTGCAGGCGCTCGCGCCGGTGGCCGGGCAGCTCTACGGCGCCGGACGCACGGCCGAGATCGGCGTCGAAGTGCGCCAGGCGGCATGGC
The DNA here is from genome assembly GCF_018729255.1 of Cupriavidus sp. EM10. Taxonomy (NCBI): domain Bacteria; kingdom Pseudomonadati; phylum Pseudomonadota; class Betaproteobacteria; order Burkholderiales; family Burkholderiaceae; genus Cupriavidus; species Cupriavidus sp. EM10. The sequence goes on from NZ_CP076060.1 coordinate 2,171,069, forward strand.
TCGGCCTGGCGCTGGCCATCCCCGGGATGCTGCTGTTGCTGTTCCCGGGCCCGCTGCTGGCTTTTGCGAAGGCGCCGCCCGAACTGGTGGACAAGGCATCGCGCTATCTCCATATCGTGGCGTTCGGCTTGCCCGCAGGGCTGGGGTTTCGGATTTATATGGCGCTGAACAACGCGCTGTCGCGGCCGATCATGGTCACCGTGCTGCAGATTGCCGGCCTGATGCTCAAGGTGCCGCTCAACGCGTGGTTTATCCACGGCGGTTTTGGCGTGCCAGCGATGGGGGGCCCAGGGTGCGCGCTGGCTTCCACGCTCATCACGTGGACGTGGTGCCTGTCCGGGTTGGTCATCCTGCGATTTGGACCCGCTTATCGGCCGCTGGCGATTTTTGCTCGCTGGGAGTGGCCGCGATGGGATCGCATCCGTCCGCTGCTGCGGCTCGGTGTGCCGATGGGGCTGACCTACCTGATCGAGATCACCTCGTTCACGCTGATGTCGATCTTCATCACGCGACTCGGCACGGAAACGCTGGCCGGGCATCAGATTATCGCCAATCTGAGCGCGGTGGCCTACATGATGCCGCTGTCGCTGTCGATCGCGACGTCGACGCTGGTGGCGCAGGCCATCGGCGCCCGCGACATGCTCGGCGCGCGGCGCATCGGCTGGCGCGGCATCCGGTTTGGCGCCAGCCTGGCGCTGGTCACCGGCGCCCTGCTCTGGCTGCTTCGCGAGCCGCTGCTGCACGCCTACGCCAAGGACCCGGCCGTCGTGGCCAAGGCATTGCCGCTGATGCTGTTCGTGGCGTTCTACCAGGCCTTCGACGCCGTCCAGGTCATGAGCGCCTTTATCCTGCGCGCCTACAAGATCGCGCTGATCCCGACGCTGATCTACGCCGGCTCGCTATGGGGCGTCGGCCTCGGCGGTGGTTACGTGCTCGGTTTTGGGCTGATCGACGGCATGCCGGCCTTCACGCGCGGCGCGGCCGGCTTCTGGATGGCCAACAGCATCAGCCTGGCCATCGCCGGCACGCTGCTGGTGCGGTATTTCAGGCAGGTGAGCCGGGTGAAGGTTGGGGAATCGGGGAAGGTGGCGTGAAGGCCGCATTCCTTTGAGGATACAGCAGAATCCCTTCTCGCCCCGCCGGGAGCTGCGCAGGCAGCTCCCTCCGCTCCGCATGGACGAAAAAAAGCCTGCTTGCGCAGGCTTTTTAAAATTGGCGGAGCGGACGGGGCTCGAACCCGCGACCCCCGGCGTGACAGGCCGGTATTCTAACCAACTGAACTACCGCTCCGTTTTCTGCTGTTACCCGGAAATCCCGGCTAACCGCTAGGCGTATGATTACGCCCGGCTGTTTGGCGTCCCCTAGGGGATTCGAACCCCTGTACTCACCGTGAAAGGGTGATGTCCTAGGCCTCTAGACGAAGGGGACAGAAATCTGTTGCAAGCAACGTCTTCCGTCGTTTGCTGCGAAGTCCGGCATTCTACCAGAATTTCCGCAACTTGAAGCAACTTTTACTACGCCAGTTGCTTCCCAATTCTTGGTGGAGCTAAGCGGGATCGAACCGCTGACCTCTTGCATGCCATGCAAGCGCTCTCCCAGCTGAGCTATAGCCCCAAATACTTCTCACTGCTTATAATCGCTGCGACTTGCGAGACAGCGATTATATTTTGATTTTTCGAAGCCAACAACATTGGCTTCGGGTAAATCAAAAGATGATTATCGGATAATCACCTCTCACCCAAATAAAAACCCGCTTGGTTTCACCCAAGCGGGCTCAGTCTGGCGGAGCGGACGGGGCTCGAACCCGCGACCCCCGGCGTGACAGGCCGGTATTCTAACCAACTGAACTACCGCTCCATGTTGGTTGCTGCCCGAAGCTTCGCTCCGGACAGCCAACTGGACGAATGATTACGTCCAATATTTGGCGTCCCCTAGGGGATTCGAACCCCTGTACTCACCGTGAAAGGGTGATGTCCTAGGCCTCTAGACGAAGGGGACAGAAACTTTGGTGGAGCTAAGCGGGATCGAACCGCTGACCTCTTGCATGCCATGCAAGCGCTCTCCCAGCTGAGCTATAGCCCCATAGTGACTGCCATTTACTACTGCTTGCCGCCAGATTAACTTCGTTTCTGGCGAAGCGGCGATTATAAATCAATCACCATCTTTTGCAAGCCCCTTTTTCCGGCTTTTCAACCGGGCCGCTTGACTTGCGTCGTGCAGCAGGGAGAACGAGATTATGCTGAAGTCTCGGCCTGAGCGCAAGCCCTTGCCAAGACATTTCTGCACATTTTTATGCGGCAGCCAGGCGGCGCAGCACCGTATCGCGGCCGAACAGTTCCAGCACGGCGTCGATGCTCGGCGTCTGCAGCTGTCCAGCCACCAGCAGGCGTACCGGCATGGCCAGCTTGGGCATCTTCAGGCCGAACTCGGCCAGCACGGCCTTGAACGTGGCGTTGATGGCTTCGCGCTTCCACTCGGGCAGCGCGGCCAGCTGCGTTGCCAGCGCCTGCAGCGCCGGGCGGATCTCGTCGGTCAGGTGCTCGGCCTTCAGCGCCGCGTCGGCCTGCGGCTCGCCGCGATAGAACAGCATCGCGGTCTGGGCCACGTCCTTCAGCGTGTTCGCACGGTCCTTGACCAGCGCGACCACCCCACCAGGTCCACGCCCTCCACCTTGCCGCCCAGCGCCTCGATGAACGGGCGCGTCAGGTCGGCCAGGCGCGCGTTGTCGCCGGTCTTGATGTAATGGTTGTTCAGCCAGGCCAGCTTTTCCGGGTTGTATTGCGCCGGCGACTTGCCCAGGTGATCCAGGTCGAACCATTCCACGAACTGCTCGCGCGTGAAGATCTCGGCGTCGCCGTGCGACCAGCCCAGGCGGGCCAGGTAGTTCAGCACGGCCTCGGGCAGGTAGCCTTCGTCGCGGTAACCGGTCACGGGCATCGCGCCGTGGCGCTTGCTCATCTTCTCGCCCTGCTCGTTCAGCACGGTCGGCAGGTGGGCGTACACCGGCACGTCACCGCCCAGCGCACGGATGATGTTGATCTGGCGCGGCGTGTTGTTGACGTGGTCGTCGCCACGGATCACGTGCGTGATCTTCATGTCGAGATCGTCGATCACCACGCAGAAGTTGTAGGTCGGCGTGCCGTCGGGACGGGCGATCACCAGGTCGTCGAGCTCTTCGTTCGAAATCTCGATGCGGCCCTTCACGGCGTCATCCCACACCACGCTGCCGCCTAGCGGATTCCTGAAACGCACCACGGGCTGCACGCCAGCCGGCGGCTCGGGCAGCGTCTTGCCCGGCTCCGGGCGCCAGAAGCCGTTGTAGCGCGGCTTTTCGCCGGCGGCGCGCTGGGCCTCGCGCAGCGCGTCCAGCTCTTCCGTGCTCATGTAGCAGTGGTAGGCCATGCCGTTGTCCAGCATCTCGCGCACGACTTCGCGATACCGGTCCATGCGCTGCATCTGGTAGAACGGACCCTCGTCGATGTCGAGATCGAGCCAGGCCATGCCTTCCAGGATCACGTCGACCGCTTCCTCGGAAGAACGCTCGACGTCGGTATCCTCGATACGCAGGATGAAGTCGCCCTTCATGCGGCGGGCAAATGCCCACGGGTAGAGCGCGGAGCGGATGTTGCCAAGGTGGATGAAGCCGGTCGGGCTCGGCGCGAAGCGGGTGCGGACGCGTTGTGTCATGGTCGGGAGAAACAAAAAAGCCCACGCACAAAGGCGCGCAGGCCGGATTTCGCTGAACTTTCGTTGGACGCTGCATTATACGCCCTGCCCGATTCCAGTCTGGCCACGGAATCATTTATGCTTGCCAGCGGTCTGAAACAGGCTGCGCACTACTTCAGGCGCTGCTCGGCCTCCTCGATGCCCGGCACATCACTTCCGCATTCTTTTTCCACCTCGATGCAACGACGACTTTTCCTTGGCGCCTCGGCCGCCACGCTGCTGGCAGCCTGCTCGTTCGGCCCGAAGCCGACTACACCGGCCACGCCGACCACCGCGGCCGTGCCGCCCGTTGCCGCGCCGCCCCGGCCGGTCCGTATCGGGCTGGCCCTGGGCGGCGGCGCCGCGCGTGGCTTTGCCCATATCGGCGTCATCAAGGCTTTGGAAGCCCAGGGCATTCATCCTGATATCGTCACCGGCACCAGCGCGGGTTCGGTGGTGGCGGCGCTCTACGCCACCGGCATGGACGGCTTCCAGCTCAACAAGCTGGCGCTGACGATGGACGAGGCCGCCATCGCCGACTGGGCCCTGCCCTTCGGCACCAAATTTGGTGGCTGGCTCAAGGGCGAAGCGCTGCAGAACTACGTGAACCGCCTGGTCAAGAATCGCCCGATCGAGGCCATGAAGCTGCCGCTGGGCATCGTGGCCACCGATCTGAAGACGGGCGGGCGCATCGTGTTCCGGCGCGGCAATACCGGCCAGGCCGTGCGCGCGTCCAGCAGCGTGCCCGGGGTGTTCCAGCCGGTGTCGATTGCCGGCCATGACTATGTCGACGGCGGCCTGGTGGAGCCCGTGCCGGTCGACGCGGCGCGCGAGATGGGTGCCGAGTTCGTGATCGCCGTGAATATCTCGGCCGATCCGTCGAACCAGAAGAACAATGGGCAAAGCGGCGTGCTGCTGCAGACCACCGCCATCATGGGCCAGTCGATCAACCGCATGGCGCTGTCCCGCGCCGACATCGTGATCCGCCCTGACCTGCCCGACATGGGCGGCAGCGACTTCGCGTCGCGCAACCGGGCCATCCTGGCCGGAGAGCAGGCGACTTCGGCCGTGATCGGTGCGCTGCGCGAGAAACTGGCGGCGGCGCGACTGCGTCCTGCGGCAGCGGGCACCGTGGCTGGCCAATAGGATCATAGGGAGAGGCCGCTCGGCGGGTGTCACATGTCCTGTCACATGAGATGCCGGGGCTGACAGAAACCGTCACCCACCTGACAGGCCATGTCACACTTTAGTGGGGTATAGGTATCAAGACATGGCGACGGAAAAACGCCGCAAGCAATAAAAAAGGACTGCCGGAGCAGTCCTTTCTATTTTGCGCGAACGATGCCTCAACCACCAAACATCGTACGGCCCTGGGCATTCGGATCGAAGCGCTTGAGCGTCTCGATCATGCTGCCGGTGCTTTCCACCGAGCCACGGGCCGAATCGTCGATGCGGCGGGCGCCGTTGTAGCGCGTGACCCAGTACGACGCACGCATGTCGTCAACGCGGATCTTGCTACCGGTGGACGGTGCGTGCACGAACTTGTTGTCGCCGATATAGATGCCGACGTGCGAGAACGTGTGGCGCATCGTGTTGAAGAACACGAGATCGCCAGGCCGCAGCTCGTTGACCGCCACGGTGGTGCCCACCTGGCTCATTTCGACGGAACGGCGCGGCAACATGAAGCCGAAGGTGTCGTTGAACACGTAGCGGACGAAGCCGCTGCAGTCCAGACCCGATTCGGGGCTGTTACCGCCGAAGCGATAACGCACGCCAATCAGGCCCAGCGCGTTCATGACCAGGTCGCCAGCCTTGCTGGCGACGTTGCTGGTGGAGTTCATCACCGACGACAGCAAGCCGCGCTTGCCTTCCGGATGCGAGTCCGCTTCTACACGGGCTTCGATCCGGGCGTCGGGGTCCTTGAACACCGTATCCGCCAGCACTCCATTCGACACAGTCGCACCGCAGGCAATGGCAATTCCGATAGCGGCGCGCGCCAGGGAATGAAGTACCGTTTGCATTGGCTCTCCTGATGATCGGACAAATCTGACCGGCTTGTCAGACATAGCCGGACAGCATGAAAACATCAGGGCGGAACGTACGCAAGAAGTACGCCAGCGCGACTGCACCAGCCGCGTGCAACATCGACCTTCCCCAAGGCCTGCATGCGGCGGACGAACCACCCCCGACAAAACTTATCGCGGGATAGTAAAGTACCCACCCTTGACATGTCAAAGATGGTTACAACTTTCCCGCAAAGCGCCAGCAAATCAATGAATTAGCGTAAAAAACGTATTCTGATTCTCGGATGCTTTATAAAGAATCCGTGTTACTTCAGCTTGACAAAGCGCGCTGCAATGCACATCAGTCAGGCCGCTCCCAATTGCGCCGCGGCCATCAGCTTTCTTGTATACGGGTGTTGGGGCGCGCCGAGTACGGTTTCGGTCTCGCCCGATTCCACGACTTCACCGTTTTTCATGACGATGACTCGGTGCGCCATCGCACGGATCACGGCCAGATCGTGGCTGATGAACAGATAGCTGAGGTTGTACTTGTGTTGCAGCTGTGACAGCAGCGCCAACACCTGCTGCTGGATCGAGACATCAAGTGCCGAAGTCGGCTCATCCAACACCAGCACCTGGGGTTTCAGGATCAAAACGCGGGCAATGGCGATACGCTGACGCTGCCCACCCGAGAACTCGTGCGGGTAGCGGCCCAGCGCCGTACGATCAAGGCCCACCTCCCGCAGCGCCTCGATCACGCGCTCGCGCATTGCCTGCCTGGTCAGACCGGGCTGATGCAGCGCCAGCCCCTCGCCCACGATCTGTTCGATCGTCATGCGGGGGACAGCGAGCCGAACGGGTCCTGGAAGACCACCTGCATGCGCTTGCGCAGCGAACTGCGCTCCTTTTGCGTGCATGCGTCGAAGCTGCGGCCCAGGAACTGGATCGCCCCGCTGCTCTTGCGCTGCAGCGCCAGCACCGCGTGGGCCAGCGTGGTCTTGCCAGAGCCCGACTCGCCGACGATGCCAACGGTCTCGCCCTCGCGCAACTGCAGCGTGACGTCCTTGACCGCGGCGAAGGCGTCCTTGCCGAACCAGCCGGCTATCCCGGCACGCTTCTTCTGATAGGTGACGCACAGCGCGTCGGTTTCCAGCAGCACCGGTGCCAGCGGCACCAGCGGCAGCACCTCGCGCCGGGGCCGGCTGTCGATCAGCTTGCGCGTGTACGGATGATGCGGGTTGGCGAAAACCTCGGCGGTCTCGCCGGTTTCCACCAGCACACCCTTTCCATGACGCCCACGCGCTGCGCGAACGCGCGCACCATGTTCAGGTCGTGCGTGATCAGCATCACGGCCATGCCGAACTCGGCCTGCAGGCTGCGCAGCAGGTCCAGGATCTGGGCGCGGATCGTGACGTCGAGCGCCGTGGTTGGCTCGTCCGCCAGCAGCAGCTTGGGCCGGCAGGCCAGCGCCATGGCGATCATCGCGCGCTGGCGCTGCCCGCCCGACAGCTGGTGCGGAAAACTGTTGAAACGGTTGGCCGCGTCGCTGATGCCCGTGCGCTCCAGCAGCGCGATGGCGCGGTCGCGCGCCGCGCGCCGGTCCAGGCCCTCGTGCAGCGCCAGCGTCTCCACGATCTGGTTGCCGATCGTGTAGAGCGGGTTCAGCGCCGTCATCGGCTCCTGGAAGATCATCGCGATCTCCGACCCGCGGATGCTTCGCATCTCGCGATCGGACACCTGCAGCAGGTCCTTGCCCTCGAAGCGGATGCTGCCGTGGTAGCGCGCGTCTTCCACCAGCCGCAGCATGGCCAGCGCCGTCACGGTCTTGCCGGAGCCCGACTCGCCCACCAGCGCATAGCGCTCGCCGGCACGCAGGTCGAAGCTGACGTCTCGCACCGCGCGCGTCGCGTGCTCGCCTTCGCCGAAGGTCACCGACAGGTGATCCACGCACATCAGCTTGGTGCCGGGCTCGGGAACATCCACCGGGTCAGGAAACACCGGGTTCAGCGCCGTTGCAGCATTCGCGGAGTTCGCAGCGCTCATGGCGTGGCCTCCGCCGCCGTGCCGCCAGCCGGCACTTTCGGCTCCACCCGGCCGCGTAGCTGGGCCAAGCCCAGCCGTGTGTCGAATGCATCACGCAACGCATCGCCCATGAACGTCAGCAACAGCAAGGTCACCACCAGCACGGCAAAGGTCGACAACGAAATCCACCAGGCATCCAGATTGGCCTTGCCCTGGGCCAGCAGTTCGCCCAGGCTCGGCGTGGTCGGCGGCACGCCCAGGCCCAGGAAATCGAGGCTGGTCAGCGCCAGGATGGCCGCGCTCATGCGGAACGGCAGGAACGTAATCACCGGCGTCAGGCTGTTCGGCAGGATATGGCGCCACATGATCTGGACGTTGGACAACCCCAGCGCGCGCGCCGCCTTGACGTAGTCGAGCGACCGGTTGCGGTAGAACTCGGCGCGCACGTAGTCGGACAGGCCCATCCAGCCGAACAGCGACAGCAGGATGATCAGCAGCGCCAGGCTCGGCTCGAAGATCGACGCGAAGATGATCAGCAGGTACAACTCGGGCATCGAACTCCAGATCTCGATGGCGCGCTGCGAGAACAGGTCGAAGCGGCCGCCGAAGAAGCCCATCAGCGCCCCGGTCAGCGTGCCCACCAGCACGCCGATGACCGTCAGCGCCATCCCGAACAGCACCGACACCCGGAATCCGTACAGCAACCGCGCCAGCACGTCGCGGCCACGGTCGTCGGTACCCAGCCAGTTGTCGGCCGACGGCGGCGCCGGGTTCGGTTCCTTGGCGAAATAGTTGATCGAATCGTAGGAATAGCGATTCGGCGGGTAGATGGCGAAATTGCCATGCGACGTGATCCGGTCGCGGATGAACGGGTCCAGGTAGTCGGCCCGCGTCGGAAAATCGCCATCGAAAGTGGTCTCGGGGTACGACTTGACGATCGGGAAGTAGTACTCGCCCTTGTAGCGCACCACCAGCGGCCGGTCGCTCGACAGCAGTTCGGCACCCATGCTGACGACGAAGATGATCACGAACAGGATCAGGCTCCAGTAGCCCAGCCGGTTGCGGCGGAAGCGCTGCCACGCGCGCTGGCGCGGCGACAGCGAATGCGGCAGGCCGTTCATGGCACCAGCTTTCATCGGTGCGTCCCCTCGAAATGAATGCGCGGATCCACCATGACATAGCAGACATCCGAGATCAGGCGCGTCACCAGGCCGATCAGCGTGAACAGGTACAGCGTGCCCAGCACCACCGGATAGTCGCGGCGCAGCACGGCTTCGTAGGACAGCAAGCCCAGGCCGTCGAGCGAAAACAGCGTCTCGATCAGCAGCGACCCCGTGAAGAACGCGCCGATAAAGGCGGCCGGGAAGCCCGTGACCAGCGGGATCAGGGCGTTGCGGAACACGTGCTTCCACAGCACGCGCCGCTCCGACAAACCCTTGGCGCGGGCGGTCAGCACGTACTGCTTGCGGATTTCTTCCAGGAAGGCGTTCTTGGTCAGCATCGTCACCACGGCGAAGCTGCCCACCACCGACGCGGTAATCGGCAGCACCAGGTGCCACAGGTAGTTCATGACCTTGCCCATCAGCGACAACTGGTCCCAGTCATCGGAAGTCAGGCCGCGCAGCGGGAACCACTGCACGAAGGTGCCGCCGCCGAACAGCACCAGCAGCAGTACGCCCAGCACGAAGCCCGGGATGGCATAGCCCACCAGCACGATCATGCTGCTGATGACGTCGAACCTGCTGCCCGCCCGGATCGCCTTGGATATCCCGAGCGGCACCGATATCAGGTAGGTGAGGAAGAACGTCCAGAGCCCCAGGCTGATCGACACCGGCATCTTCGACTTGACCAGCTCCCAGACGCTGCGGTGCTGGAAGTAGCTCTGGCCCAGGTCGAACTGGGCAAAGCGCTTGAGCATCATGAAGTAGCGCTCCAGCGGCGGCTTGTCGAAGCCGTAGAGCGCCTGGATTTCCTTGATCTTGTCGGGGTCCACGCCGCGCCGGCCGCGGTATTCCGCGCCGCCGCCGCTGGCTTCTCCGCCGCCGCCACGGCCCTTCATTTCCATCATCATCTGCTCGACGGGGCCGCCGGGCACGAACTGGATCACGACAAAGGTCAGCGTCACCACCCCGACCAGTGTCGGGATCATCAGCAGGATGCGCTTGAGCAGATAGGCAAGCATTGGCCGTCCGGGTGGGTATGACTGTATGACTGTATGACTGGATGACGGGGTGGCTGGACGACCCGCTTACTGGGTCTTTGGCGCCAGGTCCTTGCGCCACCAGCTCGACAGGACCCAGCCCTCCGCGGTGTAGAAATACGGCAGGCGGGCGGGATATCCCAGTTCCTTGCGGTACGCCACACGGTGGAAAGCACTGTACCAGTTTGGCACGATGTAGTAGCCGTGCATCAGCACGCGGTCCAGCGCGCGGCCCGCCGTGATCAGTTCCTCGCGGGTTTCGGCGTGCAGCACGGCATCCACCAGCTTGTCGACGGCCGGCGACTTCAGGCCGAACAGGTTGTCGGAACCTGGCATGGCGGCCGCCTCGGCCGAGAAACGGTCGCGCAGCTCGTTGCCGGGGCTCTGCGAATCCGGGAACCGGATCGACACCATGTCGAAGTCGAAATCCTCCAGCCGTTTCTGGTACAGCGCGAAGTCGGTGGTGCGCTGGTGCACCTCGATGCCCAGCTTTTCCAGGTTGCGCACGTAGGCCGTGATGACGCGGCTCATGGCGCCGCCGTCATCGAGAAATTCGAACACCATTGGCTCGCCCTTGGCATTGCGCAGCGCGCCATCCTCGTAGGTCCAGCCGGCCTGGGCCAGCAGGCGGCGGGCGTCGCGCAGGTTGTCGCGCAGGGATCGGGGCGCATTGGTGTTGGGCTGTACCACGTCGGCGCCGAACACTTCGGGCGGCAACTGGGCGCGCAGCGGTTCCAGCAGCTTCAGTTCGCCCGCGCCCGGCTTGCCGTCGAAGGTGGTGCTTGCAGCCAGTTCGCTGTTCGAGAACCAGCTGTCCAGCCGCTTGTAGGCGCCATAGAACAACTGGCGATTCAGCCATTCGAAATCGAGCGCCAGGATCAGGGCCTGGCGCACGCGTACGTCCTGGAACATCGGCTTGCGCATGTTCATCACGAAGCCCTGCATGCCGGCGCCGTTGCGGTGCGGGAATTCGGTCTTGATCAGGCTGCCGTCGCGGAACTTGGTGCCGACATAGCTCTTGGCCCAGTTCTTCGAACGGTATTCGACGATGGCATCGAATTCGCCGGCCTTGAACGCCTCCAGCTTGGCGGTCTCGTCCTTGTAGAGCCGGTAGACCACGCGGTTGAAGTTGAACGTGCCGCGCCGCACGTTCAGGTTCTTGCCCCAGTAGTTCGGATCTCGCTGAAATACGATGCCGCGACCGGCGTCGTAGCGTTCGATCTTGTACGGGCCGCTGGTGATCGGATCCTCGAAGGTCAGCTTCTCGAACGGCACCTTGGCCGTCCATTTCTTCGAGAACACCGGCAACTGGCCGACGATCAGCGGCAGTTCGGCGTTGCGCTGCTTGAAGTCGAAGCGGATCGACCGTTCGCCGGTCACCATCACGGCTTTCACGTCGGTGCACATGCTGCGGTAGCCCGGGCTGGCGGCCTTGCTCATCAGCATGTCGTAGGAATACTTGACGTCGGCGGCCAGCACCGGATCGCCATTGACGAAACGGGCCTCGGGGCGGATATGGAACGTGACCGACAGCTGGTCGGGCGCCACCGTCACGTCGTCGGCCAGCAGGCCGTAGGCGCTGGCCGTCTCGTCGGCGCTGCTGATCAGCAGCGTTTCGAACATCAGCGAGGTCAGGCCCGGCGCGGACGTGCCCTTGAGCGTGAACGGGTTGAACTTGTCGAAACTGGTGCGGCGGTCGGGGTTGGCCAGCGTCAGCGTGCCGCCCTGGGGCGCATTGGCGTTGACGTATTCGAACTGGCTGAAATTCGGCGGGTACTTCAGGTCACCGTGCAGCGCAAAGCCGTGGGCGGCATGGCCCAATGCGGGAAAACCCGAACCCAGCACGGTCAACAGTGCCAGCGCCCATTGCACTACCGCGCGTCGACGGAAGCACTGCCCTGCCGCCAGACGCGGCCAACGTGCATGAATCAGCATCCGGTTGCAGACCTCCACAATGCCCGAGACGGCCCGGCGGCTTGTGGCCGGGCGAAGTTGTGCGACAATTTTACATGCGTTCGGGTGGCGACCAGCCATCCGGACATTCCCTCTACGCGGCGCAACAAACAGCGGGGATTTGCGTCCCTGCCATGCACCGGACACGGGCCAGTGCATGAAGCATGCCCGTCCCCACCAACAATCTGGAGAATTTATGGGATTTCTGGCAGGTAAGCGGATCCTGATCACGGGCTTGCTTTCGAACCGTTCCATCGCCTACGGCATTGCGTCGGCCTGCAAGCGCGAAGGCGCCGAGCTGGCGTTCACCTATGTGGGCGAGCGATTCAAGGACCGCATCACGGACTTCGCCAAGGAATTCGGCTCCGACATGATCTACGACTGCGACGTCGGCAGCGATGAACAGATCGCCGCTACGTTCGCCGCCCTGGGGCAGCGCTGGGACAAGTTCGACGGCCTGGTGCATTCGATCGGATTCGCGCCGCGCGAAGCCATCGCCGGCGATTTCCTCGATGGCCTGTCGCGCGAGGGCTTCCGCATTGCGCACGACATCTCGGCCTACAGCTTCCCGGCGCTGGCCAAGGCCGCGCTGCCGCTGCTGAACGACAAGGCGTCGCTGCTGACGCTGACGTACCTGGGCGCCGAGCGCGTGGTGCCGAACTACAACACGATGGGCCTGGCCAAGGCGTCGCTGGAAGCCAGCGTGCGCTACCTGGCATCGGCCGTGGGCCCCAAGGGCATTCGTGCCAACGGCATCTCCGCCGGCCCGATCAAGACGCTGGCCGCGTCGGGCATCAAGGACTTCGGCAAGCTGCTCAAGCATTTCGAGGACGTGGCCCCGATGCGCCGCAACGTGACGATCGAGGAAGTTGGCAATGTGGCCGCCTTCCTGCTGTCGGACCTGTCCAGCGGCGTGACCGGTGAAATCACCTACGTCGACGGCGGCTACAACATCGTCGGCACGGCGGTCGAAGGCTGACGAAGGCTGACGAGCAGGCACCGGTCCGGCGCATCGTCGGCATCGTCGCACCAGAAAAGCGCCCTGCGGGGCGCTTTTTTCATGCCCGCGCGACGGCCTCGATCACGGCCACGGCGCGCTCCGCCGCCGGCGACAGCGTCCGCTGGGCCAGCCGGACGATCGCAAACTGCATCGTGATCTCGGGCAACTCCGGAATATCCAGCGCCACGAGCCGCCCGGCCTCGACCAGTTCCTCGCGCACGGCCCGCGCCGGCGCCAGCAGCAGCGCATCGGCATGCCGCACCAGATGCGTCAGCGCCCGGAAATCGTTGCTTTCGACCTGGAACGGCAATTCCTCGCCCGGCTTGCAGCGCAGCAGCTTGCGCAGCCGCTCGTGGGTGTCGGGCGGGAACACCACCGAGACCAGCGCCGCCTCGCGCAGCGTGGCCAGGCTGACGGGCCCCGCCGCCAGCGGATGGCCGGCCCGGGCATAGACCCCGCCGGGGCCGGCCGGCAGCCGCACGACCTCCAGTTCGGCGGCCGTGGGCACCGTGCTCTGCTCGATCACGACGAAATCCACCTGCTCGGCATGCAGCGCGTCCAGCAGCGCGCCGGGGTGGCTGACCTCGGTGGCGATTCGCAGCTTGGGCCATTGCCGATGCAGCTGGCTCAGCAACTCGGGCAGCAGGATGGCGGCCGGAAACGCGCCCAAGCCAATCCGCACGCTGCCGATCTCATGCTGGCGCACCAGCGCCAGGTCCCGCGCCAGGCACCCCGATTCGAACAGGATGCGGCGGGCGCGCTCGGTCACCATCCGGCCGACCGTCGTCAGCGTCACGCCGCGCGCGCCACGGTCGAACAGCACCGCGCCGGCCTCGTCTTCCAGCGCCTGGATGCTGCGCGTCAGCGCCGGCTGGCTCAAATGCACGCGCCGCGCCGCGGCTGCCAGCGAGCCCTCTTCCGCCACCGCCACCAGATGTTCGAGCCGCTTCAGATTCATGTATGCACCCTGCGCATTGCTGCGATACGAAATTTGCAATTGAATTATAGGTGCGACGCGCTTTCAATGGACCCCTTGTTTCCTTATCCCCTTATCCCCTTACCCCATAGAGGAGTCGACGCTTCATGCGCCTTGCCCGCACTGCCATGCTGGCCGCAGCCGTCCTGGCCCTGCCTGCCGCCCCCGCCGCATCGGCCGCTGGCCCTAACGCCGCCACGCCGCTGACCGAGCAATCGAATGCCGAATGGCTGCGCCGCCTGCCCTTCGCCGATCGCGCCGATTTCGAGGACGCCCGGCGCGGGCTGGTCGCGCGCTTTCCTGACGCCACCATCAAGACGGCGGATGGCAAGACGGTGTGGGATTTCAACGCCTACGCCTTCGAGGCAGCGGCCGATGCGCCTAGGACGGTCAACCCCAGCCTCTGGCGGCAGGCGCAGCTAAATAACGAGGCGGGCCTGTTCAAGGTCACCGACCGCGTGTACCAGGTGCGCGGCGCCGATATCGCCAACATGAACATCGTCGAAGGCGACACCGGCCTGATCATCATCGACACGCTGCTGACGGCCGAGACCGCCCGCGCGGCGCTGGATCTCTACTACGCCCATCGGCCCCGCAAGCCGGTGGTGGCCGTGATCTACACCCACAGCCACGTCGACCACTTTGGCGGCGTGCGCGGCATCGTCGACGAAGCCGACGTGAAAAGCGGCAAGGTGGATATCCTGGCGCCAAGCGGCTTCATGGACGAAGCGGTCAGCGAGAACGTGCTGGCCGGCAGCGCCATGAGCCGCCGCGCGCAATATATGTATGGCACGCAGTTGCCGAAAAGCGCCACGGGACAGGTCGATACCGGCCTGGGCAAGGCCACGGCGCGCGGCACCATGACGCTGCTGGCGCCCACATCGTCGATCACCAAGCCGATCGAGACGCGCCGCATCGACGGCGTCGACTTCGAATTCCAGCTCACGCCCGGCACCGAGGCGCCGGCGGAGATGAACGTCTACCTGCCGCAATTCCGCACGCTGTGCATCGCCGAGAACGCGGTGCGCACCCAGCACAACGTGCTGACGCTGCGCGGCGCGCAAGTGCGCGATGCCAAGGGCTGGTCGTATTTCCTGGGCCAGTCGCTGCTGCGCTACGGCGAACGCACCGACATCCTGATCGGCCAGCACCACTGGCCTACCTGGGGCCGCGAGCGCATCGTCGAAATGCTATCTGACCAGCGCGACATGTACGCTTACCTGAACGACCAGGCGCTGCGCCTGATGAACCAGGGCTACACGCCGCTGGAGATAGCCGACCAGCTAAAAGCCCTGCCCCAGCCGCTGGCCAGCAAATGGTATGCGCGCGATTACTACGGATCGGTCAGCCACAACGTGCGGGCCGTCTATCAGCGCTACCTGGGCTTCTATGACGGCAACCCGGCCCACCTGAATCCGCTGCCGCCCGAGCAGGCCGCAAAGAAAACCATCGAATGGATGGGCGGCCCCGACGCCGTGCTGGCCAAACTGCGCGACGCCTATGCACGTGGCGAGTACCGCTGGGTCAGCCAGATCGGCAACGAGCTGGTGTTTGCCGATCCGACGAACGCCGCCGCCCGCGCGCTGCAGGCCGATGCGCTGGAGCAGCTGGGCTACCAGAGCGAGAACGCCACCTGGCGAAACATCTACCTGACCGGCGCCCAGGAACTGCGCGATGGCGTGGCAAAGCCATCCAGCACGGCCACCAGTTCGTCCGATCTGGTGCGCGCGCTGAGCGTGCCGAACTTCTTCGACTACCTGGCCGTCCGCCTGAACGCCGACAAGGCCGCCGGCAAGACGCTGACGCTGAACTGGCAGTTCACCGATCTGAAGCAGCGCTACGCCATGACGCTGCGCAACAGCGCGCTGACCTACGTCGCGGAGGCGCAGCACGCCAAGCCGGCCGCCACGGTCACGCTGACCAAGGCCACGCTGGACCAGATCAGCCTGAAGCAGCTGACGCTGCCACAGGCCATGCAGTCGGGCGCGGTCCGGATAGACGGCAATCCGCAAGCCGTGGCAGGCTTGTTCGGCATGCTCGACACGTTCGACCCGAACTTCAATATCGTGACGCCGCACGGCTTCCAGAAATAAGCCCCACACAAGAACAACGCCGAGGAGACACCTTTCATGGGCGATACCAGTTTCGACTACATCATCGTGGGCGCCGGCTCGGCCGGCTGCGCGCTGGCCGGACGGCTGGCCGACCTGCCGGGCGTGACCGTGGCCCTGCTCGAATCGGGGCCTGACGACCATCACCCCAGCGTCTGGACGCCGCTGGCCATCGCGCAGACCGTGCCCAAGGCCGGACCGCGCAACTACGGCTTCCGCACCGTGCCGCAGGCGGGCCTGAACGGCCGCGAGTCGTACCAGCCGCGCGGGCGCGGGCTGGGCGGCAGCTCGTCGATCAATGCGATGCTCTATGTGCGCGGCCATCGCAGCGACTACGATCGCTGGGCCGAACTGGGCTGCGATGGCTGGGGCTACGACGCCGTGCTGCCCTACTTCCGCCGCAGCGAGTGCAACCAGCGCAATGCCGGCCGCGACGACGCCTGGCACGGCGGCAGCGGCCCGCTGCATGTCAGCGACCTGCGCACGCCGAATCCGTTTTCGCGCCGCTTCGTACAGGCCGCCGCGCAGGCCGGGCTGCCGCTGAACCAGGACTTCAACGGCGCCGAGCAGGAAGGCGTGGGGCTGTACCAGGCCACGCAATACAACGGCGAGCGCTGGAACGCGGCGCGCGCGTACCTGCATCGCGGCAATCGCGCCGACACGGGCCATAACGGCGGGCGTCAGAATCTGTGCGTGATGACGGGCACCCAGGCGCTGTGCATCGTGTTCGAAGGCAAACGCGCCGTGGGCGTGGAAGTGGTACGCGATGGCCGCACGCAGACGCTGCGGGCGCGGCGCGAGGTCATCGTCAGCGGCGGCGCCTTCCATTCGCCGCAGCTGCTGATGGCATCGGGCATCGGCCCGGCCGATCACCTGCGCAGCGTGGGCGTGGCAGTCGTCCACGATCTGCCCGGCGTGGGCCAGAACCTGCAGGACCATCTCGACGTGATCATCGGCAAACCCGTCACGTCGTGGCATCTGTATGGATATTCGCTGCGCGGCGTGGCGCGGATGGCCGGCGAAGTCATGCGCTACCGCTGGCGGCGCACCGGCATGCTGGCTTCGCCGGTGGCCGAGGCCGGTGCCTTCGTCAAGACCCGGCCGGGACTGGCCGCGCCTGACCTGCAGCTTCACTTCGCGCCGGCGCTCCTGGGCAATTCCAATGTGCTGCGCAATGGCCGGCCCGGCCACGGCTATTCCTGCCACGCCTGCGTGCTGCGCCCGGAAAGCCGCGGCACGGTGGAACTGGCATCGGCCGATATGCGGGAGGCGCCGAGGATCGATCCGCGCTTTCTGTCGGCTGCGTCCGACCTGGACGGCATGGTGGCCGGCGTCAAGCTGATGCGGCGCATCTTCGCCCAGTCGGCGCTGGCGGATGCAGGCGGCGCCGATCCGCTGAGCGCCCTGCTGGGCCCGGGTGAAGGCGACGAATCGGCGATCCGCGACTTCGTGCGCGCCCATGCCGACACCATCTACCACCCCGTGGGCACCTGCAAGATGGGCGTCGACGCGATGGCCGTGGTGGACCCGCAACTGCGCGTGCATGGCGTGGAGGGCTTGCGCGTGGTGGACGCCTCGATCATGCCGACGCTGATTGGTGGCAACACCAACGCGCCGACCATCATGATTGCCGAACGCGCCGCCGACCTGCTGCGCATGGCCGCCTGAGCGGCGCCGACATTGCAGATCGGCGCTGTAGACACTACCGCCGCTGGCAACAAATGCGCCCCGCCCTGGCAACCGTGTCGGCAATAACCGACTGGAGAATCCGTCGACGAGTTGCGTAAATAGCACCTAGTCACCAATGAGAGCTAGCGGGCGGGGTCGTCCCGATGTGCGGCAACCGCCTCGGATACCTGCGTCGGGTCTTCGTAGTTCTTTTCCGGAATCCGCATCAGGGCGTTGATGATGCCGTCGTCCGCCTGGTTGTCGCGTGCGGCGGAAATCAGCGCCCCACGCGTGGCGGGATAGTCGAGGCCCTTGAGCGCCTTCTGCAGTTTGATCGGATCGGTGTTGCCGGTGTTGCCGGTGTTCTCGTTGGCCATGTTGTGCTCCTGGCGGAATTTCCTGATTTCAGCGAGCCACGCCCTGGGCCTTTCGATCCTTGTCCAGCGGCTCGGCCATCTTGCGGTGCTGTTCGGCCAGCAACTCCGACGGGGTAATCGACGCAATGGCCGCGCGGAGCTTGTTCTGCCACCCGGTCACCACCTCGGCCTCGCCCCGCATCATGGCCTCGAAGCCTTGCTCGGCCACGTCGGCCGGATCGTCCTTCTTCGACTCGCCCATCCGCGTATCGAGCATGTCGGCGCGGCGGAAGAACTCGGTCTCGGTGGCGCCCGGCATCAGGCACGTCACACTGACATGGCTGTCGGCCAGCTCGTGGCGCAGCGCGAAGGCGAAAGAATCGAGGAACGCCTTGGTGCCGTTGTAGACCGCCTGGTAGGTGCCCGGCATCAGGCCCGCGATCGAGCCGGTGATCAGGATGCGGCCGGCCCGGTTCTCGCGCATGTGCCGGGCGACGCTGTGCAACAGGTACAAGGTACCCACCACGTTTGTCTCGACGACCCGCGCGATATCGGAAAAATCCTGGTCGACAAAGGCATGCCCGAGCCCCCGGCCCGCGTTGGCGCACAGCACGTCGATACGACGACCGCGTACGCTGGCCAGCAGTTCGTCCACACCGGCACGCGTGGAAAGGTCGGCCACCAGCGACTCCACCGTGACGCCGCTGGCCCCGAGGTTGGCAGCGGCGTCCTGGATCTGGGGTTCGTCGGCCACGACGATCAGATCCATGCCACTGGCGGCACAGCAACGCGCCAGCTGGAAGCCGATGCCGGTGGAGGCGCCAGTAACAATGGCAAGCGGACGCGTATCGGGGATGTCCTGCAGCCCCAGTTCCGCTCGATCCACATCGCTGTTTGACGAATTCACGGCCATCTCCTGTCGGAATATCTCTATCCGGCAGCGTGCAATTGCCATACCAGCGCACGATCGCGTTCTTGCCCGGGTTGCACCTTCTTCCTGCTGCTGGTGCCTGGCATCAACGCCTCGGGCTTTGTGAAATTGGCCCGCCCTAGAGGATTCGAACCTCTGACCGCTCGCTTAGAAGGCGAGTGCTCTATCCAACTGAGCTAAGGGCGGATGGCCGTGCCCCATCGGGGCGGCCTCGCCGTTGCGGCGAGGCGTGCATTCTACCGCACTGGTTGTGCCTGGCGCGGATGCTTTTGCAGGATGAACTCGATGGCACACTCTGCGGTAGGTGTGCGGGTCTGGTCAAAATTGCGGTTCAACAGGCTTTGCCTCACGCCGATGTCGACGCGGAAGATCGAGATCGGCGACACCTGGTCGCAGACCGACCGCACGAAGTCGATGGCGTTGATGGAGACCGGCGACCACGACTGCGCCTTGAACATCGTGAACGTGTGCTTGTGGTCGTTGTTGAACCGCGAGGGCCAGTGCCCCTGCTCGTACAGGTCTTCGTCGGGCACCTGGATCACCAGGTAGCCGCCCGGCTTCACGACCCGTATCCAGTGCCGGATGGCCACGGCCGGGTCGACCACATGCTCGAGGCAGTGCGACGAATAGACGAAATCGAACGATTCGTCCTCCACGCGTTCCAGGTACTGGGCGTCGCCGTGCTGCATGTCGAAGACGAAGACATGCTTCATCGCGGGAAACATGTCGGCGAACAGCGCGATGGAGTCGATGCCGCCGCCGATGTCCAGCCCGTTGCCGACGAAGTACCGGGTGGCGTAGCGGGAGTCGTGGACGCGGCGCAGGATCGAGATCGATGTTGCGCCGGGAATGTTCTGGTGAATCTGCCTGGGCTGCTGTGCAGCGTGTTCCGGCCGGATGATGTCCATGGATGTTGGCGCGAGGCGCGTTGCAGTGAACTGCACATCTATAGCACCGGCAACCCAGGGCTTGAATCAGAATCCTACGAAACTGGATTCGGACCTGACCGGGGCCTCAGGACGATTCCCGCTCGCGCACGCGCGGGCGGCGCGGCATGCCGTTGGTTTCGCCCGTATCGTGCGACGACACGCAGTTGCGGCCCATCTGCTTGGCGTCGTAGAGCGCGCGGTCCGCGCGCCGCATGACCGCGTCGGCGTTCTCGCCAGGCTGCCGCTCGGCCATGCCGATGCTGACCGTATAGGCAATGGCATCGGGCTCGGACGGGCACGGCGTGGCACGCACCATCGCGCTCAGGCGCACGCTGATCGCGCGGCCGGTTTCCAGCGTGGTATCGGGCATGACAATGGCGAATTCCTCGCCGCCCAGCCGGCCCAGCAGGGCGCCCTCGGGGGCGGCCTTGCGCAGCAGGCCCGCGAAGTGGCGCAGGACACTGTCCCCGGCCAGATGCCCGTAGAGGTCGTTGATGGCCTTGAAGTGGTCGAGGTCGATGAAGGCCACGGTGAAGGCGGTGCGCTGGCGCTCCGCCCGCTTGCACGCGATTTCCAGCTCTTCCCAGAACGCGCCGCGCGACAGCACATCGGTCAGGTCGTCATGGCGCGCACGGCGCTCGATGATGCGCCGCAGCCGATCGTGCGCCATCAGCGCGAAGCTGACCGACAGGCCCACTACGCCGAAGACAAAGCAGAGCGTGATGTTGTCGCGCTCGTCGGGCGTCACCAGCGGATGGCCGTCGACCAGCATCGACAGCGGTGCCCAGGCTTGCACACCCGCGAACACGGTACAGGCCAGCGCCACCAGCGTCAGGGACAGGATGGCCAGGCGCCCCGTGCCGCGCTTGGCAGGCAGGCGCGGCACGACCACGCGGATCATCTCCAGCAGCAACAGCATCTGGATCAGCGACGCGCCCAGCATCAGACCGGCCACGGTGGATGGGGCCATCAACGGCGACAATGCCGGCGACAGGGCATGGGGCGTAGAGCCAGCCACCCCACTGACCGCATGCAATGCCAGCACGACCAGGCCAGGCAGGTTCAGCACCGCCAGCACGGCTGCCCGCCCCGGCTTGCCAACGAAATGGCGCGTGCCATGGACCATCATCGACAGCCCGGCGGTCAGTGCCAGCTCGGGCAAGGCGGCCAGCGGCCATTCCGGACGATATCCATGAACGGCCAGCAAGACCGCGGCCAGGGTCACCACCAGATCGCCGATGGCCCACGAGGTGAGCCCGCTGCGCTCCATACCGGCGGAGCGCCGCAATACGGCACAGACGATCGCCATCTGCAGCACGAACAAGGCCGCGATCAGCACTACCACCTGCGACTGAAACATCTTCATTCCCGTTCACAAAGGCATTGCCGGTGCTCCGCACGCACCGGACGCCTTCTGTTTGCGGCCTGCGAGCAGCCGTCCTGTTTTGTTTTCCGCAAGTCCGGCAGCTCCGCGTCACACCGATGCGCGGCATCGGGGGCGAAGCATGGCTCAGGCACGGCTCAGCGCGACCGCGTCGCTAGCGGGGCTGGCGTGCCATAGTTGTGATAGTCGGGACCAGGTCCGGGTGGGCACAGCATTGCCAGGCGTGAAGCGCCGGGTCGGACCGATGCGGTGTGCGGATTATGTCAGCGCGCGGCATCAAGTCAAGCCAAATACGATCCCGCCTGAAGCGGGGTAAGCATCCGCCACTTGCGGGCGTGCAAACATCTCCACGCCACATTTGACCTGGGCGCAGGTGTCACGATAGAATCACCGGTTCCGGAGCGTAGCGCAGCCTGGTAGCGCATCTGATTTGGGATCAGAGGGTCGTAGGTTCGAATCCTATCGCTCCGACCAGTATTTGCAGTGGTAAAAGGCAGACCGATCAAGGGCTTACGTTGAGAGACGTGAGCCCTTTTTCTTTTCACCGCGCCTGGGCGATCAGCCGGCCATTCGCTGGCCAGCGGCATGGCCGGAAAGTGATGCCCCGGCAATGCTGCGGCCCCATGCTGAGGCCGGATCTTTCGCACCCGTGCAGGCATGACAAAGGACAGCCGTGCCGCAATGCAGCATGTCTTCAGCCCCTGTACATGGCGTTTGCGCAACAGCGCCGGCACTGATGCTGCGCCTGCGTAGATGGTGTGATCGTGCTACAATCGCGCGTCAGTTCGGGGTATCTGAGCATGCCCTGTTACCCGGGAAAGCGCCGCCTGGCGCACTGGAAAACCACCGGCCCGCCCTCATATCGATCAGGTCGCATCGATCGGATATGGCTTGGCGGAAGCGTTGCCGGACCCGGAAAACACCTTGCCCGCTGTCCCCGTGATGTACACGGATGCGCCAGACGCCCGCGCAGCCGCAAGTGGCAAGGCAATCGACAGGGTCTTCCGCGCCCCTACCCGATTCTCTGACCCGCCTGGCTTCCATGATGGATTACCAAGCCCGTCAGCTTGCTTCCCGACGACGTATCGCGCGGCTGCCGCCATGGTGGCAAGACGTGGATGCGCGCGACCGGGCGCCCACACAGATACACACTCACTCAACGCAGCTTTCGTGGCTGCCACAAAGGAAAACAGATTGGCTAAGGAAGAACTCATTGAATTTGGCGGCGTGGTGTCGGAAGCCCTGCCCGACAACCGTTATCGCGTGACGCTGGAAAACGGCGTGGAAATCTGGGCATACGCTTCGGGCAAGATGCAGAAGCACCGCATCCGCATTTTGGCCGGCGATCGCGTTACCCTGGAAATGTCGCCTTACGACCTGACCAAGGGCCGCATCAACTTCCGCCACAAGTCCTGAGTTCGCGGCGCGCAGCCGATGCGCCGCTGTCACGCGGCTGACATCGCTGCTACCGACACTGACGGGCTATCCGTGGGCTTTGCCCCACCGGATAGCCCGTTTTGTTTTTGGCGGTCCGGTCGCGCACTTGCGACACCTGCCGTGCATCACCATACTCAAGGCTCGACGAAGCCCCTGCCGAACATGAATCTGATTCTGTGGCGCCATGCCGAAGCCGAAGATCTGCCGGATGCGCTGAGCATCTCGCGCAGCGCGGATCTCCAGCGCCCGCTGACCCGGCGAGGCCGCAAGCAGGCCGAGACGTCGGCCGCCTGGCTGCGCGCCCATCTGCCTGCCGACTACCGCGTGGTCTGCAGCCCCGCCCTGCGTACGCGCGAAACCGCCGCGGCGTTGTCCGCCAAGGCCGAAATCCTGGAAGACCTGGCCCCGGGCGCCGATGTAGGCGCCGTGCTGGCCGCGATCGACTGGCCGCAAGGCCATGACCACACCGTGGTGGTCGGTCATCAGCCATGGATCGGGCAGCTGGCCAGCCTGCTGCTGGCGGGCCAGGAACTGCCGTGGAGCGTGAAAAAGAGCGGCATCTGGTGGCTGGCGGGCCGCACGCGCGAGAACGAAGCGCAGGTGGTGCTGCGCGCGGTCATCCAGCCCGATCTCCTTTGAATCGTTTTTGAGACAGCGGCGTCCGAAATGGGCTTCCGATGTCACAATTTCGCCAAAGTTTGTGCATTTGGACGATCGGCGATGTGCTGTCCCGTTAGCCTGTTCTATGGTTAAGGCTTGCTCGGCGACAAAGATGTGTCAGTCACGGAAGCGTCATCATCGGTTCACGGCGCTGTCACCGGGCCTCTCTACATTGTTTCGAAGCCGTTTCGTCACCGAAAGGACACACTGATGCGAGACTTACCGACGCCTACCCAGCCGCTCTTCGACTCCTTGCCCACTGGCCTGACTGGCCAGTCGGCGCGGAGGCGTCTTCCTCGTCAGCCAGCACAACTCCAAACCCAGATTCAAGCTCCGGCGCCTGCTTTCAGCGTGGCGTGGGCACGTCACCAGGATGAAGTAGCCGAAGCCCAGCGCCTGCGCTACAAGGTGTTCGCCGAGGAAATGGGCGCACGCCTGCAGTCGTCGGTGACCGACACCGACGTCGACATGTTCGACGCCTATTGCGACCACCTGATCGTGCGCGACCAGGAAACGCTCAAGGTCGTGGGCACCTACCGCGTGCTGCCGCCGCATCAGGCCAAGCGCATCGGCTGCCTCTACGCCGAATCGGAATTCGACCTGGTCCGCCTGGCGCACCTGCGCCCGAAGATGCTGGAACTGGGCCGCTCGTGCGTGCATCGCGACTATCGCTCCGGCAGCGTGATCATGGCCTTGTGGGGCGGCCTGGGTGAGTACCTGCAGCGCTACAACCTCGAATCGATGCTGGGCTGCGCCAGCGTGCCGATGAGCGACGGCGGCCACTACGCGGCCAGCCTCTATCGTCAGTTCGCCGAAAAGTCGCTGGCACCGATCGAGTACCACGCCTTCCCGCGCGTGCCGCTGCCCGTGGACGACCTGAACCAGACGCTCGACGTGGAGCCGCCCGCGCTGATCAAGGGCTATCTGCGCCTGGGCGCCAAGATCTGCGGCCTGCCGGCCTGGGACCCCGACTTCAACGTTGCCGACTTCCTGACGCTGCTGCGCGTGCGCGACATGAACCCGCGCTATGCCCGGCACTTCCTGGGCATCCAATCGGCCTGACCGCTGATCAGCAGCCCCCTCCCACTGGACGAAACGGCTGATCGATCCAGTCACGGAAAAAAGTAGGAAAAAAGAACGGCGACTCATTAGAGTCGCCGTTTTCGCTCGCGCCGCCCGAACTGGAAACTCAGACGTACACGACCTTGTAGCGCTTGCCCACGCGCTCCCATTCGTCGGCTTCCTGCGCCAGGCTGTATTCGACCAGCGGATTGGCGTCGATCCATGTCTTCGGCAGGCGCACCTCGAAACCTTCGTCCAGTTCGTCGGACCGCTGCCTGACGTGGATGTGCGGCAGCTTCATGTCGCCGCGCCGGCGGCATAGTACGAACGCCAGACGCAGGCTGAACAGCATGCGCCAGTCCACGAACTTGCCGCTGCCGGAAAGCTTGCCGAGCTTGCCCGCATGGCCCAGCAGCAGCGTGGCCAGGCGCGCCTGGTCGGTCTTCGAGAAGCCCGGCATGTCGGCGTGCGTGGCGATATAGGCCGAATGCTTGTGATAGCCGCTATGCGAGATCGTCATGCCGATTTCGTGCAGGCTGGCGGCCCAGCCCAGCAGCGCCAGGTTGTCATCGCGGCGCTCGTTGCGCGGCTCGGGAAACTGCGCCAGCAGGTCGCGGGCGGCCTGCCCCACCCGGGTGGCCTGCGCGCGGTCCACGGCGTAGCGGCGCATGAACTGGTCGACCGTCACCGTACGCATGTCCTCGTGGTGGCTGCGGCCCAGCAGGTCGTACAGCACGCCCAGGCGTAACGCGCCGTCGGTCACGTCCATGCGATCGATATCGAGTTCGGCAAACACGCCGAGCATGATCGACAGGCCGCCAGGCAGCACCGGAATCCGGTCGGCCTTCAGGCCGGTCAGCTTCACGCGGTTCGTGTTCTCGGCCTTGATCAGCGACCGCTTCAGGCGCTCCAGCCCTTCGCGGGTAATGCCGTGCTCGGACGCGCTGTCGTTCATGCCGTTGAGCTCGATCAGCTCGGCCAGGGCGCGTGCCGTGCCCGACGAGCCCACGGCCTGCTGCCAGCCGGCCGCCTTGTACTGGCGCACCAGCACCTGGATCTCGCGGCGCGCGGCCAGCTCGGCCTGCTTGAACGCGTATTCGTCGACGTTCCCGCTCGGAAAGAACTGGCGGCTATGCGAGACGCACCCGATGTAGAGGCTTTCCATCAGCTTGGACTGATAGCCGCTGCCAATGATGAATTCGGTCGAGCCGCCGCCGATATCGACAACCAGCCGGTTGCCCTGGCAGGCCGGCGCGTCATGCGAGGCGCCCAGGTAGATCAGGCGCGCCTCTTCGCGGCCGGCGATCACTTCGATAGGGAACCCGAGCGCGGCTTCGGCCTCGATCAGGAAGTCCGACGCATTCTTGGCCACGCGCAGCGTGTTGGTAGCCACCGCGCGCACCTGTTCGGGCGCGAAATCGCGCAGGCGGTCGCCGAAACGGCGCAGCGCATCGACGCCCCGGCGGCGTGCCGGCTGGTCCAGATACTTGTCCGGCGTCAGGCCGGCGGCCAGCCTCACAGGCTCGCGCAGCGCATCGACCTGGAAGATCTGGCTGGCGGGGCCCGAGGCAGTGGGCGTTTCATCCACCCGCCCGATCATCAGGCGGAAGCTGTTGGAGCCCATGTCGACGGCGGCCAGCAAGCGGGGATTCTGTGTCATTGCGTCAGTGTTACGCGGGATCGGCCCTGGGCGGACCAAAACCCGATAGATTATGTCCCTGTCATGTCTGCATCATGACAAAATCAAAGTGTCATCAAAATGACACGGATCTATGAAAAGTCGCATTATCGCCAAAATAAGGTCATAGACATGTCGACGACGCCGCCTGGCTCGCTCTGGAACCGCGAGCTGGGCATTCTGGAATTCAACGCGCGCGTGCTCGCGCAGGCCGCCGACCCCAATGTCCCGTTGCTGGAACGGTTGAAGTTCATCTGCATCGTGTCCAGCAACCTGGACGAGTTCTTTGAAATCCGGATGGCCGGCCTGAAGGAACAGATGCGGGACAACGCATCGGGCCTGACGCCCGATGGTCTCTCGTTCCAGCAGACCTACCAGCTTGTCACGGAGCGCACGCAGCGGCTCGTGGCCTCGCAGTATGACATGCTGCAGAACGTCATTTTCCCCGCGCTGGAAAAAGAAGGGGTGTTTTTTCACCTGACCGGCACCTGGACGGACGCCCAGCGCGACTGGGCGCGCGACTTCTTCGCGCGCGAACTGGGCCCGGTGCTGACGCCGATCGCGCTGGACCCGGCCCACCCCTTTCCGCGCGTGCTCAACAAGAGCCTGAACTTCATCATCGAGCTGTCCGGCAAGGACGCCTTCGGGCGCGATGCCGACCTGGCCATCGTGCAGGCCCCGCGCGCGCTGCCGCGCGTGGTGCGCATGCCGGAAAAGCTGTCGGGGTATCCGTACGGCTTTGTGATGCTGTCATCGTTCATGCAGGCGTTCGTCCACGAGCTGTTCCCCGCCATCGAGGTGCAGGGCTGCTACCAGTTCCGCGTCACGCGCAATTCCGACCTGTTCGTGTCCGAAGACGACATCACCGACCTGCGGGAAGCCTTGCAGGGCGAGTTGCCCACACGTCACTTTGGCGACATGGTCCGGCTGGAAGTGTCCTCCGATACGCCGCCGGCGCTGTCCCGTCGGCTGCTTCTGGAATCCGGCCTGACCGAACAGGACCTGTACCGCGTGGGCGGCCCGGTAAACCTGGTGCGGCTGATGCAGATCCCCGACCTGGTGGACCGCCCTGCCCTCAAGTACCCGCCGCACGTGCCGGCCGTGGTCAAGGCCTTCCCGCCCGGCACGAGCATGTTCGACGTGATCCGCCAGCGCGACGTGCTGTTGCATCATCCGTACGAAAGCTTCTCGTCGGTGCTGGACCTGCTGCAGGCAGCCGCCAGCGACCCGAACGTCGTGGCAATTAAGCAGACCGTTTACCGCACTGGCAACGAGTCGGCCGTGATGGAGGCGCTG
Organism: Cupriavidus sp. EM10; assembly: GCF_018729255.1. Classification (NCBI taxonomy): domain Bacteria; kingdom Pseudomonadati; phylum Pseudomonadota; class Betaproteobacteria; order Burkholderiales; family Burkholderiaceae; genus Cupriavidus; species Cupriavidus sp. EM10. The sequence continues at coordinate 2,198,440 of NZ_CP076060.1, forward strand.
ATGACGGCGGCCCGCAACGGCAAGGAAGTGACCGTGGTGGTGGAACTGCTGGCGCGCTTCGACGAGGAAACCAACATCAACTGGGCCGAGCGGCTGGAATCGGCCGGCGCCCATGTGGTGTACGGCGTGGTGGGCCACAAGTGCCACGCCAAGATGCTGCTGGTCGTGCGGCGCGAGCCGGCCAGCGCGAAGGTCAAGAACGCGGTGCTGCGGCGCTACGTCCACCTGGGCACCGGCAACTATCACCCGCGCACGGCCAGGCTGTACACCGACTTTGGCCTGCTGACCGCCAACGAGCAGGTGTGCGAGGATGCCCATTATGTGTTCCAGCTGCTGACCGGCACGGCCGGTACGATTCGGCTGAACCACCTGTGGCAGTCGCCGTTCACGATGCACAGCAACCTGGTGGAGCATATCCGCGCCGAGGCCCGCAACGCGCGCCTTGGCAAACGGGCTCGCATTATCGCCAAGATGAACGCGCTGCTGGAGCCGACCATCATCGACGAGCTCTACAAGGCGTCACGCGCGGGCGTGAAGATCGACCTGATCGTGCGCGGCGTCTGTGCGTTGCGGGCTGGCGTGCCGGGGCTGTCCGACAATATTTCGGTCCGCTCGATCGTCGGCCGCTTCCTGGAACACCACCGCGTCTACTACTTCCATGCGGCGGGCGAAGACGTGCTGTACCTGTCCAGCGCCGACTGGATGGACCGCAACCTGTTCCGTCGCGTCGAAGTGGCCTTCCCGATCCTGGACCGCACGCTCAAGGCCCGCGTGATCAAGGAAGGGCTGCAGGTGCATCTGCGCGACAACGCGTCGGCGTGGATCATGCAGCCCGATGGCGAGTACATCCGCAAGCCGTCGCGGGCCAAGGTGCAGCGCGTCAGCCAGCAGGAGCTGCTGCTGAAGTTCGGTACCTGACGACCGACCGGGCCCGCGGGCCCCCGGGATGCAAAAAGGCCGCTACCCAGACAGGTAGCGGCCTTCTTGTTTGCAGCGATGCGATCAGGCGGCGTGGCGCGAGGCGTCGCCCAGCTGACGCAGCGGCTGCGCGGCGTCTGGCTCGTAGCCGCTACGATCTACGGGAAATACGATGCGGAACGTACTGCCCCGGCCAACCTCGCTGGTCACGCGCAGGTCGGCATGGTGGCGCGACAACACGTGCTTGACGATGGCCAGGCCCAGGCCGGTACCGCCCGTATCGCGCGACCGGCTGCGATCCACGCGGTAGAACCGTTCGGTCAGACGCGGGATATGTTCGGGCGCGATGCCCAGGCCCGTATCGCTGACCGAAAACACCGAATGGCCGTCGGTGAAGGTCATGCGGATGGCGATACGGCCGCCGTCGGGCGTGTATCGCACGGCGTTCGACACCAGGTTGCCCAGGGCCGACAGCAGTTCGCCTTCGGCGCCGCGCAGCACCACCGCGGTATCGATCTCTGTCTCGATGTCGTGCCGGCCTTGCGACAGCGCCTCGGCATCGTGCACCAGGTGGGCGGCCAGGCCGGCCACGTTGACGCGGTCGTGCGTAGGCGGCTGCGCGTCGGACTCCAGCTTGGCCAGCGCCAGCAGATCTTCAACGATGTGTTGCATCCGCATCGACTGCACCAGCATCAGGTCGATATAGCGCTTGCGGTCTTCCTCCGAAACCGGCAGGTCGCGCACGGTCTCCAGGAAGCCGGTCATCACCGTCAGCGGCGTCTTCAGTTCATGGGAGACGTTGGCGACGAAGTCGCGGCGCATGGCCTCGGTGCTTTCGACCTTGGTAATGTCCTGCGTCAGCACGAGCTTGCGGTTTTCGCCATACGGCAGGATCTGCACCGACGTGATGCCGCGCTTGTGCTCGCCCATGTCGCGCATCACCAGGGGCTCGTCGTAGCGCTCGCGCGTCAGGTAATGGACGAATTCCGGCCGGCGGATCAGGTGGGTAATGCGCTGGCGCACGTCGCGCCGGGCGTTCAGGCCAAAGTGCTGCTCGGCCACGCCGTTGCACCATTCGATCTGGTCGGCGTCGTCGAGCATCAGCACGCCATAGGGCGACGCCTGGATGGCCTGGATAAACCGCGTGTGCTGCTGTTCCACCTGCAGCACCTGGGTGCGCCAGCGCTTGACCAGCCGGTGCAGGCGGTAATACACCTCGCCCCACAGTCCGAGCGCGCTCGGAATTTCGCCATAGGCCGGGGCATCCAGCACCCGCCACAGGCGGTCGATCTGGAACAGGTAATAGCCCAGCAGCAGGAATAGCGAAACGGAAAGGAACAGCAGGCCGGGCACGGGGCCGGCAAAGGCGTACAGCCCCCCGGCGATGGCCGCGAGACCGGCGAGGATGGCCGCGGAACGGGCCCAGATGACATTCATGCGAGGGGTAGATGAGGTTCAGACTGCGTTCGCATTGCGACAGAGTCTGCCACAACATGCACCGCAGCGTTACATTCAGCCGGCATTATCCGACATCGGCCGGCGCGGCCTCGCTGCTCCGCCGCCGGCCGTATCCGGTCAGTGACTCGGTGAGCGGGCCAGGCGATAGCCGCTGCCGCGAACCGTCTCGATCATGTTGCTGTACCCGCCAGGGGTCAGCGCGGCACGCAGACGCTTGATATGCACGTCGACGGTACGCTCTTCCACGAACACATGGTCGCCCCAGACCTGATCCAGCAATTGCGACCGGCTATGCACGCGCTCCGGGTGCGTCATCAGGAAGTGCAGCAGACGGAACTCCGTCGGGCCCAGGTCCAGCTTGATCGGGCCGGTGTCGTCCTGGCCGGTCACGCGATGCGTGGCCGGGTCAAGGCGCAGGCCGTTGATGGCCACCACGTCGTCGGTCAGCTGCGGCGCACGGCGGCGCAGCACCGCCTTGATGCGGGCCAGCAGTTCCTTGGGCGAGAACGGCTTGGTCACGTAGTCGTCCGCACCGGCTTCCAGACCCATGACCTTGTCCTGCTCCTCGCTGCGGGCGGTGAGCATGATGATCGGGATCTGCTTGGTGCGGTCGTTGGTCCGCAGTTCCTTGGCGAAGGTAGCGCCCGACTTGCCCGGGAGCATCCAGTCCAGCAGCACGAGGTCCGGCAGGACATCGCTCATCAGCGACAGCGCCTGCTCCGCGTTATACGCGCGAATCGGATAGTGCCCCGCGTGCTGGAGATTGACGGCGATCAGTTCGGCAATCGCCGGTTCGTCTTCGACAACGAGAATACTGCTTGGCATGTAATTGTTCTCCGCTTATCAGTGCTGGCGCGTTTTCAGCTCAACGCTTCGCGCTCCATATCTTCGCGTGACACATGGCGCACATCCGTGCCCTTCACGATGTAGATGATGAATTCGGCAATGTTCTTCGCGTGGTCGCCGATACGCTCGACGGCCTTGGCGATGAACAGGAAGTCCAGCGCCACCGAGATCGTGCGCGGGTCTTCCATCATGTACGTGATCAGCTTGCGCACGAAGGCCCGGAATTCCTCGTCGATCGCCTTGTCGTCCTTGACGATGCGGGCGGCCGCCACGGTGTCCAGGCGCGCGAAGGCGTCCAGGGCCTGGCGCAGCAGGTTGATCGCCATCTCGCCGGACAGCTTCACCTCGGCGTAGTTGATGTTGTGCGCGGCCGCATCTTCCATGATGTGCTTGGTGCGCTTGGCAATCTTTTCGGCCTCGTCACCGGCCCGTTCCAGGTTGGTGATCGTCTTCGAGATCGCCATCACCAGGCGCAGGTCGCGGGCGGTAGGCTGGCGACGCGCGATGATGTTGCCGCAGTCGGCATCGATCTCGACTTCGAGTGCGTTCAGCTGCTGCTCGCGGGCCATGACCTGGTCGGCCATGTCACCGTCGAAGTCGGCCAGCGCGCGCATGGCCAGCTCGATCTGCGATTCCACCAGGCCGCCCATCTGCAGCAGCTTGGTGTTGATCGCGTTGAGGTCGGCGTCGAACTGGGTCGACAGGTGCTTGTCAGTCATGGTGTTCTCCTGGCCGCTTGTCCGTTTGCTGGATATGTCCTGCAATGCCGTCGCGGATCAACCGAAGCGGCCGGTAATGTAGTCTTCGGTTTCCTTGCGGTGCGGCTTGATGAAGATCTTCTCGGTCTCGCCGAACTCGATCAGCTCGCCCAGGTACATGTAGGCCGTGTAATCCGAGCAGCGCGCGGCCTGCTGCATGTTGTGGGTCACGATCACCACGGTGTACTCGTCCTTCAGTTCGGCGATCAGTTCCTCGATGCGGCCCGTGGAAATCGGGTCCAGCGCCGAGCACGGCTCATCGAGCAGCAGCACTTCGGGGCGGATGGCAATGCCGCGTGCGATGCACAGGCGCTGCTGCTGTCCGCCCGACAGGCCGTAGCCCGACTGGTGCAGCTTGTCCTTGGCTTCGTTCCACAGTGCGGCCTTCGACAGGGCCCACTCGACGCGGTCGTCCATTTCCGAGCGCGACAGCTTTTCGAACAGTCGCACCCCGAACGCGATATTGTCATAGATCGACATCGGGAACGGCGTCGGCTTCTGGAACACCATGCCCACCTTGGCGCGCAGCAGCGAAATGTCTTCCTTGCTGGTGAGCAGGTTCTCGCCGTCCATGTTGATCTCGCCCTCGGCACGTTGCTCCGGGTACAGCGCGAACATCTTGTTGAACGTGCGCAGCAGCGTGGACTTGCCGCAGCCCGACGGGCCGATGAACGCCGTGACCTTGCGGTCCGGGATCGACATGTTGATGTTCTTCAGCGCGTGGAACTGGTTGTAGTAGAAGTTCAGGTTCCGCACGTCGATCTTGGCGCGCACGGTATCGGGAATATCGATGACGGTAGAGGTCATGCTGATGTCTCGCTTGAATTCGGTAGTCGGGTCTGGCGCGATGCGTGTCGCCGCTTATTTCTTGAACAGGAGGCGCGCGACGATGTTCAGCGCAAGCACCCCGACGGTAATCAGGAACACGCCGGCCCAGGCCAGTTGCTGCCATTCCGTGAACGGGCTCATGGCGAAGCGGAAAATCGTCACGGGCAGGTTGGCCATCGGCTTGTTCAGGTCCGCGCTCCAGAACTGGTTGGACAGCGCGGTGAACAGCAGCGGCGCGGTTTCGCCGGCGATACGGGCCACGGCCAGCAGCACGCCGGTCACGATGCCCGCGTACGACGACTTGACCGTGATCGACATCACCATTTTCCACTTCGGCGTGCCCAGGGCCACCGCCGCTTCACGCAGTGCGTTCGGCACCAGGTTCAGCATGTTCTCGGTGGTGCGGACCACGATCGGGATCTGCAGCAGCGCCAGGGCGCACACGCCTGCCCAGCCCGAGAAATGGCCCATGCGGGTCACCACCAGCGCGTAGACGAACAGGCCGATCACGATCGACGGTGCCGACAGCAGGATGTCGTTGATGAAGCGGATGAAGCTGGCCAGCGGCGACTTCTGGCCGTACTCGGCCAGGTAGATGCCGGCCAGGATGCCCAGCGGCGTACCGACCAGCGTGGCCACGCCCACCAGCACGAAGCTGCCGAAGATGGCGTTGGCCAGACCGCCGCCGGCGGTGTTCGGGGCCGGCGTCATCTGCGTGAACAGGTCGAGCGACAGGCCACCCACGCCCAGCGAGATGGTGGTCCAGAGAATCCACGCGAGCCAGAACAGTCCGAACCCCATGGCGCCCAGCGACGCCGCCAGGGCGATGGCATTCATGCGACGGCGCGAACCCTGCAGCCGCGCACGGACGGCATCGGAATCGGGACGGACAGCGGGAATGGACGAAGTAGACACGGCTTGACTGGCTTGGTTCATTTGCCACCCTCATTCTTTGCAAGGCGCAGCAGCAGGACTTTGGACAGGGCCAGCACCACGAACGTGATGAAGAACAGGATCAGGCCCAGTTCCATCAATGCGGCGGTGTGCAGGCCGGCTCCGGCTTCCGCGAATTCGTTCGCCAGCGCCGAGGTAATGCTGTTACCCGGCGAGAACAGCGACACGTTGTCGAGCAGGTTGGTGTTGCCGATCACGAACGTGACGGCCATGGTTTCGCCCAGCGCGCGGCCCAGGCCAAGCATCACGCCGCCGATCACACCGGCGCGCGTATAGGGCAGCACCACGCGCCACATCACTTCCCACGTGGTGCAGCCGATGCCGTAGGCCGACTCCTTGAGCAGCACGGGCGTGACTTCGAACACATCGCGCATCACGGAGGCGATGTACGGGATGATCATGATCGCCAGGATCACGCCCGCGCACAGCAGGCCGATACCCAGCGGCGCGCCCTGGAACAGCTTGCCGATCACCGGCACCTGCCCCACCGTATTGGCGAGCGGCTTCTGGAAATATTCGCCGAAGATCGGCGCGAACACGAGCAGGCCCACATGCCGTAGACGATGGACGGCACTGCGGCGAGAAGTTCGATGGCGGTACCGAGCGGGCGGCGCAGCCAGGCGGGCGACAGCTCGGTCAGAAACAGGGCGATGCCGAAGCTGACCGGCACGGCGATGATAAGGGCGATCAGGGAGGTGACCAACGTGCCGTAGATGGGCACGAGCGCGCCGTACACGTCGGCGGGCGGATCCCATTCGGCGCTCCACAGGAACGACAGGCCGAAATGCTTGATCGACGGCCAGGCGCTGATGGCGAGCGATACGATGATGCCGCCGAGCAGCAGCAGGGTGACGATGGCGGCGCCGCGGGTCAGGCCGCCGAACAGGATGTCGCCAAGGCGGCTGGGAGGCCGGACGGCAGGAAGATCGGACGTAGTCGCCATGATGGAAATCGGTAGGTGGAACATGTGCCGCGGTGGCGCCAGGGCCACCGCGGCACCGTCACGCGATGCCCGTCCCGCGCTCGGGCGGGCCGGGCTCGCATGCCGGGCCGTACTTCAGTACAGCAAAAGCTTAGTACAGCGGCTTGGCAGCGGCTTAGTACAGGGCCTTGCCCGAACCGTCCTTCACGCTTTGCTTCCACGTGGCGCGGATCTGGTTCGTCACGGCTTCCGGCAGCGGCACGTAGTCCAGGTCCGAAGCCATTGCACCACCGCTCTTGTAGGCCCAGTCGAAGAACTTCATGACTTCCTGGCCCTGTGCCGGCTTTTCCTGCGTCTTGTGCAGCAGGATGAACGTGGCACCGGCGATCGGCCATGCGGCCTTGCCCGGCTGGTTCGTCAGGATCTGGTAGAACGACTTGTTCCAGTCGGCACCGGCGGCAGCGGCCTTGAAGGCGTCGTCGCTCGGCTGCACCACTTCACCCGCCGAGTTCTTCATCGTCAGGTACGTCATCTTGTTCTGCTTGGCGTAGGCGTACTCGACGTAGCCGATCGCGCCATTCAGACGCTGCACGAAGGCGGCCACGCCTTCGTTGCCCTTGCCGCCCGTGCCGCCACCCGGCCAGTTCACGGTCGTGCCTTCGCCAACCGAGCTCTTCCAGTCATTGCTGACCTTCGACAGGTAGTTCGTGAAGATGAACGTCGTGCCCGAGCCATCGGCGCGGCGCACCGGCAGGATGTCCTGGCTCGGCAGCTTGGCCTTCGGGTTCAGGGCCTTGATCGCGGGATCGTCCCACTTCTTGATCTTGCCCAGGTAGATGTTGGCCAGCACGTCGCCGGTGATGGTCAGTTCGCCCGGCTTCACGCCTTGCAGGTTGATCACGGGCACCACGCCGCCGATCACGGTCGGGAACTGGATCAGGTTGCCCTTGGCCAGTTCGTCGTCCTTCAGGGGAGCGTCCGAAGCGCCGAAATCGACGGTCTTGGCATTGATCTGCTTGATGCCGCCCGACGAACCGATGGATTGATAGTTGACCTTGTTACCCGTTGCTTTTTGGTAGGCGTCAGCCCACTTGGAATACACGGGCGCCGGGAAAGAAGCGCCTGCACCGGTAATTTCCGCCGCGAACGCAGTACCCGCCACCACAATCGACACGATGCCTGCTACGGCAGTCTTGACCAGCTTCATATGTCCTCCAGAGAACATTGGTTGGGAATGACAAATTTTTGACAAGGCGAACTTTATGCTGCTTGTATGACAGTTCCATGACATCCCGAAATGTTCTTCAAAGACCCGGCCAAATGGCCGATATTCCCTGTCCGTCACGAAATCGTCTTTTCGCCGTGCTTTAATCGCCACTCCAAAACCGCGGGCCTTTCGGTTACCTCAATGACGGCCCTCGTGCCGGGGACGTCAGTTAATTGCAAAATCATGGAAAGAAAACGCCACAGGCGCCGATGTCGACGGGCTGTGGCGTCAGATTTTCCCCAGGGATCTAACGCATCCCCGGTGATCTCTTTCAGGCGCGCAAGGCGTTGGCCAGGGTCTGGGCAGCGCGCTCGGCGGTCTCCACCTGTTCGGCCTCGACCATCACCCGTACCACCGGCTCGGTGCCCGACGCACGGATCAGCACGCGGCCACGGCCTTCGAGTTCAGGCTCGACCTGCTCGCGAGCGGCCTTCAGGCCGGCGTGGCTCTGCCAGTCGAAGCCCTTTTCCACGCGTACATTGATGAGTGTCTGCGGGAACAGTTGCACGCCCTCCAGCAGTTGCGCCAATGTCTTGCCGCTTCGGCGCAGCGCAGCCAGCACCTGCAGCGCCGACACGATGCCATCCCCGGTGGTGTGGCGATCCAGGCACAACAAGTGCCCTGAGCCCTCGCCGCCGAGTTGCCAGCCGCGCTTGTTCAATTCCTCCAGTACATAGCGATCACCGACCTTGGCGCGCACGAAATCCACGCCCAGGCGCTTGAGCGCCAGTTCCACGGCCATGTTGGTCATCAGCGTGCCAACGGCACCTTCCACCTTCTGGCCGGATGCCTGGCGATCGCGCACGATCAGGTAGAGCAGTTCGTCGCCGTTGTAGAGACGGCCGTCAGCATCCACCACCTGCAGGCGGTCCGCGTCGCCGTCGAAGGCCAGGCCAACGTCCGCACGATGGGCGCGCACCGCTTCCACCAGCTTTTCGGGGGCGGTTGCGCCATAGCCGGCATTGATATTGCGGCCGTCCGGCTGGTTGCCGATCGCAATCACCTCGGCACCAAGCTCGTGGAATACGTGCGGGGCGATGTGGTAAGCCGCACCGTGTGCACAATCCACCACAACGCGCAGGCCGTGCAGGTCCTGCTCGTACGGAAACGTGCTCTTGCAAAACTCGATATAGCGTCCGGCGGCATCGTCGATGCGCTTGGCGCGGCCCAGGTCCTCGGAGCGCACGCACATCATCGGCTCTTCCAGCAGCGATTCGATCTTCGCTTCGACTTCGTCGGGCAGCTTGTCGCCCGAGGCCGAAAAGAACTTGATGCCGTTGTCGTAATACGGATTGTGGCTGGCCGAAATGACCACGCCAGCCGCCAGGCGCAGCGCGCGCGTCAGGTAGGCGATGGCCGGCGTCGGCAACGGGCCGGTCATGCGCACGTTGACTCCGGCTGCCGTGAAGCCGGCTTCCAGGGCGGCTTCGAGCATGTAGCCCGAGATCCGCGTGTCCTTGCCGATCAGCACGGTAGGCCGGCCTTGCGACGTTTTCTGCCCCAGCGCCAGGACCTTGCCTGCGGCGTAGCCAAGCCGCATGACGAAGTCGGGCGTGATCGGCGCCTCGCCAACCCTGCCCCGTACGCCGTCCGTCCCGAAATACTTGCGTGTCATCTGATCATTCTCCTTGCTGCCCCTGCGGGGCAACTGACTCATGGCGGATCGCCCACCAGACCTTGAGGGCGTCCACGGTTTGTTCTACGTCATGCACGCGCACGATAAATGCGCCTTTCTCGGCCGCACACACGGCCGCGGCGATGCTGGCGGCCACCCGATCCTGCGGTGGCTTGCCGCCGACGATGGCTCCGAGTGTCGACTTGCGCGACAGCCCGGCCAGCACCGGCAGTCCATCGATTGCCAAACGGGGCATCTGCCCGAGCAGGCGCAGATTATGATCCGGCGTCTTGCCAAATCCAAACCCCGGATCAAGCGAAATGCGCGAATCGACCACGCCCGCCGCACGCAGGGTTGACACCCGCTCGCGCAGGAAATCGGCCACTTCCGCCACCACGTCGGCGTAATGAGGATCTTCCTGCATGGTCTGGGGATCGCGCTGCATGTGCATGACGCACAGGGCGGCCTGTCCCGCCGACACCGCCTCGACGGCGCCGGGCATCCGGAAGCCCCAGATATCGTTGATCAAATCGGCTCCGCCCGCCAGCGCGGCCCGCATCACCTCGGGCTTGTACGTGTCGATTGACAACGGTTTGCCGCAATCCGCCAGCGCCTCGACGATCGGCATGACGCGGTCCAGCTCCTCGGCCAACGGCAATGCCGCCGATCCGGGCCGGCTCGATTCCCCGCCGATGTCGATGATGTCCACGCCCTCGGCAATCATCTGCTCGGCATGGCGTAGCGCCGCATCCCGCGAGGCGTGCTGGCCGCCATCCGAGAACGAATCGGGGGTCACATTGAGGATGCCCATCACCAGCGGGCGGCAATCGCGGGCAAATCGGTAGCGCCCGCACTGGAAAAACTCGGTTGACAAGATGTACACCTGAAAAACAAAAAGCCGGCGCACCAGGCACCGGCTTCGGAGGCTATCAGAATCCGCCGCGTTTGAAACCGTTGCAAACGGTCTGTTACGCGGCGGTGCAGCCCAATTACACCGTATCGTCGACGCGCGCCGTGGCGGGCGCATTGGTCGGGGCTACGGGCGAACCACCCGGAGGCGTGCTGCCGCCACCGCTCGGACCCTGCAGGTTGCGCGGGGGACGCGGCGGCTTGCCAGCCATGATGTCGTTCACCTGGTCGGCGTCGATCGTTTCCCACTCCATCAGCGCGTTGGTCATCGCTTCGACCTTGTCGCGGTTCTCTTCGAGCAGGCGCTTGGCCAGCGCGTATTGCTCGTCGATGATGGTGCGGATTTCGGCGTCGACCTTCTGCTGCGTGGCTTCCGACACCGTCTTCGACGACAGCTTGCCGAACATGCCGTCCTGCTCGGTATCCACGTACACCATGGCACCCAGCGAGTCACTCATGCCGAAGCGGGTCACCATGTCGCGGGCGATCTTGGTGGCACGCTCGAAGTCGTTCGAGGCACCGGTGCTCATGGCGTTGAGGAACACCTCTTCGGCAGCGCGGCCGCCGAACAGGATCGCAATTTCCTCAAGCATGTTGTCCTTGTACTTCGAGTACTTGTCATGCTCCGGCAGCTGCCACGTCACGCCCAGTGCCCAGCCACGCGGCATGATCGTGACCTTGTGGACCGGGTCGGCCTTCGGCAGCAGCTTGGCCACCACCGCGTGACCGGACTCGTGGTAAGCCGTCGCCTTGCGCTCTTCCTCGCGCATGACCGTCGACTTGCGCTCCGGCCCCATGTAGATCTTGTCCTTGGCGTCCTCGAAGTCTTGCATGTCGACCACGCGCTTGTTGCGGCGGGCGGCAAACAGCGCGGCCTCGTTGACCAGGTTCGCCAAGTCGGCACCCGAGAAGCCCGGCGTACCACGTGCGATCACCGATGCGTCAACGTCGTTGCCAATCGGCACCTTGCGCATGTGGACCTTCAGGATCTGCTCGCGGCCGCGGATGTCCGGCAGGCCAACATAGACCTGGCGGTCAAAACGGCCCGGACGCAGAAGCGCCTTGTCCAGCACATCGGCACGGTTGGTCGCAGCGATGACGATCACGCCCGAGTTGGCCTCGAAGCCGTCCATCTCGACCAGCATCTGGTTCAGGGTCTGCTCGCGCTCATCATTGCCGCCGCCCATGCCGGCGCCACGATGGCGGCCGACCGCGTCGATTTCATCGATGAACACGATGCAAGGCGCCTGCTTCTTGGCGTTCTCGAACATGTCGCGCACGCGGGCAGCACCCACGCCGACGAACATTTCCACGAAGTCGGAGCCCGAGATGCTGAAGAACGGCACCTTGGCTTCGCCGGCGATGGCACGCGCCAGCAGCGTCTTGCCGGTGCCCGGAGGGCCAACCAGCAGCACGCCGCGCGGGATGCGGCCGCCCAGCTTCTGGAATTTCTGAGGATCCTTCAGGAAGTCGACCAGTTCGACCACTTCTTCCTTGGACTCGTCGCAACCGGCCACATCGGCAAAGGTCACGGCGTTCTGGTTCTCGTCGATCAGGCGCGCACGGGATTTGCCGAACGAGAAGGCACCGCCTTTCCCGCCGCCCTGCATCTGCCGCATCATGTAGAACCAGAAGACGATGATCAGAAGCGTCGGTCCCAGGTAGTACAACGCCTGGACCAGCACGTTCGGCTCGTCATCGGCCTTGCCGGTTACCTGGACGCCGTACTTCATCAGGTCGCCGACCATCCAGATGTCGCCCGGCGAAATGATCGTGTACTTGGCGCCCTCTTTCGGGGACACCACCAGGTTACGGCCCTGCACGTCGACGCGCGACACCTTGCCGTTCTTGGCGTCATCCATGAACTGCGAATAGGTGACACCGTCCTGGGCACGCGGTTTGTCGAACTGCTTGAAGACGGTGAACAATACCAGCGCGATTACGAGCCAGATTGCCGCCTTTTGAAACAGGTTGTTATTCAAGGCCGAACTCCTTTGCAATTGCCTTGCCAACGGATAGCTGCATTGCATTGTAATGCAGCGCCCGTCCCCACAGGGAAATCTGATTCTATGAGCCTGATAGTGCCCGAGCCGCCTGTCCCGGGCAAGCGGGGCAGTGCCCGGCACAAACCCGGATACCCCCACTTCGGCGGGGATGGCCGTCCACTGTCATGCATCCTGTCAGTCCACTGATTTCAGGTAACGCCCAAGAATAAAGGTTTCTGAAGACTTGTCGCGCGACGCCTTGGGCTTGCGTTTGGCGACAACCTTGAACTGACGTTTGAACTTCTCAACGATCTGGCTGTAGCCGGACCCGTGGAAGCACTTGACCAGCAGCGACCCTCAGGCTTCAGATGGGCCTGCGCAAATTCCAGAGCCAGATCGCACAAATACTCGATCCGGGCCGAATCGGCCGACGCCACACCGGACAAATTGGGGCCATATCAGAGATAACAAGGTCGATTCTCGACCCGCCAGACGCCTCCAGCACCACTTTTTCCAGTTCCCGGAACACTTCTTCCTCTCGGAAATCTCCCTGGATGAAGGTCACGTCGGCCACCGGCTCCATCGGCAGCAGGTCGATGGCCACCACCGCGCCGTCGATCTTGCCGTCCGTGGCGCGGGGCGATGCCGCCAGCTTGTTGCGGGCATACTGGCTCCAGCTGCCCGGCGCCGCGCCCAGGTCGACAATCACCTGGCCGGGCTGGATAAGCTTGTCCTGGTCGTCGATTTCCTTCAGCTTGTAGGCCGCCCGGGCGCGATACCCCTCGCGCTGCGCCATCTTCACGTAGGGATCGTTAATGTGGTCGTGGAGCCACGACTGGTTGAACTTGTTCTTGCCCTTGGCCATTACTGAGACTTGCCTTCTTGCGGGAAAATCGGCTACCCGACCACAACTTGTGGCCGGAAGCAGGTTTTTCTCCCGATTTGGTGATCTTTGCCGCCTCCCGGCGACCTTTTTTTGCATGGTTGACGGATAATACGCGCCAATCCGAAATTTGCTGCCCAATGCCCGCTCTACAACTGATCTCCGCCCAACGTTCCGAACTGCGCTCGCGCGCCCATGGCCTCAACCCCGTGGTCATGATTGGCGCCGAAGGCCTCACCCCCGCGGTCCTGGCCGAAATCGACCGCAGCCTTGCGGCACACGACCTGATCAAGATCCGGGTATTCGGTGACGAACGCGATACGCGCATCGCCATTTACGACGCCATTTGCGACGAACTGCACGCCGCGCCTATCCAGCATATCGGCAAGCTGCTGGTCATCTGGCGTCCGGGCCCTGCCCGCCTCAAGGAAAACCAGCCGGAGGACATGGGCGCCGCCCGCCGTCGCCTGGGCACTGGTGCCGCCCCGCGTACCGTGATGGTTCGCAAGGCATCTGGCTCGACCCAGCGCCGTACGCCGCGCACGGCCGTCAAGGTGCTTGGCAACGAACGCGTGACCCAGGCCGGTAACGTCAAGCGTGCCAAGGCACGCCCGTCCAGCCAGAAGAAGAAATCGCTGGGCTGAACGGCAGGATCAGATTGGCCACGTGCCAATCGGTTCCCGGAACCAGCAAGAAAGGCGGCCATGGCCGCCTTTTTCGTTTCCCCGGGGCATTTTCCGGGGCGCACCCGGCCTTCCCGCTGCTTACTCTCCAGACGCACGCGGCGCGCTGGCGCGCCACACGAGCACCAGGGCAAGCAGGCTCTGCAGCAGGTAGAACAGGCTCGACACGCCGTGCAGCATGCCGAACTGGCTCTTGTACGGCGACTCGGACACCCCGAGGCTCATTGCCTGGGCCTTGACCTTTAGCCCTTCCATGAACGGCTGCACTCCGAAATAGCCGGCCAGCACGCACACCAGCATGGCCAGCACGATCCAGCGCAGCGACCGGTAGCGCGTGGCCCCACGGCGAATCAGCACATTGCACAGCACCAGCTGCAGCACGCCCACCGTCACGCCAAGGATGGCCTCGTAGCGGAACAGGTGTCCGGCGATCATGCCAGCGGTCTCGCGGCTTGGCAGCACGGCGAACAGCGTCGGCGCCACCATGTAGCCCACCGTCCACAGGCTCCCTGCCCAGACCACGGTCAGCAGCAGAAAGATGCGATGCGGCAGCGGCGGCAGATTCGAGTACGAAGACGAGAACACCGTGCCCCGCCGCGTCAGATGTAGCGGACAGTGATGACTTCGTATTCGCGTTCGCCGCCCGGGGCCAGCACGGTGGCGACATCGCCCTCGAACTTGCCGATCAGGGCGCGTGCGATCGGCGAGCTGACCGAAATCTTGCCGCTGTCCAGGTCAGCCTCGTCGTCGCCGACGATCTGGTAGCTGACGGCCTTGCCCGATTCCAGGTCTTCCAGGTCCACGGTGGCACCAAAGACGATGCGGCCGTCGGTGTCCAGCTGTGTCGGATCGATAACCTGGGCGGCGCCCAGCTTGGCCTCCACTTCCTGGATACGGCCTTCGATAAATGCCTGCTTTTCCTTGGCGGCGTCGTACTCGGCGTTTTCCGACAGATCGCCCTGGGCACGCGCCTCGGAGATGGCATTGATCACCGCAGGACGCTCGACGGCCTTGAGGCGCTGCAGCTCTTCCTTCAGGAGCTCGGCGCCACGCTTGGTAATCGGAATGGTGCTCATGTCTCGTTCAACAAAAAATGAGCCGCAGCGGAGCTGGAACCATGCTCCGGCAGCGATGCTGCCGGTCAGCACTTCCGCTCGACCGCGGCTTTCAGATGGGATCGAACCGGCACCAGGGCGCGGATCGATCAGCGAATTCGACGTAGTTTAGGCCAGAACCGCCGCCGGTATCAACCCGGCGGCGGCGCCACGGCGTGGGATGTTTCCCCGCACCGCAGCATCGGCGGCCCTGACTGGCCTGGAATCAGGCCAGTTGCTTGTGCAGGCCTTGCAGGTCATAGACCTCCAGGCTCTGCATGTGCTTCAGGCCTTCCACCGCGGCGTTGGCGCCAGCGATCGTGGTGTAGTACGGCACACGGGCGGCCAGTGCGGCGATACGGATCGAGCGCGAATCGGCGATGGCCGTACGCGTCTCGTCCACGGTCGTGAAGACCAGGGCGAGTTCGCCGTTCTTGATCATGTCCACAATGTGCGGACGGCCATCCTTGACCTTGTTCACCACGCGGACCGGGATGCCGGCAGCCTCGATGGCCGAAGCCGTGCCGCGCGTGGCGACGATCGGGTAGCCCAGGTCGTGCAGCATGCGGGCCACGGTCACGGCGCGCGGCTTGTCGCTGTCCTTCACCGTGATCAGCACCGTGCCCTTCTCGGGCAGGCGCGAACCGGCAGCCAGCTGGCTCTTGAACAGCGCTTCGCCGAACACCTTGCCCACGCCCATCACTTCGCCGGTGGAACGCATTTCAGGTCCGAGGACCGGATCCACGCCCGGGAACTTGTTGAACGGGAACACGGCTTCCTTGACGCTGAAGTACGGCGGCACGACTTCCGCGCCGATGCCCTGCGAATCCAGCGACTGGCCGGCCATGCAGCGCGCGGCGATCTTGGCCAGGGACAGGCCGGTGGCCTTCGACACGTACGGCACCGTCCGCGACGCACGCGGGTTCACTTCCAGCACGTAGACGACGTCCTCGCCGTTCTTCTGCTGGATGGCGAACTGCACGTTCATCAGGCCGATCACGTTCAGCGCCTTGGCCATCGCGGCGGTCTGGCGCTTCAGTTCGTCGACGGTTGCCTGCGACAGCGAGTACGGCGGCAGCGAGCAGGCCGAATCGCCCGAGTGCACGCCAGCCTGTTCGATGTGCTCCATCACGCCGCCGATGAATACGCGCTGGCCGTCGCACAGGGCGTCGACGTCGCATTCGATGGCGTCGTTCAGGAAGCGGTCCAGCAGCACCGGCGAATCGTTCGACACCTTCACGGCCTCGCGCATGTAGCGCTCCAGGTCGCGCGGCTCGTGCACGATTTCCATCGCGCGGCCACCCAGCACGTACGACGGACGCACCACCAGCGGATAGCCGATTTCCTCGGCCAGGCGCAGCGCTTCGTCCTCGGCTCGGGCCGTGCGGTTCGGCGGCTGGCGCAGACCCAGGTCCTGCAGCAGCTTCTGGAAGCGCTCGCGGTCTTCCGCGGCGTCGATCATGTCCGGGCTCGTGCCGATGATGGGCACGCCGTTGGCTTCCAGGTCCAGCGCCAGCTTCAGCGGGGTCTGGCCGCCGTACTGGACGATCACGCCCACCGGCTTTTCCTTGTCGACGATTTCCAGCACGTCTTCCAGCGTCAGCGGCTCGAAGTACAGGCGGTCCGACGTGTCATAGTCGGTCGACACGGTTTCCGGGTTGCAGTTGACCATGATGGTCTCGTACCCGTCCTCGCGCAGCGCCAGCGCGGCGTGCACGCAGCAGTAGTCGAACTCGATGCCCTGGCCGATCCGGTTCGGGCCACCGCCCAGCACCATGATCTTCCTGTTGGTCGTCGGGTCGGCCTCGCACTCGCCATGTTCGGCTTCGTACGTGCCGTACATGTAAGCGGTGTTGGTGGCGAACTCGGCGGCGCAGGTGTCCACGCGCTTGTAGACCGGGCGCACGTTCTGCGCCACGCGAGCCTCGCGCACGGCCTTGGCATCGGTCTTCAGCAGCTTGGCCAGGCGGCGGTCCGAGAAGCCCTTCTGCTTCAGGAAGCGCAGTTCGGCGGCCGACAGGCTTTCCAGCGTGCGGTTGCGCGCCAGGCCTTCGGTCTTGACGATGTCCTCGATCTGGGCCAGGAACCACGGATCGATGGCAGTCTCGGCGTAAACCTCTTCCAGCGACATGCCCAGGCGGAACGCGTCGCCCACGTACCAGATGCGATCCGGGCCGGCCTCGCCGATTTCCTCGACGATCTCGTCACGGTCGGTCGACTTCTCGTCCAGGCCGTCCACGCCCACTTCCAGGCCGCGCAGGGCCTTCTGGAACGATTCCTGGAAGGTACGGCCCATGGCCATCACTTCGCCCACCGACTTCATCTGCGTGGTCAGGTGGCTGTCGGCTGCCGGGAATTTCTCGAACGCGAAACGCGGCACCTTGGTGACCACGTAGTCGATCGACGGCTCGAACGATGCCGGGGTCTGGCCGCCGGTGATTTCGTTCTTCAGCTCGTCCAGCGTGTAGCCCACGGCCAGCTTGGCGGCGACCTTGGCGATCGGGAAGCCCGTGGCCTTCGAGGCCAGGGCCGACGAACGCGACACGCGCGGGTTCATCTCGATCACGATCATCCGGCCGTCGACCGGGTTGATCGAGAACTGCACGTTCGAACCGCCGGTGTCCACGCCGATCTCGCGCAGCACGGCCAGCGACGCGTTACGCAGGATCTGGTATTCCTTGTCGGTCAGCGTCTGGGCCGGGGCCACGGTGATCGAGTCGCCGGTGTGGATGCCCATCGGGTCCAGGTTCTCGATCGAGCAGATGATGATGCAGTTGTCCGCCTTGTCGCGGACCACTTCCATCTCGTATTCCTTCCAGCCGAGCAGCGATTCCTCGATCAGCAGTTCGCGCGTCGGCGACAGGTCCAGGCCGCGCTTGCAGATCTCTTCGAACTCTTCGCGGTTGTAGGCGATGCCGCCGCCGGTGCCGCCCAGCGTGAACGACGGGCGAATCACGATCGGGTAGCCGGCGCCGCCGGTTTCCTGGGCGATGCGCGACTGCACGGCCACGGCTTCGTCCATCGAGTGGGCGATGCCCGACTTGGCCGAACCGAGACCGATCTTGGTCATCGCGTCCTTGAACTTCTGGCGGTCCTCGGCCTTGTCGATGGCTTCCGGCGAGGCGCCGATCAGCTCCACCTTGTACTTGTCCAGCACGCCATGGCGATGCAGGTCCAGCGCGCAGTTCAGCGCGGTCTGGCCGCCCATGGTCGGCAGGATGGCGTCCGGGCGTTCCTTCTCGATGATGCGCTCGACCACTTCCCAGGTGATGGGCTCGATGTACGTCACGTCGGCCGTGTTCGGGTCCGTCATGATGGTCGCCGGGTTCGAGTTGACCAGGATGACCTTGAAGCCCTCTTCGCGCAGGGCCTTGCAGGCCTGTGCGCCGGAGTAGTCGAATTCGCACGCCTGGCCGATGATGATCGGGCCTGCGCCGATGATTAGGATGCTCTTGATGTCTGTGCGCTTTGGCATTGCACGCTCTCTTTGTTGGCCGGTCTGCAAGTTCCCGCGGACCGTACCGGATATCAGGTTTTGGATCGTCAGCCCAGGGTGGCCGTGGCCAGCTTGGCGCCGAAGCCGATGAACATCGCGCCGACCCCGCTCGACATGCCCGCGGACAGGCGTCGGCGGCGGCGGAACGTCTCGGCCAGCCGCGCGCCCACGAAGATGATCGTCGTCAGGTACGCGAAGCTGCAGATCTGGCAGACCAGGCCCAGCGCCACGAACGACAGCGCCGGATACGCGAACTGCGGATCCACGAACTGGATGAAGAACGAGATGAAGAACAGGATGGCCTTCGGGTTCAGCAGGCTGATGACCAGCGCCTTGGTGAACGGGTTCGAAGACCTGTCCACCGGCACGGCCGCCGCCTGCGCTACTGCACCTTCGGCACCTTCCGCACTGGCCGGCCGGGCCCAGTTGCGCACGGCACCGCGCAGCATCTGGAAGCCGATCCAGGCCAGGTAGGCCGCGCCCACGTACTTGACCACGTGGAACAGCGCCGGGCTGGCCTTGAGCAGCGAAGCCACGCCCGCGGCCGACAGCACCATCAGGATGGCATCGCCCAGGAACACGCCACATGCGCCCTTGTAGCCGGCGCGCACGCCGCGCTGGGCGGCCACCGACAGCACATACATCGAGTTCGGGCCCGGCAGCAGCACGATGAAGATCGTGCCGAGCACATAGGTCCAGAAATCGGTGATGCCGAAGCTGGCGTGCATGAAGGCGGTCATGGCGGGCGGGTCCTGTTCAGGTCTCTCGTTGCGTCAAACGCGCCGCGTCAGGCGGCAGCCTTGGCGCGGGCGTCCTGCATCAGCTTCGTGAAGCGGTCGAACAGGTACGCGATGTCATGCGGACCGGGCGACGCTTCCGGGTGGCCCTGGAAGCAGAAGGCAGGCTTGTCGGTCAACGCGAAGCCCTGCAGCGTGCCGTCGAACAGCGACGTATGTGTCACACGCGCGTTGGCCGGCAGCGTCGTGGCATCCACGGCGAAGCCATGGTTTTGCGACGTAATCACCACACGACCGTCATCATGATCCTTGACCGGATGGTTCGCGCCATGGTGGCCCGTGCTCATCTTGAGCGTCTTCGCCCCACGGCCAGTGCCATGATCTGGTGACCCAGGCAGATGCCGAACGTGGGGATGCCGCGGGCGATGAACTCGCGCGTGGCCTCGATGGCGTAGTCGCAGGGCTCGGGATCGCCAGGGCCGTTCGACAGGAAGATGCCGTCCGGATTCAGCGCCAGGGCGTCGGCCGCGCTGGCTTGCGCCGGCAGCACCGTGACCTTGCAGCCGCGCTCGGCCAGCATCCGCAGGATGTTGAACTTGACGCCGTAGTCATAGGCCACCACGTGGAACTGCGGCTTGTCCTGCTTGCCGTAGCCTTCGCCCAGCTTCCACTCGGTCTGGGTCCACTCGTACGGTTCCTTGACCGACACGACCTTGGCCAGGTCCATGCCCGCCAGGCCCGGGAACGAGCGCGCCAGGTCGATGGCCTTCTGCACGTTATCCTCGCCCGCCAGGATGCAGCCGTTCTGGGCGCCCTTCTCGCGGAGGATG
This sequence comes from Cupriavidus sp. EM10, assembly GCF_018729255.1. Lineage (NCBI taxonomy): Bacteria > Pseudomonadati > Pseudomonadota > Betaproteobacteria > Burkholderiales > Burkholderiaceae > Cupriavidus > Cupriavidus sp. EM10. The sequence continues at coordinate 2,218,623 of NZ_CP076060.1, forward strand.
CGGGTCAGCTTGCGGGTGTCGATACCGGCAATCGCCACCACCTTTTCCTGCTTCAGGTAGTGGGCGAGCGTGTGTTCCTTGCGGAAATTGGAGGCCAGAAGCGGCAGATCCTTGATGATCAGGCCGGCGGCATGGACTTTCGTGGCTTCTACATCCTCGGGATTGACGCCGTAATTGCCGATATGCGGATACGTCAGCGTGACGATCTGCCGGGAATAGCTCGGGTCGGTGAGGATTTCCTGATAACCGGTGATGGCGGTGTTGAACACCACTTCGCCGATCGTATGGCCGGAAGCGCCGATGGAATAGCCACGAAAGACCGTGCCGTCTGCAAGCGCGAGGATGGCGGACGGAAAAGACGGTAACACGGGTAGGCTCCTGCTGGACTCACCCCGTGACCGACCTGCTCAACGCCTCGTGCCCCGTGGGCGGCCCAGTGAAGGGACCGGCTGGCGCATGGCTTTTTCATCACATTTTTGCAGTGCATGAAAAACGCGCGCAATCGGGGGCGGCGGAAGGTGGAATACGGTAGGCGCTAGGGTGAAGGGTTCTGAAAGCGAAACTTTCGAATTATATCCCGTCGCACCCAATTTCTCAAGTATTCAACAACTTACGATGGACAGAAGCGGCGCGCGGCTTACCTGTCATGCGAGTGACAAGGCGCCGCGCGGCCGCCCTCCGCGCTGCCGACCGGTCATTCATACCGCCGGCGGCACTACCGCCGTGACCTCGATTTCCACCTTGGCGCGCGGCTCCACCAGATCGGCCACTTCGACGGCGGTCATCGCCGGGAAATGCCGGCCGACGATGTCGCGGTAGTGCTGGCCAATGGCCTTGTAGGCGGCCACGTATTCGGCCTTGTCCTTCACATACCACGTCATGCGCGCGATGTGTTCGGGCCGCGCCCCGCCCTGCTCCAGCACCGCCACGATATTGCGCAGCGTCTGCGCCACCTGCAGCGCGAAGTCGTCGGTCTCGAATTCGCACTGGCCGTTCCAGCCGATCTGGCCGCCGACGAAGATCAGGCGGCTGCCCACCTGCATCTCGGCCATGATGCCGTTGGCGTAGCCCTTCGGCGCTGCCCAGTCGGGCGGTTGCAATGTCTTCAGCATGTTCGGTCCTCTCGGTAATACTTGTACGTGTTGCTGTGGTTGCTGTGGTTGCTGTGCTGCCAGTCGGTTCGTTCGGGGCAGCGAGGATCACGCAGTCGGCGCCAGGTAGCGCCCCATCGCGGTGCGCACGGCGTCCGGCAGCGGCTGCGAGGTCATCGTCCGTGTGTCGATGCAGACCAGCCGCTGGCCGATGGCCATGCGCGTGCCGCCGTCCGGGCCGGCGAAGCGGATATCCACGCCGAAGCTGCTGCGGCCGATGTGCGTGACGCGCAGCTCGCGCGTCAGCAGCTCGCCCAGCCGGCTCGGCGCCTCGAAGCGGCATTGCAGCTCGGCCGTGGGAATGCCCGCGTGCCCGGCGCCGTGCATCGCATCGAACGGCCACGCCAGCGCGTCGGCAAACCAGTCCTCGATAAAGTCGTTCAGCATCTCGAAGTAGCGCGGGTAGAACACGATGCCGGCCGCGTCGCAATGCCTGAAGCGGATGCGCACGTGGTTGCGGAATACCTCGCTCATGGCTGGCCACTCATTGCTGGCCATCCTCGTTCGCCATCTGCCGCAGCCGGAAGCGCTGCAGCTTGCCGGTCTCGGTGCGAGGCAACGCGGCCACGAACTCGATGCGGCGCGGATATTTGTAGGGTGCGATCTCGCGCTTGCAGTAGTCCTGCAGCACGGTACGCGTGGCTTCGGTGGCCGCCACGCCGGGGCGCAGCACCACGTAGGCAGTGACCACCTGGCCGCGCTCGGCGTCGGCGGCGCCCACCACGCCGCACTCGGCCACGAACTCGTGCTTCATCAGCGTGCCTTCCACCTCCGGGCCGGCGATGTTGTAGCCGGCCGAGATGATCATGTCGTCGGAGCGGGCCTGGTAGAAGTAGTAGCCGTCCGCGTCGGCCATGAAGGTATCGCCGGGCAGGTTCCAGCCCTCGCGCACATAGGCTTCCTGGCGCGGATCGTCGAGGTAGCGGCAGCCGGTGGGGCCGCGCACGGCCAGCTTGCCCACCGTGCCGGGCGGCACGGGCTGCATGTTGTCGTCGACGATGCGCGCCTCGTAGCCGGGCACCACGCGGCCCACCGCCCCGGGCCGCACGTCGGCCCCGGCGCTGGACACGAAGATATGCATCATCTCGGTGCCACCCAGCCCGTCGGTCATCTCGATGCCGGTGGCAGCCCTCCACGCCTGGCGCGTGGCGTCGGGCAGCGCTTCGCCGGCCGACACACTCTTCTTCAGGCTGCCGATATCGAAGTTCTTCGCCAGCGTGGCCATCTGCCGATAGAACGTGGGCGCCGTGAAGACGATGGTGGCGCGATGGTCCTGGATCAGCTTGAGCAGGGTCTCCGGCGTCAGCTTCTCGGCCAGCGCCGTGCTGGCGCCGATGCGCAGCGGGAAACACAGCATGCCGCCCAGCCCGAACGTAAACGCAATGGGCGGCGTGCCGCAGAACACGTCGTCCGGCGTGGGCTTCAGCACGTGACGCGGGAACAGGTCGCACATCGCCAGCACATCGCGATGAAAATGCACGGTGCCCTTGGGCTGGCCCGTGGTGCCGCTCGTGAACGCGATCAGGCAGATATCGTCGGTGGCGGTGTCGCAGGCGGCGAAGGTGTCCGGCTTGCCGTCCATGGCTGCTTCCAGCGAATCAGCCCCACTGCCATTGAAATAGCGCACCGTGGCCAGCGTCGGGCAGTAATGTTCGCCTCCGGCGCGCTGGTTGGCGTCTAGCTCCTCGCGCAGCCTGGCATCGCACAGGGCCGCAGAAACCTGCGCCTTGTCGATGATCTGCCGCAGCTCCTTGGCGCGCAGCAGCGGCATGGTCGGCACCGCGATCAGCCCCGCCTTGACCGTGGCCAGCCAACTTGCCGCCATCATCAGGTTGTTCGGCCCGCGCAGCAGCACCCGGTTGCCCGGCACCAGCTTCATGTCTTCCACCAGCACATGGGCGATGCGGCTGACCAGCGCCGCCAGTTGCGCATAGCTCACCGTCTCGATGCGGCCATCGCGCTCGTGGCGCACGGCCACGCGCTGGCCGTTGCCTTCCGATACGTGGCGATCCACCAGTTCCACGGCCGCGTTCAGCCGTGCCGGGTAGCGCGTGTCGTCGTTGAAGGCGAACACCGGCCACGTGTCACGGGGCGGCAAGCGATCCTGCGCAAAGGTGTCGACGTGAGACGTGGCGACATTGGGGGCGACCATGCTTGTCTCCTGTTCCTGTTTCCGGTGGGATTCGGGTTCGATGCGTCAGGCCTGTCGCGCCGCAAGCGTCTCGCGCGCGATGATCAGCTTCTGCACTTCGGTGGCGCCCTCGTAGATGCGCAGCGAGCGGATTTCCCGGTACAGGCTTTCCACGCGAGTGCCCACCTTGACGCCGAGGCCGCCGAACATTTGCACGGCGCGGTCGATCACCTGCTGCGCGTTCTCGGTGGCCACCATCTTGGCCATGGCCGCCTCGCGCGTGGTGCGCTGCTGGCGCACGTCGCGCTGCCAGGCGGCGCGGTAGGTCAACAGCGCGGCGGCGTCGATGGACGTAGCCATTTCGCCAATTGCGGCCTGCGTCAGTTGCAGGTCGGCCAGTACGCCGCCGAACATGGGCCGCGACGTGGCACGCGCCAGCGCGTCGTCCAGTGCCGCGCGGCCAAAGCCCAGCGCGGCCGCCGCCACCGATGCGCGGAAGATGTCCAGCGTCATCATCGCCACCTTGAAGCCCTGCCCCGACTCGCCGAGCCGGTTGCCCACCGGCACGCGGCAGCCGTCGAAGCGCAGCGTGGCCAGCGGATGCGGGGCAATCACGTCGATGCGCTCGGCAATCGACAGGCCCGGCGCATCGGCATCGACCACGAACGCCGTGATGCCGCGCGCCCCGGGCGCCTCGCCGGTCCGCGCGAATACGCAGTAGAAGTCGGCGATGCCGCCGTTCGAAATCCACGTCTTGGCGCCGTCCAGCGCGTAGTGGCTGCCGTCATCGGACAACCGCGCGCTGCACTGCATCGCCGCCACATCGGACCCGGCCTCGGGCTCGGACAACGCGAACGCGGCAATCGCCTCGCCCCGGGCCACGCGCGGCAAGTAGCGCTCGCGCACGGCATCGGAGCCAGCCAGCGTGATCGCGCCCGAGCCCAGGCCCTGCATCGCGAAGGCAAAGTCGGCCAGGCCGTCGTGGCGCGCCAGCGTCTCGCGCAGCAGGCACAGCGCGCGCGAGTCCAGTGCCGGCAGGGCGCCCCCGAAAGCCGCCGGCACGCAGTAGCGCAGCCAGCCTGACTGGCCCAGCTGGCGCACCAGCGCCCGGCAGGCCGCGTCGGCATCGTGATGGTCGATATCGCGCAGATGCTCGGCGCACCAGCCATCGAGTTTGCTTTCGAGCTGGCGGTGCGCGTCGTCGAAGAACGGCAGGTCGAGATAGGTCTTGTCGCTCATGCCGGCTCCTCAGTCGCCTTCGAACACGGGTTTCTGCTTGGCCACGAAGGCATCGTAGGCCCGCCGGAAGTCTCGCGTCTGCATGCAGATGGCCTGGGCCTCTGCCTCGGCCTCGATGGCCTCGTCCACCCCCATGTTCCATTCCTGGTGCAGCAGCTTCTTGGTCACGCCATGCGCGAAGGTGGGGCCCGCCGCGATCTGGGCCGCCAGCGCCTGCGCCTCGGCCAGCACGGCTTCCGACGGATGCAGCGCGTTGTAGAAGCCCCATTGCAGGCCCTCGTCGGCGGACATCGAGCGGCCCGTATAGAGCAGTTCGCTGGCGCGCCCCTGCCCGATCATGCGCGGCAGCAGCGTGCAGGCGCCCATGTCGGCGCCGGCCAGGCCCACGCGCACGAACAGGAAGGCGGCCTTGGCCTGCGGGGTGCCGAGACGCATGTCCGAGGCCAGCGCCATCATGGCGCCCGCGCCGGCGCAGATGCCGTCCACGGCGCTGATCACCGGCTGCGGGCAGGCGCGCATCGCCTTGACCAGGTCGCCGGTCATGCGCGTGAAGTCGAGCAGTTCGGGCATCGACATGCGCGTCAGCGGCCCGATGATCTCGTGGACGTCGCCGCCCGAGCAGTAGTTGCCGCCTGCGCCGGTGATGACCACGGCCTTGATGTCCGTGGCGTAGCACAGCCCGCGGAACAGGTCGCGCAGTTCGGCGTAGGAATCGAAAGTCAGCGGATTCTTGCGCTCGGGCCGGTTCAGCGTGATCGTGGCGACCTTGCCATCGGCCGATACGGACCACAGGAAGTGCTTCGGCTGGTAGTCGGCAAAGGCGCGCTTGTGGTGGCGCATGTCCAGTGCAATGTCGGTCATCGGTTGTCTCGCTCCAGTATGTGTTCTCCCCTCTCCCGCTTGCGGGAGAGGGGTCGGGGTGAGGGTGCGGCGGTGCAAATTTCTGTCTTCGCATCCTGGGCCGCTTTGCCCTCACCCCCGCCCCTCTCCCGCTTGCGGGAGAGGGGAGCAAACCGTTGGCATCGCTCAGCCGGCCATCACTTCGCCGCCAGCCACGGGCACTGCCTGCCCGGTGATCGCCGACGCCGATGGGCGGCACAGCCAGGCCACGGCGTCGGCCACCTCGTCGGGCTGCACCAGGCGCCGCTGGGGGTTTCGCGCGGCCAGTTCGGCGCGGGCCTGCTCTTCGGTGCGGCCGGTCTTGCCGACGATATTGGCCACCGCGTCGCGCACGATGTCCGTCTCGGTATAGCCGGGGCACACCGCGTTCACGGTGATGCCCTTGGGCGCCAGTTCCAGGGCCAGTGCCCGGGTCAGGCCGATCACGCCATGCTTGGCCGCGCAGTAGGCGCTGACGTAGCCGTAGCCGATCAGCCCCGCCGTGCTCGCCACGTTGACGATGCGGCCCCAGCCCTGCTCCAGCATGCCGGGCAGCGCCGCCTGCGTGCACAGGAAGGTGCCGGTCAGGTTGACGTCGAGCATGCGCTGCCACAGCGCCAGGTCGGTCTTGCCGAACGGGGCGCTGTGGGCCTGGCCCGCGTTGTTGATCAGCAGCGTGATGGGCCCGCGCTCGCTGGTTGCCCGCGCAAAGGCGGCGGACACCTCGTCGGCATCGGTGATGTCGGCCGCCGCCGCGCCCAGCGCCGCACCGTCCACGGCCAGCGGCTCCAGTGCCTGCATCGCGGCATCCAGCACCGTGCAGTCGCGGCCCACCAGCGTCACGCTGGCACCCTCTTCGAGCAGCCGGCGGGCAATCGCGGCGCCGATGCCGCGTCCGCCGCCGGTGACCAGCGCATGGCGGCCTTGCATAGCCATCGCCATGGTCATTTCCCCGGTTGCTGCGCGTACGAAGCCGCCCGCGCCAGGTTGGTTTCGAGTTGCCGCTTGCCGGCCACGTACTGCTTCGGCCACGTCACATCGCGGTAGCCCAGCCGCGCGGCCTCGTGCAGCGTCCAGGCCGGGTCGGCCAGGTGCGGGCGGGCGATCGCGCACAGGTCGGCGCGGCCCGCCGCCACGATGCTGTCGACGTGGTCGGCCTCGAAAATGGCGCCGACGGCAATCGTCGGAATACCGGCCTCGTTGCGGATGCGGTCGGCAAACGGCGTCTGGTACATCCGGCCGTAGACCGGCGCCTGGTCGGGACTGACCTGGCCGGACGAACAATCGATCATGTCCGCGCCAGCGGCCTTGAAGGCCCGCGCGATCTCCACGGCATCGTCGGCCGTGATGCCGCCGTCGACCCAGTCGTGCGCCGAAATCCGCACCGACATCGGCTTGTCCTGCGGCCAGACCGCGCGCACGGCGGCGAAGACCTCCAGCGGAAAGCGCAGCCGGTTGGCCAGCGAGCCGCCGTAGTCATCAACGCGCACGTTGGTCAGCGGCGAGATAAAGCTCGACAGCAGGTAGCCGTGCGCGCAGTGTAGTTCCAGCCAGTCGAAGCCGGCCTCGGCAGCGCGCCGGGCGTTGGCGACGAAGTCGTCGCGCACGCGGTCCATGTCGGCGCGGGTCATTTCGCGCGGCACCTGCGACACGCCCGGCATATAGGGCAGCGCCGACGCCGATTCCAGCGGCCAGTTGCCGTCGGCCAGCGGATAGTCCATCTTCTCCCAGCCCAGCTGGGTCGATCCCTTGCGCCCGGCATGGCCCAGCTGCATGGCGATCTTTGCGTCGCTGTTTGCGTGGAAGAAGTCGACGATGCGCTTCCAGGCGTCGCGCTGGGCGTCGTTCCACAGCCCCGGGCAGCCCGGCGTGATGCGCGCGTCGGGCGACACGCAGGTCATCTCGGCCACCACCATGCCGGCGCCGCCCATGGCGCGCGAGCCCAGGTGCACCAGGTGAAAGTCGCCCGGCACGCCGTCTGTCGACGAGTACATGGCCATCGGGCTCACCACCACGCGGTTCTTCAGCGTGACGCCGCGCACCGTGAACGGCGTGAACATCGGCGGCAGGCCGACGTCGCCGCCAGCTGCGCGCAGCTTCAGTGTTTCCTGCGGCACGCCGGCCTGGCCGGCCAGCCATTGCTCGAAGCTGTCGACATAGCCCGCGTCGCGCACGCGCAGGTTCTCGTGCGAAATCCGCTGCGAACGCGTCAGCAGCGAGTAGGCGAACTGTTCGGGCGCCATGCCCGCGTAGCGCTCGACGTTCTCGAACCATTCGGTGGAGTTGCGCGCGGCGTTCTGGATCTTCAGCACCTCCACGCTGCGCGTGGCTTCGTAGCGCGTCAGCGCCTCGGGCACGCCATCCAGGCCGGCGGCGCGGTGCGCGCCGATCTCGTTGGCCAGGTCGATGGCGTCTTCCAGCGCCAGCTTGGTGCCCGATCCGATCGAGAAATGCGCGGTGTGTGCGGCATCTCCCATCAGCACCACGGGCACGCGGCGGCCATCGGCCAGCGTATTCCAGTGCACCCAGCGATGGCAGATCACGCGCGGAAAGCGGATCCAGTTGGCCGAGCCGCGCAAATGCGTGGCATTGCTGATCAGCTTGTGGCCATCCAGGTAGCGGGCGAAGAGCCGCTCGCAGTACGCCACGCCCTCTTCCTGACTCATCTCCTCGATGCCGGCCGCGCGCCAGACATTTTCTGGCGTTTCTACGATGAACGTCGACGTATCGTCGTCAAAACGGTAGGCGTGGGCCTGAAACCAGCCGTGCTCGGTCTTTTCGAAGGCGAACGTGAAAGCGTCGAACAGCTTGTGGGTGCCCAGCCAGACAAAGCGGCACTGGCGCGTGTCGATATCGGGCGCGAAGGTCTCGGCGTAGCGCGTGCGGATGCGGCTGTTGATGCCGTCGGAGGCAATCACCAGGTCGGCGTTGTACTGCTGCGCCAGGGCCTGGTCGTCGGTGGCGTCTGTCTCGAACACCAGCTTCACGCCCAGCGCCTCGCAGCGCGCCTGCAGGATATTGAGCAGCCGCTTGCGGCCGATGCCGATAAAGCCGTGGCCGCCCGAGCGGATGGTGCGGCCGCCGATATGGATATCGATATCGTCCCAGTGGTTGAACGCCGCGTTGATCTCTGCCGCGCTCACAGGGTCGGCCTGCTTCAGGTTTTCCAGCGTGGCATCGGAAAACACCACGCCCCAGCCAAAGGTGTCGTAGGGCCGGTTGCGCTCGACCACCACCACCTCGTTCGACGGGTCCTGCAGCTTCATCAGCAGGCCGAAGTACAGCCCTGCCGGGCCGCCACCAATACAGAGCACTCGCATCCGTCTGCCTCCTGCACGCCTATGGCGGACAACCACCGGCGTTCTACATCAGGGTTAAATATTTTATGCTTAAAATATTAGAACGCTGGACGATCACTGGCAAGAACAATTTTAGGCGGCGCGCGGCGCAGGCCCTCGCCTGCCGATGCAGGAAAAGGGCCGTTGCATCACATCTATCAGCCGAGGGCGGCTTTGACCTGCTCCAGGGCGGTTGGGTCTTCGATGGTGGTCAGGTCGCCCGGATCGCGTCCTTCCGCCACAGCCTGGATGGCCCGCCGCAGCAGCTTGCCGGAACGTGTCTTTGGCAGCGCGTTGACGAAAAACACGCGCGCCGGCCGCGCCACTGCGCCCAGTTGCTGCTCCACGGTCTTCATCAGTTCGCCTTCGAAGATCAGGCGGTCTTCATCGGTGCCGGTCCGGCTGGCATCGCGGGCAATGCAGAAGCCCAGCGCCACCTGCCCCTTCAGCGCGTCCTGCACGCCCACCACGGCCACTTCGGCCACGCCCGGGTGCGACGACAGGCTTTCCTCGATTTCGCGCGTCCCCAGCCGATGGCCGGCCACGTTGATCACATCGTCGGTCCGGCCCAGGATGAAGACGTAGCCGTCTTCGTCGCGCACGCCCCAGTCGAATGTCGAATAGCACTGCCGGTTCGGCACCGCCGACCAGTACGTGCGCACGAAGCGGTCATCGTCGCCCCAGACCGTGGTCATGCAGCCGGGCGGCAGCGGGTAGTCGATGGCCACCACGCCCTTCTGGTTCGGCGGACATTCCTCGCCGGTCACCTCGTCGACGATGCGCAGGTCATAGCCATAGGCCGGCACGCCTGGCGAGCCGAGCTTGGCAGGCAAGGCCTCGACGCCGCGCTGGATCGCGATGATCGGCCAGCCCGACTCGGTCTGCCAGTAGTTGTCGACCACCGGCTTGCCGATGCCATCCTGGATCCAGCGCGCCGTGGGCTCGTCCAGCGGCTCGCCCGCCAGGAACAGCAGCCGCATGCTGGACAGGTCGTACTGGCGCAGCAGCGCCGGGTCCTGCTTCTTGAGCACGCGGATGGCCGTGGGCGCGCTGAACATGATGTTCACGCCATGCCGCTCGACGATCTTCCACAGGATGCCGCCGTCGGGACGGATCGGCGTGCCTTCGTACATCACCGTCGTCATGCCGGCCAGCAGCGGCGCGTAGACGATATAGCTGTGGCCCACCACCCACCCCACGTCGGACGCCGTGAACATGGTGTCGCCGGGCTTGCCGCAGAAGATGTAGGCCATCGACGTGGCCAGCGCCACCGCGTAGCCGCCGGTATCGCGCTGCACGCCCTTGGGCTTGCCCGTGGTGCCCGAGGTGTACAGCACGTACGATGGCTCGCTCGATTCCAGCCACACGCAGGGCACCTGCTGGCCGGCCATCCTGTCGCGCCATGCGGCGTAGTCCTCGTCGCGGCCGGCCGTGCGCGGCATGTCGGCCAGCTTGCGGTCCACCAGCAGCACCTTGTCCGGATGATGGCCGGCCAGGCGGATCGCCTCGTCCAGCAGCGGCTTGTACGGCACCACCTTGCCGGCGCGCGACCCCGCGTCGGCGCTGACGATCACCCTGGGCTTCGCATCGTCGATCCGCGCCGCCAGGCTGACCGAGGCAAACCCGCCGAACACCACAGAATGCACGGCGCCGATACGCGTGCAGGCCAGCATCGCGAACATCGCCTCGGGGATCATCGGCATGTAGACCAGCACGCGGTCGCCGCGCTGCACGCCCAGCGCCTGCAGCGTGGCCGCCATGCGGTTCACCTCGTCGTGCAGCTGGCGATACGTGTAGACCCGTTCCGAATCGGTCTCGGTCGACACGTAGACCAGCGCGCGCTGGTCGGCCCGCTCGGCCAGATGGCGATCGATGGCGTTATGGCAGATGTTGGTGCGCCCGCCCACGAACCAGCGCGCGAACGGCGGATGGCTGTCGTCGAGCACGCGGTCGAACGGGGTTTCCCAATCGATGCGCGCGGCCTGTTCGGCCCAGAATCCGGCCTTGTCGGACAGGGAACGCGCGTGCAGGGCACGGCTTGCCGTCATGATGTCTCCTCCGCTTGTCATTTGTCGTAATGCGGTGCGGATGGCTTCGGCCGGCCTGAGGTGACTGGATTACCGCGCGGCGCCTACTTCCTGCATCGCGCGGGGTCCTGCACCACCTGGGCACGGATACCGGCCATCTTTTCTGGAGAATCTACCATGACGGCGTCGAGCCCCAGTCGTTTGGCCTCGCAGTAGGCGTCCTGGTCGTTGACGCCAAAGGCCACCAGGTTCGACGGTGACTTGCCACGATAGCAATTCACCGAATCTCTGGTCCAGAACACGGCGCTCACCGGCGAGCGGCCTTCCCCCAGCGTGAACTGCTCCACCACTTCCACGTTCCGGCGTAATTCGAAGCCCGCCCATGTGCCCGACGCCGGCGGCGTGCCGCAAGCCTGGCCAAGCGTGGCGTTCACCAGCCGGTTGCGCGTCGCGTCGCGCGACTCGAACAGACGGGCCCGGGGCCATGCGCCGAAGGTGCGCTGGAAATCGGCCTCGGTCGAGTAGATCAGCGCGCGGCCCCAGGCATCTTCCGAGGTCAGCACTTGGGCCACGGCGAACGTCAGCGGCGCGGCCGGCATCGATTTCATGTCGAGCACGACGGGGACGTCGGCGGGAATCGCGCGCAGGGCATCGCGCAGCGTCGGGATACCCACCGGCTGGCCGCGATAGGGATATCGCTTGAGGCCATCGGAACCTGTCTGGACAAAATGCCAGCCCGCATTGAGTTGGGCCAGCGCGGCGGCGGTCAGGTCGGCCACCTTGCCGCTGCCATTGGTCAGCGCGCCCAGCGAGGCCGGCCAATACAACACCGGCACGCCATCGGCACTGAGCTGGACCGACAGCCAGACCATGTCCGCGCGCTGGGCCAGCGCCGCCTCGATGGCAATCAGCGTGTTTTCAGGACGATCGGCGGTGCCGGCACGATGGGCAATCAGCTTGGGCGCGGGAAACTCGGGATTTGTATCGGAGCGCTCGGTATCGCACGACGTACCGAGGCAGGCCGCGGCCAGCGGCAGGATGGACAGGGTTCGAATAAGAGACATGGGCGGGCTGACACCTTGAGGAAAAGCGTCACTTTGGTCGCCCCGGACCCGTGCGGTCGTTGACGGCTGTCAAGCCGGCGACCACTCTAAAAAACGCCCCGCAACGTCGGCGGGGCGGATATCACAGATCAGCGAGAATGGGCCTTGGCAGCCTTCGCCGACGACGTCGACTTGGCAGGCGCGGCGGGCGCCGGCTTGCTTGTCGACCTGGTGGCGGTAGCGCCCTTGCGCGGCGCGGCCTCGACCACCACCCGCTTGCGCGGCTCGGCCTTTTCCGCCTTCGACGATCGGGACACCGAAGCCTTCTCGGCTTTCTCAGCCTTGGCCGACACCGTCTTGCCGTGCACAGCCTTGCCACGCACCGGGGTATCGTCGCCATCGTCGCCGCGCTCGGCCCGCGCCGCGGCCGCCGAATTGGGCCGCACCATCAGCACCAGGCTCTGGCCGGCCACGAGCTTGCTGCCCGACAGCTTGTTCCACGACTGCACCTGACGCACCGACACGCCGTAGCGGTGCGCCACCGACGACACCGTATCCTTGCGCCCCGCCTTGACCACCACGCGGCGCGCATCGGGCACATCGGGCTCCACGGCCAGCATCGCCGTGTCCACCAGCGACGCGCTGATGTCCTGGTCATGCCGGTCCGTACGCGGAATCATCACCGTCGACCCGGCCTTCAGGCGCATGCCCTTGGGGATGCGGTTGATCTCGCGCAGCGTGTCGACATCGACATTGAGACGCGCCGCCAGCGCTTCCACACGCTCGCGGCTGTCCACCGTCATGGCCGTCCACGTCGACAGGCCGCCCCGGTACGTATTCAGGTTGTACTGGAAGCGCTCGGCGTTATCGAACGGCAGCAGGATCTGCGGATTGGCCGCGCCAAGGATGACCGGGCGGTTGAAAGATGGATTCAGCGCCTTGAACTCGTCCAGCGGCATGTTGGCCAGCTTGGCCGCCAGCGCCACGTCGATATCGCGCGACGTGGTCACCGTGACGAAGTACGGATGATCGGGGATGTCGGGCAGCTTCACGCCATACGCGGCCGGGTTGGCGATGATGTTCTTCACCGCCTGCAGCTTCGGCACGTAGTAGCGCGTCTCGTTCGGCATGGTCAGGCTGGCGTAGTCCGTGGGCAGCCCGCGCGCCTGGTTGCGCGCAATGGCCCGCGATACGGCGCCCTCGCCCCAGTTGTACGCGGCCAGCGCCAGTTGCCAGTCGCCGAACATGTCATAGAGCCGCGACAGGTAGTCGAGCGCCGCGTCGGTGGACGCCAGCACATCGCGCCGCTCGTCGCGGAACATGTTCTGCTTGAGGTTGTACGTCTTGCCCGTGCTGGGGATGAACTGCCACATCCCGGCTGCCTTGGCAGTGGATTCCGCCTGGGGATTGAACGCGCTTTCCACGAACGGCAACAGCGCCAGCTCGGTCGGCATGTTGCGGCGCTCCAGCTCTTCCACGATGTGGTAGAGATAGCGGCTCGACCGGCCCACCATCCGCTCCATGTAGTCGGGGCGGGCGGCATACCACTGGGTGCGGTCGTCGACCAGCGTGCCTTCCAGGTCGGGCATCGCAAAGCCCTTGCGGATCCGGCCCCAGATATCCGACGACGGCCCGCGCAGCCAGTCCACGCTGGACTGGTCGACGTTGACGACGGGGGCGCCGCTGGCCAGCGATCCGGCGCGGCCGGTGCTGTTCAGCGTGTTGAGCGGGTCCTTGGGCGGACCGGATTCCAGGGCGGTCGGCGTGCCGGCCATCTCGCCGGCAGGCGGTGTGGGTGTGCTGGCACAGGCTGCAAGCAGCGCGGCACACGCAACTACCGCCAGAAATCGACCAAATCGCATTAAGTTCTCTGAAAGTGACGCCAAAAATTTCGCCTGATCCTAGGGAAAAGGCCGGTTGGCGTCAATGAGATTTTCCCCAAGATGCAATTTGGACATCTTCCGATACTTCAAGCCGCTGTCCGGGCGGCAAACGTCTGGAATGTATTAGCGAAAATTGTCCTTCCATCCCCGCAGCGCGCCGAACGCCGCGGCGTCGCTGCTGACGTCGCCGCCCTGCGCCTGCACGGCCTGGCGCACGGCCGGCTCGCGCGAACGCAGGAATGGATTGACTGCCCGCTCATGGGCCACCGTGGTCGGCACCGTCGGGGTATCGGCCTGGCGCAGCGCGTCCACCCGGGCCGACCATGCCGACAGGTCGGCGTTGCCCGGCTCGACGGCCTGCGCAAAGCGGACATTGCTGCGCGTGTATTCGTGGGCGCAGTACACGCGGGTATCGCCAGGCAAGGCGGCCAGCTTGTCCAGCGACGCCAGCATCTGCGCCGGCGACCCCTCGAACAGCCGCCCGCAGCCACTGGCAAACAGGGTATCGCCGCAGAACGCCACATGGCCGGCGCCAGGCAGGTCGCCGACATAGGCCACATGGCCGGCGGTGTGCCCCGGCACGTCCAGCACGCGGAAGCTGGCCGCCGGATGGGCCAGCGTGACCGTATCGCCCTCGCGCACCGCCTGGGTGCGGTGGCCGATGCGCTCGCCCGCCGGGCCTATCACCGGAACCGGCGCGCCGTCGGGGCCGGCCGGATGGCTTTCCAGCAAGTCCGCTACACCGCCCTGGTGATCGCCATGGTGATGCGTGATTACAATAGCGCCCAGTGCCAGCCCGCGTTGCGCCAGAAAGCGCTCGACCGGCTCGGCCTCGCCTGGATCCACCACGGCGGCACTTTTGCCGTCGTGGATGGCCCAGATATAGTTGTCCTGAAAGGCGGGGATCGGCTCCACTTTCAACATGTGTGCTCCTATGTCCAACCGACCGATTATAGATTGGGAAGAATGGCTGGCGTCACCACCCGGGCAGTACATGCTCCAGTGGGAGTCCCAGCAATATGACCGGACGGTAGCGGACATTTTCGGCTATCACGCGGTGCAGCTGGGCCTGCCTCATATCGACACGCTGCGCGAGAACCGCATGCCGTTCTCGGCGCTGGCGCTCGACGACCGCGCCGGCCCGCACGGGCCGCGCGAGACGCACCCCGACGCCCGCCAGCTGCTGTGCCGGTTCGACGAACTGCCATTCGACACGCAGAGCATCGACCTGCTCACGCTGCCCCACATCCTGGAATTCTCGGAGGATCCGCACGAAGTGCTGCGCGAGGTATCGCGCGTGCTGATGCCCGAGGGCCGCGTGGTGGTGACGTGTTTCAACCCGATGAGCCTGTGGGGCGCCCGCCAGGGCCTGAACCGGCTGGGCGCCACGCCCTTCCTGCCCAGCGACGCCCAGACCATCGGCTTCGTGCGGATCAAGGACTGGCTCAAGCTGCTTGGCTTCGAGATCATCCGCGGCCGCTTTGGCTGCTATTGCCCGCCCTACCGCACCGACCGCTGGCTGCAACGCGCCGCCTTCATGGAGAAGGCGGGCGACCGCTGGTGGCCGATCTTCGGCTCGGTCTACATGATCTCGGCGGTCAAGCGCGTCAAGAACATCCGCCTGGTGGGCCCCGCCTGGAAGACCGCCAAACCCGCCCTGACGCCGGTGTCGGCCCCGGTGGCCACGCCCACGGGCACGCACGGCAAACATCACAAGACCACGCCCGGCGCCTGAGCCCCGGGCCATTCAGAACATCAGAATTCATCCATGCAAGAAGTCACGATCTATTCCGACGGCGCCTGCAAGGGCAATCCCGGCCCCGGCGGCTGGGGTGCCGTGCTGGTTTCCGGCGGCCACGAGAAAGAGCTGTTCGGGGGCGAGAACCCCACCACCAACAACCGCATGGAACTGATGGCCGTGATCGAGGCGCTGCGCGCGCTCAAGCGGCCCTGCGTCATCAATATCTATACCGATTCGCAGTATGTCCAGAAAGGCATCAGCGAATGGATCACCGGCTGGAAGAAGCGTGGCTGGATGACGGCCGACAAGAAGCCGGTCAAGAACGCCGACCTCTGGCAGATCCTTGACGAAGCCCGCCAGCCGCACGTGATCGAATGGCACTGGGTACGCGGCCACGCCGGCCACCCCGGCAACGAACGCGCGGACCGCCTGGCCAACCGCGGCGTGGAATCGATCGGCGCCTGATCCTCGCAATCCGTCGTCGGCGCTTGCCGAGCGATTACAATCCTGCCCCATGCGACAGATCGTTCTCGATACCGAAACCACCGGCCTGAACCACGCCACCGGCGATCGCCTGATCGAAATTGGCTGCGTGGAACTGGTCAACCGCCGCCTCACCGGCCGCAACCTGCACTTCTACATCAACCCGGAACGCGACGTCCCCGAGGACGCCGTGGCCATCCACGGGCTGACCGGCGAATTCCTGGCCGACAAGCCCAAGTTTGCCGAAGTCATGCACGAGATCCGCGAATACGTGCGCGACGCCGAGCTGATCATCCACAACGCCGCATTCGACATGGGCTTCCTGGAGATGGAGTTCAAGCTCCACAGCCTGCCCCCGTTCCGCGAGCACGTGGCCGGCGTGATCGACACCCTGCGCGAGGCGCGCCAGATGTTCCCGGGCAAGCGCAATTCGCTCGACGCCCTGTGCGACCGCCTGGGCGTCAGCAATGCGCACCGTACGCTGCACGGCGCATTGCTCGATGCCGAACTGCTGGCCGAGGTCTACCTGGCCATGACGCGCGGCCAGAATTCGCTGGTCATCGACATGCTCGACGGCGCCGCCGCCCAGGGCGAAACCCGCGCCACGGCCGACCTGTCGGCCCTGACCCTGCCCGTGCTGCTGGCCACCGAGACCGAACTGTCGGCGCACGCCAGCGTGCTGAAGGAACTGGACAAGGCCAGCGGCGGCAAGACCGTCTGGAAGATCGAAGTCCCGGCCCAAGTGCCCGCCGACGCCACGGTGCAATAGGCCGGATCTGCCAGTGTCGAAGCCCTCACAACTTTTTCGCAGAAAGTTTAAAAAAGGGCTTTACAAGATACTGCCCCATCGGCATAATCTCGTTTCTCCACTGCACGACGCCAGAAACAACGGCGGCGAAGCAGCAAGGGGTGGTTAGCTCAGCGGTAGAGCACTGCCTTCACACGGCAGGGGTCACAGGTTCAATCCCTGTACCACCCACCAGTTTCATCAAAAAGCCCAGCAGCGATGCTGGGCTTTTTGTTTTCCTCGCGAGCTGTCGATCGACGGCGCAGTCCCCTTCCCTGCAGCATCCTGACGCCCCCCTCCACCGAGGGGCACCGCGCATCCGTGACATGTCATCCCGAGGTCACACTGCAATCCACATAATCACTCCCGAAAATATGCCTCGCAAAAGACGAGGCAGATCCCCTTCCTTGAAGGGCTTGACATTCGTATTGCCGGGGAGCTTTGCCATGACCATTCGTCAGCGCATTGTGCTGCTGATCGTCCTGATGTGTCTGGCGTTGGCCGCGATTGGTGGCTACGCCGTACTGCAGACACGTTCCAGCGCTTCTGAAGTGAAACAGGTGACCGAGGGCGTCGTGCCCAGTGCACTGGCTTCGGCCGATGTCGTGTCGCTGGTCAAGGATATCCAGCTGGCCACCATGACCCTGGTCTATGCCCCTGACGCCAATCTGCTGGCGCAGGCGCAGGAAGACCTGAAGGCCAAGCAGACGGCACTGGGCGATGCGCTGGCCAGGCAGGCCAACAGCGCCGCCACCCACGCGCAGAAGGGTCTGCTGACGCAGGCCAACGAAAGCCTGACCAACTATTTCGATGCCATCCGCGAAACCGCTGAAATGAAGGCGGCCGGCCGGGATGAGATCGCGCAGGCGTTCCTGTTCGCCAACGTCGCGCGCTACCGCGACGAGATGGAAAAATCGTCGATACGCTACGTGTGGAGAAAATCGCGAGAAGGACGACGCGATTGCCGCGCTGAACAGCAAGCTGGCCAGCGCGGCCGGCACTATCGGCCTGGTCAGTGCTGCCGCCGTGGTGCTGCTGTCGCTGATCGGCTGGCTGTTGCATCGCCAGATTGCCCGGCCGCTGACGCGCATGCAGTCCACGATGAGCGAAATCGCAGCCAGCCAGGACTTCACGCGACGCATCGAGGTGGGTCGCATGGATGAAATTGGCCGTTCGATCGTGGCGTTTAACCAGATGATCGAGCGGATTCAGGAGAACGCATCGCTGTTACGCCAGAAAACCACCGATATCCAGGCCATCCTGCAAAACATGCAGCAGGGCATCCTGACGGTGGTGGAAGGTGGCGTGGTGCATGCCGAGTATTCGGCCTACCTGGAACAGATCTTCGAGACCGACGACATCGCCGGCCGCCGGTTCATGGACCTGGTGTTCGCCGACACCGCCCTGGGCGCCGACGCCCTGGCGCAGGTAGACGCGGCCATCGACGCCTGCCTGGGCCAGGATGGCATCAACTTCGTCTTCAACGAGCATCTGCTGCCGACCGAAATCGAGAAGCGGCTGCCCACCGGCCACGTCAAGGTGCTGGACCTGAGCTGGTCCGCCATCACCGACGATGCCGACACGATCATCCGCCTGATGCTGTGCGTGCGCGACGTGACCCAGCTGCGCGAGCTGGCCGCCGAAGCCAGCGAGCAGCGCCGCAGCCTGGAGATCATTGGCGAAATCCTGGCCGTCAGCGAGGAGAAGTTCCACCAGTTCATGGAAACGGCGCATGGCTTCGTCCACGAGAACGAGCACATCATCCGGCAGTCCACCGAGGCCGATAACGCCGCCATTGCTGCCCTGTTCCGCAACATGCATACGATCAAGGGCAATGCGCGGACGTACAAGCTCCAGCATCTGACCGACGTGGTGCACGAGGCCGAGCAGCGGCTGGAACTGCTGCGGAATCTGGAGCGACAGGCCAGCGAGTGGAATCCCGACGCACTGCTGAAGGACGTGGCCCGCGTGCGCGATACGCTGGCCCGCTATGCCACGATCAGCGAGGACAAGCTCGGCCGCCGGGGTAACGCAAGCGGTCCGGGGGCACTGACTGGCAGCCGCCCGTCGGACGCCGAAATGGCACGCATCCGCGAAAGCCTGCGACTGCTCGAAGGCGCGCGAACCGACGATCTGGCCGAATTGCTATCGATGCGCGCGGCGGTCCACCGCATCCTGCGCGTACTCGATGCCACCAGTCTGGCGGAAGTGCTATCTCCGGTGGTCGACGCCCTGCCCTCGCTGGCCGCGGAACTCGGCAAGGCCGCGCCGCAGGTCAGCATCCAGGACAACGGCTATCGGCTGCGCGCGGAAGTCACGGGCATGCTGGAAAACGTGTTCACGCACCTGCTGCGCAACGCCATCGACCATGGCATCGAGCCGGCCGAGGCGCGCCTGGCCGCAGGCAAGCCGGCGGCGGGCACCATCCACATCGAGGCGGGAGTCGACCAACAGCAACTGCAGATCACCGTCGATGACGATGGCCGGGGGCTGGCGCTGGCCAGGATTCGTACAACGGCCATCCAGCGCGGCTGGATCGACGCCAATGCCGTGCTCAGCGACGACGCCATTGCTCACTTCATCTTCCATCCGGGGTTCTCGACTGCCGAGACGGTGACCACGATCTCCGGCCGGGGCGTGGGCATGGATGCGGTGCGCGAATTCCTGACGCGCTCGGGCGGCAGCATCGAACTGCGCTTTACAGACAACCACGTGGGCGCCCCCTTCCGGCAGTTCCAGACCGTTGTCAGCCTGCCCGAGCGCTTCGCCGTGGACAGCGTGGCCGTGCTGGCCGAGACGCCGGCGCCGATCGCGCTGTAGTGCCTAGCGCGTCAAGGTGAATCAGGCTGAACAAGGTCGATAGCAAGCGTCGGATAAGGAACAGGCAGTATGGGTGAGTATCTCGTAGGGGTATTGCTGGGCGCCGCGTTGACGGCGGTGCCGGGATGGCTGGCGTGGCGTCACAGCGCCCGGCGCATGGCCGCGCATGCGCAGGCGGCGGAGGACGACGCGCTGGCGTCACGTGACCAACTTCAGGCCGAATTGGCTGACCGCATCGCGCAGCATGAGCGGGACAAGGGCGCATTGGCATCGGAAATCGAGCGCCTGCAGGCATCGGCAGCCGGACAGTCGGTGGCCATCGAGCAGGTCACGACTGAACTGGCGGCCAGCCGCGAGGTGCAGGCCGACGCCCTGCGTCAGGCGCGCCGTATCGCCGAGGAAACCACGCGGCTGCGCGGGCTTGCCCACACGTTCGAGCGTTGGCACGAGCAGATGATCTCGCTGATGGCGCGCAACCGGGCCATGCACGAGCAGAACATGGAGCTGTCGTCGATCGTCCGCCATGTGGTGATCGTCTCGCTCAACGCGTCGATCGAGGCGGCGCGCGCCGGGGCGGCCGGCCGGGGCTTTGGCGTGGTGGCCAGCGAGGTCCGCGCACTGGCCGCGCGATCCGAGGCCCTGTCCAAGAGCTATGGCGACAGCCTGCATCAAAGCGACCTGACGACCACGGCGACGTTCCAGGACATCCAGGCCGGCGGCAAGATGGTGACCGCGTCGCTGGCCAGCGTGGCAATGCTGGCCGAACAGTTCGAGGCGGCGTACCAGTGAACGGCGCGATGATCAGCCTGCAAGCGCGGCAGAGCCTGGAGCGCGTGCTGCGTCGCGCGGTGGAATCGCGGCTGGTGCTGGGCGACGGCGATGCCTGCGAGATCACGCGGCGGGAAACGGCGCCTGCGGACGACGCTCACGACGACGTAGTGGTTGCACTCACCATTTCGTCGATGGGCTTCCGGTACATGCTGTTCCTGCGCTTTCGCGACGACGCGGCAACCGCCAGCTACTACGCCCGCGGCAACTCCAGCGATCTGCGCGACGCCCTGCTGGAACTGGGCAACCTCTGCTGCGGCGCGATCAACCAGGACCTGGTCCGGCATTTCCCGGACCTCGGCATGTCCACGCCCTATGTGTTGGGCGGCCAGAGCCTGCGCCACGTGGACAGCCTGCGCCCCGACTATCGCGCCGACTTCGAGGTGGCCATCGGCGCGTCGGTAGGCGTCGGCGTGACGATGTGCATGTTCACGCGCGTGCCCGTCGACTTCCAGCTGGGTGCCGACATCGAACAAGACAACACCGAAGGCGAACTCGAATTGTTCTGACTTTCCCACGTTCCGACATTCCGAATTGGATAGACCTGCAGGAGAAAAAATGGCGAAAATTCTAGTAGTGGATGATTCGAGCGCGGTGCGCGACGAGGTGGCGAGCTTCCTGCGCACAAGCGGCCTGGAGGTGCAAACGGCGGTGGATGGCAAGGATGGCCTGTCGCGGCTGAAAGCCGATCCGGGCATCCGTCTCATCATCAGCGACGTCAACATGCCCAACATGGACGGGCTGACCATGGTCGAGAAGATCCGTGGGGAACTGGCCAACAAGACCGTCAACGTGGTGATGCTGACCACCGAAAGCAGCCAGGCCATGAAGGACCGCGGCAAGGCAGCCGGCGTCAAGGGCTGGATCGTCAAGCCATTCAAGGGCGCCGCGGTACTGGAGGGTCTCAAGAAGCTGGCCGTCTGATCGGGTCGCTTCCTCGTCACATGGTCGGCAATCTCGGATAAAAATTAGAGACATGGCAATCAGAAGTTGATTCGATAGATACGGGCCGCCTACCATAGCTTCACGCCGATCCCTTATGGAGTGCCCAATGAATCACTCTGAAGACATGACCCTGGAATCTCAGCTGGCGCCGGACGATCGCGCGCTCGACGACGGCGGTCTTGCCCCCCGCGCCCGGCCGGCAGCGGGCGAAGACGCGATCGCGCGCATCGCCGGATCGCTTGGCTTGCCGGTGGAGCAGGTGCGCTGGGAGTTCTGGCATGCCTGGGACGGCCTGCTGATCGATGCGAAGTTTCCCGATTACCTGCTGGTGCTGACGGAGCGCAAGGCGGTTCAGGCACTCCGCGGCAAACAGGTTCACCACTAGACCAGGAAGCGACCAGGAAAACATGCCAATGTCGAAAACCACGAAGAAGAAGTACCTCAAGGCCCTGAACCGAAGCCTGAAGAAGGAAGCTGGCAAGGATTTCGCATCGAGCTTTGTCTTCTATCCGGTCGGCGCGAAGCCGAAGGACGCCACCGGCGTGACCGCCAGCGATGCCGCCAACCCGCAGGAACTGAAGGTCATGGAGGCCGTCCAGGCCCGCGTGTTCGCAGAGTTCGACAGCGCCTCGGGGGCCGCCTGATCGCCGGCGGAGGTTCTGGCAGATGTTCGACGTTGACGGCGTGCTACACGGACAGGCCGTGATCATTCCTCGGACAAGGGATTTGTGAGCGCGGAGCCGACATTTTCGCTTCGACCATAGCCAATTCTTCAAGAACCTGAGTCAGCCGGTACTCGAGACTCGAGCGCGTGAGCCCATCCGGTAGCGACTTGATCGTTCTCATGAGGAAGTTTCGGTCCGCATAGAGCCAGTTGGTCTGGTCTTCGGTCATATGCTGCTCCTGGTCAAAGTCAGTTCAATGTTGGCCGAATCGGCACGTTGGCAATGGCGACGCAAGGCCGCATCAAGAAAGTCATGCGCCAAACCATCCAGCGCTGGATCAAGGTCGATTTCCAGGAAGCCTTTCCACTGCAAGCTTCTACGATGCGACCAGAGGCCATACCAGTATGTCGACAGGCAGATCAGATCCCGCATGGAGATGGTGGAGTCGACCCAGTAGCAGTCGACCATGAAATGCTGTTTCACGAACCGCTGGTCCAGAATATGACCGGGAACCAGCTTGGCAAGCACCTGATCGTGGTCCTCCAGGAACGTTACAACGTCGATATCGCGTGGGGAGCGGCATTCGAGCCACTCGTTGTTCTCGGAAAAACTTCCGTCGATCCACTGGAAGCCACGGCGGACACCGGCTTCGTGGAGCGCTTTCCTGAACGCCAGCAACCCCTGCAGAAGTCTGCACCGCGGCAGTGACGTGGCGAACCGCTGGACCAACGCGACCAGCGACACGTTATAAGGCGACCGCTCCATACTGGCCGGATGCGGCCCGGTCACCGGCGGAAGCACCCGCTCATCGTTCCACGCGGGTATTGGTACGACATTCATGGATTGACCCCCGTTACGGTGGCGCCTGGCCTCGGGATGGAACCCGAGGCCGCGCCGTGTTTTCGATCAGACGATCTTCACACGTAACGGGGTAAACGTTCTGTGCCCAAATGGAACATTCCTGTTGCACATGGACAAGCCCCCCTGCTTTGCGCAGTGGTTTTGCCTTGGCGCAATGCGAATTTTCTCAAGCTACCTCAAAGAAATGCGTGCCGTCGCGGTCGAGCTGTGCGATCAGGCCGAATTCCCAGTCGAGATAGGCCTGCATGGCAGCCGCCGCATTGTCGGTGCCCTCATAGGGCCGGCGATAACGGTCAGTGCGCGGCACGGCCAGGCGCGTCTCGCCCTGCTCGGCGGGCAGGCCGGCGTCGAACCAGGCCGCGTTGCCGCCTTCCAGCACGAATACCTCCGCCGCCGTCAGCGCCTGCAGGTCCACGGCGGCGAAGCGCGCCAGCAGGCTGGAACCGCAGGTCAGCACATAGCGGCGGGCCGGAGGAATTTCGCGCAGCGCCTGCGCCAGTTGCGCCCGGATCGCATACCACGCGCCCGGGATGTGGCGCTTCACGTAGTTCGCACTGGCCGTGACGTCGATGACGGCCACATCGCCAGCGTCGAGCCAGCTGACCAGGGTGGCGGGCGTAACCGTGGGCACCTCCGGCGTTGCCGGACGATTCGCCGCCGGATTGCCGCGCTCGCTGCGAAGTGCGTCGTCGACCGGTTCCACCACATGGACGTCCCAACCCATCTGGGCCAGCCACGACGCGCTCATGCTCGCGCGTACATCGTCGTCATCCGCCAGCACGATGCGTGCGCCGCGCACGGGCGCGTTGTGATCGGTTTCCTGCACCAGCTGGCCGCCCGGCACATTGGCAAAGCCAGGCAGATGGCCGTCGGCATATTCCTCGGGCGTGCGCACGTCGAAGCGGTACACGGTGCGCCCCGGAGCGTCCAGCGACGCAAGTGCCTGCGCTGCGATGCGTTTCACACCGGCCTTGTCGGCGATGGCGCGGGCGCCGGCCCGGGCCTGTTCCAGATTGGCGGCGTCCACCTGCGGCGGTGCACGGCGGCTGGCGCCGTGCGAAAGGGTCTGCCCTGCCAGCGTCCAGCCGATGGTGCCGTTGCGCAGCGCCGCCACTGGATTGGGAATGCCGGCATTGATCAGCGACTGGGTGCCGATAATGCTGCGCGTGCGCCCCGCGCAATTGACGATGACCTGCGTGGCGGGATCGGGTGCCAGTTCGCGCACACGCAGCACCAGCTCGGCGCCGGGCACGCTGGTCGACGTGGGAATGTTCATGGTCTGGTATTCGTCGAAGCGGCGCGCGTCGACGATCACCACATCGGCCTTGCGGTCGATCAGCGCCTGCACCTGCGTGGCGGTCAGCGAAGGCGTGTGCCGCCGGGCCTCCACCAGTTCGCCAAACGACTTGCTGGGCACGTTGACGTCGCGAAACACCTCGCCGCCGCCGGCAATCCATGCGTTCAGGCCGCCGTCGAGCAGTGACACGTCGGTATAACCGAGACTGCGCAGCACCCTGGCGGCACGCGGCGCCAGGTCCTCGCCGTCGTGCTCGCCGTAGACCACGATGCGGGTATCGCGCCGCGGGATGCGCGTCCACGCCTCCAGTTCGAGCTTCGACAGCGGGAAATTGGCCGCCCACAGCGGATGCTCTTGCGCGAACGGGTCTTCCTCGCGCACATCCACGAGCGCGATCTCGGCGCGGTCCAGCAGCGCCTGGCGCACTGCCTGGCTGGTCGTGACGGGAAACGGATGGCTGGCTGCGGTCATGATGCGACGGATTCCTTCGAGCGGTCCCAGGGATTGGGCAAGGTGGTATTGGAGTAGCCGGAAATGAACGTCTTGCTGCCGCCGGACTCCGGATAGACATGGCGGCTGACCGCGCCGATATTGGCGCCGTACACGTGGATGCTGATCGATACGCGGTCGTCGAAGGCGTTGTGAACGCGGTGGATATCGCCCACCGTCGGGGACACCGCCTCCACCTGCCCTGGGTCCAGCCGTACGGCCCGACCCTCCGGCCGGGGCACCCCATCGGTGCCGATTGCATACGGCTGCGCGAACTCGGCGCCTCGCAGCATGCCGATCAGGCCCCACACCGTATGGTCGTGGATCGGCGTGCGTTGCCCCGGCCCCAGACAAAGCTGACGATCGAAAACCGCTCGGCGGAATCGCAGTGCAGCAGCATCTGCCGGTAGAACTCGGGATGGGGCTGCGCATAGGCGTCGGGCAGCCAGTCGTCGCGCGCCACCAGTTTCGCCAACAACCGGCCTCCTTCGTCGAGGATGCGGGGCTCGTCCGGATGCTGGTCCAGCAAGGCGGAAAATGCGGTGATGAAGTCGCGCAGCGGCGCCAGCGCGTGCGTGCCTGTTAGCGTCTCAGCCATGGCTTGTCTCCGGATCAAGTGCGCCGTCTCTGCGTGCCCATTGGGTGCCAATGGGATGCGGCACATCGCGCTCCACCATAGCACGACGGTCATTTGTCGGCATGGCGGCTCACACACCCAGCGCCGCACGACCAGCGGCGGTCAGGATGGAATCGTTCTGCGGGGTGTGGATGCGGCTGCACAGCACGTCGCGGTAATGGCGCTCCAGCGGGTTGTGCCGGCTCAGCCCATGATTGCCCGATAGCTGCAGCGCCAGTTCCACGGCGCGAATCGCGTTCGACGTCACGGTGTACTTGAGCAGGCCGCTATCGGCCGCCAGGGGCGGCGAGCCGGCGTCGCAGCGCGCGGCGATATCGTCCAGCAACACCTGGTTCATGCGCAGCAACGCCGCAATTTCTCCAATCGACTCCTGCACACGCGGCAGGCTGGCCAGCGGCTTGCCCAGGCTGGCCGGCGCGCGCTCGCGGACGAACTGGCGGATCCAGCCGAAACCAGCGCGCGCCACGGCATCGTAGAGGCTGCCCAGCAGCGTCACCATCCACGCCTGCTGGTCGGCATTCGCATCGATATCGGCCTGGCTGCCGCCGGCCGGCGCCCAGGCAGCGGGTGGGCGGATGTCCACGGCGTTTTCCAACGGTATCCAGACATCCTCGAAAACGGTCTCGTGGCTGCCAGACGCACGCAGCCCCATGTGGTCCCAGCTTTCGATCACGCGGATGCCGGGCGTCTCGGCGGCCGGCTTGGGCACCAGGAAGATGCCCACGCGCGGCTCGGGCTCGTGCGTGCGCGCCCAGACGGCCAGCCAGCGCAACGCCGGGATGCCGGTGGTGTAGAGCTTGTGGCCGCGCAGGCGCCAGCGGTCTCCCACGCGCGTGGCCACGGTGCCGGGCAGGCCACCGCGTGCCGGCGAGCCCAGTTCGGGCTCGACGCGCAGCGAGTTGATCAGGGCACCCTGCTCCACCGCGCTGCGCAATACCTGTTGCCGCACCGCCTCGGGCCAGTGCGAATCGGCGCGGCCGATGGCGCGGTGCTGCAGGTAGGTCATCGTCAGCACCAGCGCGGTGGCCGCGTCGCCGCCGGCCACTGCCCCGACAATGCGCCGCGCTTCGGCCAGGCCCGCGCCGGCGCCGCCATGCGCGGCCGGCACCACCTGCGAGATCAGGCCGTACTCGTGCAGCAGCGCGAAGTTGTCGTGCGGGAACGTGCCATCGGCATCGTGGGCAGGGGCGGTGGCAGCGAAACGCGCGGCCAGTTCGGCCAGCACGTCGTCCAGCCGTGCCGCCGGGGTCGGCAGGCGATGCAGGGATGACGAAGACATGGATTTCCTTCGGGGGATGGAATCAGGCGCCACATAGCGTACCGCCCCGCGCCCGCTGCTGAAAACGACCCAAATCGCATATCGAGCGGCGGTTTTTGCTGCATATGGAGCGGCGTTTTTATTCGTTGGGTCTGCCGGCGCGCGGGCGTACGGTTCTCGTCCATACCCGTCCCCATCCAGGCAAACCAGGAGAGCCACGCATGAGCGTCAACTTCATCGGCATGATCCAGAGCCAGCGGCAATCGGAAATCCATCCACCCGCCGGGCCCGTGATCGATCGCGACTATGTGCGCGCCTTCGCGCAGGCCCACGAGCAGGCCGGCTTCGACCGCATCCTGGTGCCGCACCATTCCACCGGCCCGTCCGCCACGCTGACCATCTCGTACGCGGCCGCCGTGACCGAGCGCATCCACTTCATGCTGGCGCACCGCCCCGGGTTCACCTCACCCACGCTGGCGGCGCGGCAGATCGCCACGCTGGACCAGTTCAGCGGCGGCCGGCTTGGCGTGCACTTCATCTCGGGTGGGTCTGACGACGAACAGAAGCGCGACGGCGACTATCTCGATCACGACCAGCGCTACGCACGCACCGACGAATACCTGGGCATCCTGCGCCGTATCTGGACCGAGCCGCAGCCGTTCGATCACGCGGGCAGCTTCTATCGCTTCGAGCGTGGTTTCTCCGAGGTCAAGCCGGCGCAGCAGCCACATGTGCCGATCTACTTCGGCGGCGCGTCCGAGGCGGCCATTGCCGTGGCCGGCAAGCACGCCGACGTCTATGCGCTGTGGGGCGAGTCGCTCGACCAGGTGCGCGAGCTGACCACGCGCGTGCGGGCCGAAGCCGCCAAACACGGCCGCGAGGTCAACTTCTCGGTGTCGTTCCGGCCGGTGCTGGCCGATACCGAGGAGAAGGCATGGCAGCGTGCCGACGACATCCTCGAACGTACCCGCGCCCTGCGCGTGCAGGCGGGCTACAGCCGGGGCGGTCCGCAACAGAGCGAAGGCGCGCGCCGGCTGCTGGCGGCGGCCGGGCAAGGCGACCGCGTCGACCAGCGGCTGTGGACGGCCATCGCAAAAGAAACGGGCGGCCGGTCGAATTCCACAGGGCTGGTCGGCACACCGGAACAGGTGGCCGACGCCCTGCTGGCCTACTACGACCTGGGCGTCACCACGTTCCTGATCCGCGGCTTCGATCCGCTGGAGGACGCGGTGGACTACGGCCGCGAGCTGATCCCGCGCGTGCGGGAGCTGGTGGCGCAGCGCGATGCCGGACAACGCCGCCGCGCCGCCTGATCCGCCCACACGAACAACACCAACAACAACACCAACAACAGGGAGCGCGAAATCATGAGCCAGAACACCCTCCAACCCGACGCACGGCGCCGCAGCGTCCTGCGGCTCGCCGGCACGGCGGCCATCGCCGCGCCGGCCCTGATCCTGGGCCGTCAGGCCTGGTCCGCACCGCGCAAGCTGACCTTTGCGTGGAACCAGAACTCGTTCTGCCTGACGCCGATCGTGGTGGCGCAGGAGAAAGGCTTCTTCGAGAAGAACGGCCTGCAGGTGGACCTGATCAACTACAGCGGGTCCACCGACCAGTTGCTGGAGTCGATTGCCACCGGCAAGGCCGATGCGGCCGTGGGCATGATCCACCGCTGGCTCAAGCCGCTTGAAGCCGGCTTCGACGTCAAGATCATCGGCAGTTCGCACGGCGGCTGCGTGCGGCTGGTGGGGGCCAAGGCAGCGGGCGTGACCAACCTGCAGGCGCTCAAGGGCAAGACGGTGGGCGTCAGCGACCTGGCCGCGCCGGGCAAGCACTTCTTCACGATCCTGCTGGCCAAGAACGGCATCGATCCGGACCGCGACATCACCTGGCGCCAGTACCCGGCCGACCTGCTGGGCGTGGCCGTCGACAAGGGCGAGATCCAGGCCATTGCAGACGGCGATCCCAACCTCTACCTGCTGGAAAAGCGCACCAACGGCGCCTACGTGGAACTGGCCACCAACCTGACCGGCGAGTATGCGCGCAAGGTCTGCTGCGTGGTCGGCGCCCGGGGCGAGCTGGTCCGCAACGACCGCCCGGCCGCGTCGGCGCTGGCGCGGTCGATCGTGCAGGCCACCGACTACGTCAACGAGAACCCGAACGAGGCGGCCAAGGTCTTCGCCAAATACTCGCCCAAGATCAGCACGGACGACCTGCGCAAGCTCTACGCATCGCTGACCTACAACCATCACCCGACCGGCGTCGACCTGCAGGAGGAAATCGCGTTCTACGCCGGCGACTTCCAGCGCATCGGAGTGCTCAAGAAATCGACCGATACGAAGAAGCTGGCGCAGCACGTCTACGCCAACGTACTCGGCTAACCCGGGGGAGCCGACATGGCAAGCTCGCAACAAACGCTTGACGCCGCGCTGGTGCAGGCGGGCGCGGTCCGCACGCCGGCCAGCGTCTGGCCCGCCGGCATCGTCGCCGCGCTGGCGTGGGGCGCCTTCGGCGCGCTCACGTGGCGCTGGCCGAACAAGGTCGCCGGCTTCTCGGACTGGGCCTATACCGACGAACTCGGCATCGCGGTGCTGGTGGCCGCCGCCGCGTTACTGGTGTTTGCCCTGGCGGGCGGCTGGGCGGGGGGCAACGCTGGCCCGCTGCACCGCGTGCGACAGGCGCTGCGCCACGCCGGCCCGTGGCTGGTGGCTTTGCCACTGGTGCTGGCGGCCTGGGAAATCCTGACAGCCAAGACCGCGCTGCTGCCTACGCCCTTCTTCGCGCCGCCGCAGGCGCTGATCGAGGTCTATGTCGACGACTGGCGGCGCCTGGGCGACAGCGCGTTGAATACGCTGAAGCTGCTCGGCTTCGGCGTGGCCTACGGCGGCGTGGCGGGCTTCCTGATCGGCGTGTCGATCGGATGGTCGCGCCGCATCGGCTACTGGGTGCATCCGGTGCTGCGCGTGCTGGGGCCGCTGCCTTCCACCGCGCTGCTGCCGCTGACGTTCTACTTCTTTCCGTCGAGCTATTCGGCGGCCGTCTTCCTGATCGCGCTGGCCACGGCATTTCCGGTGGCCGTGCTGACCTGGTCGGGCGTGGCCAGCGTCAACAAGAGCTACTACGACGTGGCCCGCACGATGGGCGCGTCCGAGGCCTTTTTGGTGCTGCGCGTGGCTATCCCGGCGGCGCTGCCGCAGGTATTCGTGGGGCTGTTCATGGGGCTGGGCGCGTCGTTCTCGGTGCTGGTCACGGCCGAGATGATGGGCGTGAAGTCGGGGCTGGGCTGGTATCTGACCTGGGCGCAGGGCTGGGCGTCGTACGTGAACATGTACGCCGCGCTGATCGTCATGGCCCTGCTGTTCTCGGGCGTCATCACATTGCTGTTTGCCGTGCGCGACCGCGCGCTGTCCTGGCAGAAAGGAACCGTCAAATGGTAGCCGCCGCATCGGAACAGACACGCGGGGCGCGGATCGACATCCGCGCCGTCAGCCACGCCTTTGGCGATGGCGACAAGCAGTTGCCGGTGCTCGAGGGCGTCAACCTGAAGGTGGCGCCGGGCGAATTCGTCGCGCTGCTCGGGCCCAGCGGCTGCGGCAAGTCGACGCTGCTGCGGCTGGTGGCGGGGCTCGACAGCCCGTCGCAGGGACAGATCCTGCAGGACGACACGCCCATCGACCGGCCCGACCCGTCGCGCATCGTCGTCTTCCAGGACCCCACGCTCTATCCGTGGCGCCGCGTGCGCGACAACGTGGCGCTGGGCCTGCAGGCCCGGGGGCTGCTGCGCCGCGAGGGCCATCGCGTGGATGCGGCGCTGAAGCGCGTGGGGCTCGAAGCCTTCGCGCGCGCCTTTCCGCACCAGCTATCCGGCGGCATGGCGCAGCGCGTGGCACTGGCCCGGGCGCTGGTCAACGATCCCCGGCTGCTCGTGCTGGACGAACCGCTCGGCAAGCTCGATTCGCTGACGCGGCTGGCCATGCAGAGCGATCTGGTCGAGTTGTGGCAGCGCGCCGGATTCTCGGCGCTGCTGGTCACGCACGACGTGGAAGAGGCGCTGTTTCTGGCCCAGCGCGTGATCGTGTTCAGCCAGCGGCCGGCGCGCATCACGGCCGAGATCCACGTCGACCTGCCCTACCCGCGCCATCGGGGCGACCCCCGACTGACCGAATTGCGGCACGAAGCGCTGCGGCATCTGGGTCTCGATGCCAGCTGGTAAATCCCCCGCCATCGCCATCGCCATCGCCCTCCCAATCATGCGGCGCGCGCCATGAGCGCGCCGCCGCCGCAAGCCTGGCTAAATTCGCTGCTGCGCCTGGTGCAGGATATCCAGCTTGCGCTGCTGCAGGTCTGGCACGCCCTGGGCTGGTCCGGCGACGTGCATGGCCAGCCCGCCTGGCCGTGGGCTCAACGCATTGCCGGGGAAACCCTCTTGATCGACCTCGGGCTTGCGCGCCAGCTGGCCCTGACCGTGCTGGCCGTCGCGCTGGCGCTGGCCTGCCTGGCCGTGGCGCTGTGCTGGCGCCGCCGACGCCTGGCCTGGCTGGGCATCGGCGCGCTGGCACTGGTGGCGGCGCCGTGGCCGTCGCTGGCGCTGCTGGTGACGCCCGCCGCGCCGACCAGCTTCCACGAGAGCCCGACCCGCTTGGCCGTGGACGCCATCGCCATCGGCGCCCAGGTGTACGCGAGGCATTGCGTGGCATGCCATGGCGACGATGGCCGTGGCGAAGGCCCGCTGGCCGCCACGCTGTCACGCTGGCCGCCCACCTTCCAGAGCCCGCTGCTGGGCCGGCGCGCCGAAGGCGAACTGTTCTGGCACATCATGGCCGGCATGCGCGACCGCGACGGTCGTGTGACGATGCCAGCGTTCGGCCATCAACTCGATGATGCGCAGGCGTGGGCCGTGATCGATTACCTGAAAGCCCTGGCGGCCGGCACGGGCGGCGCCGCACAGGGCAGCTGGCCGGTGCCACTGCGGCTGCCCGACGTGGCGGTGCGCTGCGGCGCGGCGGCGCCGCGCGCGCTGGACGATTGGCGCGGGCATCAGCGCGTGCGCGTCGTGGCGTTCGATGGCGTGCCGGCGACGTTGCCGTTCGACGATCCCCGCTTTCTCACGCTGCTGGTCACGCGCGACGGCCGCCCGCCGGCATCGATACCCGATTTCCGCGCTGGCTGCGTCGCCGCATCGCCGTCTGCCTGGCCAGCGTTCGCGTGGATTGCGGGCGTCGACCCTGAGCGGCTGCTGACCGGCACGACATGGCTGGCCGATCGCGATGGCTGGCTGCGCGCGCAGACGGCGCCCGGCGACTACGACTGGAGCGACGCCAGCCTGGTGTGCACGGCAGGACAGCCTGCCGCGCGAGGTCTTGGCGATCGGAGCGCTGGCCGCGCGGGCCAGCGCCCGCCGCTCGACGGCCTGACCGCGCTGCTGCTGCGCATCGACGCGGAGCCCGTGCGCTTTGTGCAAGGTGGATTTGTCCACTGAGGGCTGCGATGCCGGGGCTGGTTTGCGCCACATCAATCCGCCGCGAAGACGAGAATTTTCCGCAACCACAATTAGAATCGTCCTAACGACGTCCGGCAGTACGGCGCGTAGCGTGGGTGGCTTCCCCCAACGCTATGCCTTGAATACGATGTCGCTGGAACTGTCATCCGCCAATGCCGAAACTGGCGCCGGAGCCAGCCCTGCCGCGCTGCAGACCTGGACGGGACACTATGCCGTGTCGGCCGGCCTGTTCGAGATCCGGCCCCGCTATCTGCCGCGCGATGTGCGTCCCATCCTGGACGAGGATCTCGATTGCATCATCGGCTACCACCGCCGTTTCGGGCTGTGCAGCCATCTGTACGATCTGAATGGCGACATGTTCTCGGTCTACGAGGACATGTCGACCCTGCCGCCTCCGGAAAAGCGCGACCCGCTGATGGTGGTGGGCGGCCTCTGGCGCGCCAACGTGCGCGGGCTGACAGCCGTGGGCCTGACCGGCACCGGCGCCAACTTCACCCCGGCCACGCTGGCGCAACTGCGCACCCGCTTCGCCCGGCTGGCGCAGTCGTCGCTGCTCTACCAGGGGGCGGCGCTGGCGCGCATGGACGATCCGCAGCGCTTCGTGCCCGTGCATATCCTGCGCCTGGCGATGCGTCACGGCGATGCCGTGGCGCCGCCGCCGGGGCTATGCCGCGCGTCGCGCTACCTGAGCTGCATGCTGATCCGGCGTCAGCCGTTCATGCTCGACGTGGTGACGCTGAACGGCAACACCACGATCGTCGACTTCGAATACTGGCGTTACGTGGATGCGCTGCCCGCAGCTTGAAGCGGCGCGCCGGCGGCCTTGGGACCGGTGTGAGTAACGTGGTCGATGGCACGAAGCACCTCGTGGACCGACGGCGGCGCGCCGTTATCGCCAACCGACACCGACTGCCCTGGCTTGTTCACACCAAAATGCGGGCTCGATGTCGCGGTGAACAGCATCACCGTCGGCTTGCCGAGCGCGTCGGCCAGATGCACGAAGCCCGTATCCATGCCGACGACCAGCGCGGACGCGTCGACACGCTGCGCGCACTCGGTGATCGACATGCGCGGCAGCACCTCGGCGCCGGGGATGGCGGCCGCCAGCGCCTGGGCTTCCTGCTGTTCCTTCTGGGAGCCCCATGGCAACTGCACGCGATAGCCGCGCCGGGCCAACTGGTGGCCCACTTCCACCCAATTGGCCTGTGGCCATTTCTTGATATCGAGCGACGTGGCGTGGAACAGCAACGCACGCGGCACGCCATCGGCATTCAGCGGCGCGGCCGGTGCCGGCACCCTCAGTTCGGCCTTTTCCTGCGGCTCGATGTCATAGCCCAGCGCGTTGGCCACCACCATCCGCATCTTCTGGCGGCAGTTGGCGTCGCCATGCGGCCCGAAGATTTCCGTGTAGGCGAACACGGCCTTGGCTTCGCCCAGGAATTCGGCGGCATAGCCAAGTCGCCGCTTTGTCCGTGCCAGCCTGGCGGCGATGGCGCTCTTGTAGACGCCGTG
This sequence comes from Cupriavidus sp. EM10, assembly GCF_018729255.1. Lineage (NCBI taxonomy): Bacteria > Pseudomonadati > Pseudomonadota > Betaproteobacteria > Burkholderiales > Burkholderiaceae > Cupriavidus > Cupriavidus sp. EM10. The sequence goes on from NZ_CP076060.1 coordinate 2,252,137, forward strand.
CACGTCGATGGCCACGTCGTAACGCTCGCGGCGCAACGACATCAGCGCGCCGATGATGCCGCGCAGGTCGCGCCATTTACGGCCATTCTTCTTGAACTGGCGCAGCGGCGGCGCGATGACGCGGTCCACGCCGACCGCCCAACTGGGGATGTCCGCGCAGGAAGCGTCGGCAATCCAGTCGATCTTGGCTTCCGGATAGGCTCGCCGCAGGTCGTACAACAGCGGCAGGGTATGCACCATGTCGCCAAGCGACGTGATCTTGATAAGCAGGATGCGCTTCATGCGGGGGCTTGATTGGGGCAAGCGCGGCCGGTCTGCCGCGTCAGAAAGGCGCTAGTATGCCCCAGACCGCCGCCCCGGACGCGTGACGAACAGGTAATGGACTGCACGCATCACAAATCGCTCCCCGGCGCCGGCCACGCACACATCGTTGCAGTTGACTCAATGCCACACCGACGCATCAGCCACGACGGTCGCGAACCGGTCGTTCAGCGCGGCCAGCGTGACCCGGTGCAATTCGGCGGCCCGCAGTGGCTCGCCGCCCAGCGGATCCGGCAAGTCGCGCGTGGCACACGCGGCAGCGACCAGCGTGACGCGATAGCCGTGGTCCAGCGCCGACCGTACGGTCGCGCTGATGCACATATGGGTCTGGAAACCGCCCACGATCAACTCTTTTCGCCCCAGCGACTGGAGTTGTTCCGCCAGATCGGTGCCCGCGAAGGAATTGGGCAGGCTCTTGACGACCGTCCGCTCGCCTTCCACTGGTTTCACGCCTTCGATGATGGCCGCGAACGGGCCGGACGGATCGAACGCGCCGCCGGGCTTGCCATGGTGCACCACGTGGATCACCGGCGTGCCGTGCTGACGCGCCAACGACAGCAGCGCCGCGCACTCGGCCACGGCCTCCGGCATGCCGGTCAGCGGCAGCTTGCCGTCGACGTACTCGCGCTGGTGGTCGACCAGCACCAGCACGGCATCCGACCACGCCGAAGGCTGGCGGCTGGCGCCCGCGGCATCGAGCAGGGTGAAGGGCTTGGCGGCAGGCGTAGCGTTCATGAGGGCTCCTACGATGAAAGTGGCTATGCAGGCATCGTAGAGGCCGGTAAGCTGTACGCCAATTCGCCACCAGATCACAACTACTGTGCAAAAAAGCACAATCACCTGGGACGATCTGCTGACCCTGTCCACGCTGATGCGGGTCGGCAGCTACTCGGCCTGCGCCCGGGAACTCGACATTACCCATGCCACCGCCATCCGGCGCATCCGCCGGCTTGAGACGGCGCTGGGCAAACCCGTCGCCACGCGCACTGACGGCGATTTCGTGCTGACTGCCGCCGGACGCAACGCACTGGCCGCCGCCCGCGAGATGGAGTTGTCCGCCGACCGGCTGCTGCGCGAGATCGAGGGCGCCAGCCCCGGCGTGTCCGGCGTGGTACGGGTGGCGGCAACGGCCTCGCTGGGCAGCCATTTCCTGACGCCTCGACTGCCGGCCTTCTACGCACGCAATCCCGATGTGGAAGTCCGGCTGGAAGTGGACAACCGCGTCACCAGCCTGGCGCGCCGGCGAGCCCATATCGCGGTGCGCCTGGCTCGCCCCAGGAAGAATCGCTGGTTGCGCAGCGTGCCGGCACCATCCACTTCGGCCTTTACGCACCGGCCGCGATGTCCTCCGACGAGGCGAAATCGCCAGGAACGCCGCTGTGCGGACTGCTCGACGAAGGTTTTTCCCTGCCGGAAGTGGAATGGCCACGTGCCCAGGGACGGCGTTTTTCGTTCCAGTCGAACAGCTTCCTGGCCGTACGTGAGGGCGTGCGCGCCGGCCTGGGGTCGCCCTGCTGCCCCACTATCTGGCGGCTGGCGAACCGGACCTGATCCTGGTCCACGACGTCCCCGAAGTGATCCGCGAAGTCTGGCTTGCCTATCCGCCAGAGTTTCGCGGGGCATCGCGCTTCCGCCCCATCATCGATTGGCTGGCCCAGGCGCTGACCGACTGCCCCTGAGACGCAAGCACGCATCCGTTGTCGGGCCGCCACCATCACGCGCCGCATACGCCACTCCATGTGGGCTACCACACCTGTTTCGAGGGTTGCGCCCGCCGAAAAATTGGCACTTCTGCTACGCTCTGAACCGGCTGCCAACGCTGTATCGTCAAGATGCATCCAAGACATGGGCAAGGTCGCTGCATTGAAGCCCAGGCAACCGGAAAACGGGTCAGTGCGCAGAACAAAAGAGATTCATGCGGCACTCATTGAAGTATCGAATGGCAGTCGCCGCCGCGACGGTTGTCACGCTGGTATTCGTGGTGCGGGTCGGGTTTTCCCAGGTCTACGCATACACGCGCCTGAAGGAAGTGGTTCAGGCCCAGCAGGACACGCTGGTCAAGCTGGTTGCCGATCAACTCGACGAGAAGCTCGAGTCGCGCGCCGTCGTACTGCGACGGCTCGCGCGCACGCTCGCGCCCGTCCTCGATCGTCCGTCTGATCAACTTCGCCATCTGGCCATCGATACGGTGGACATGCCCGAGCATTTCAATGCCACCTTCCTGGCCTCGCCCGATGGCACCCTCGTGTTCAGCACCGCTGTGCCGGATGGCGTAAAGATGACCATCGGCGAGCGCGAGTATTTCAAGGCCATCGTCAACGGTGCCGACTTTGCCGTATCGGATCTGCTGCAGGGCAAGCATTCGAGCGCGCCCGGCGTGATCCTGGCCGTGCCCCTGCGTGACAGCCATGGCCAGCTGCGCGGCGTGGTGGGCGGTGTGTTGAACCTGTCCGCCGACAACTTCCTGCGCGAACTCGCGCAGCACCGCGTGGGTGTCACCGGCTTCTACTGCCTGGTGTCGGCCGGCCCGAATCCGCGCTACGCGATGCACCCGGACGCGGCCAAGGTGCTTGCCCCGGCCCAGGCGGTCGGGGAAGCCTGCGGCGCCGAAGCCCCCGAATCGGAACTGGAGTCGGTATGGCCGCAGCAGCCGGTGGTCGCGCGCTTCCTGCTGGAGTCGAACGGCTGGGAGGTGATTTCCGTCCTGCCTGCCGCCGAAGCCTACGCCCCCTGGTCGAAGTGCGCTACCGCGCCATCATTCTGGGTTTGGTGACGCTGCTGGCCGCTGCGCTGCTGATGTGGGCCGTCATCCGGCACCTGCTGGCGCCGCTGGAGCACCTGCACCGCGCCGTGCGCCGCCTTTGCGAACAGCCTTCCGCCATGGCAGACCTGCCCATGCGCCGTGACGACGAGATCGGCGAACTGGCCGGCGCATTCTCCGAGGTCATGACCCAGCTGAACGAGCGGGAAGCCGCGCTGAAGGCCGCCAACGACAACGCGGCGGCCAGCGAGAAACGGCTGGAGGCCATCGCCAACCACGTCCCCGACCTGGTCGCCTTCGTCGACGCCGACGAGCGCTTCGTGTTCGTCAACCACGCCTACGCGCGCCATTTCGGCCTGCCGGCCGACCAGATCACGGGCTCTCGCTGCGCGAGCTCTGGGGCACACCCGAATACGTAGCCAACAAGCCGTACCTGGAACAGGCCTGCGCCGGGGAGTCCGTCACCTACAGCCGCGAGAATGCCGAGGGCCTGACCTGGGAGATGACATTCCAGCCCGCCTGGAACGACGCCAACGACGCCGTCACCGGGCTGCACATGTTTGCCCGGGACATTACCGGCGAACGCCAGAAGCTGCGCTCGCTGGAAGCCCAGACCGTCTCCGACCACCTGACCGGGCTGCTCAACCGCAAAGGATTCGATCGCCGTCTGCAGGAAACCATGGCCCGCGCCGACGCCGGCGACTACCGCACCGCGCTGCTGCTGGTCGACCTCGACGACTTCAAGGCCGTCAACGACACCTACGGGCACCCGATTGGCGACCAGTTGCTGATCGCCTTCGCCGAGCGCCTGCGTGCCTGCGTGCGCGCCGGCGACGCCGTGGCGCGGATCGGCGGCGACGAGTTCGCTATCGTGCTCGACAACGTGACCACTCCCAATACGGTCGAGCGCATCGCCCACACCGTAGTGCATGCGGCCATGCGCCCGTTCGACATCGACGGCCACCGGCTGGTCTCCACGGCCAGCGTCGGCAGCGCGATGCATCGGCCCGGCCAGGGCACGTCGGTCAGCGAACTGTTCATGCGCGCCGACATGGCGCTGTACGATGCCAAGCGGCATGGCAAGGCGTGTCATGCGTCGGTGGGGACGAGACATTCCGAGGACGCATCGTCTGCGGCATGAGCGCGGGCCAGCGGCATCCGGCCGACAAATTGCCGCAAGTCGTCGTCTGCATCGTAACGCCGCCTGTTAGGATGCTCCGGCACGATATCGAGCAACCCGGCCCGCCGCATGGCGCCAGCCAGTGTCGGATCCGCGAGCATATGGATGCCCAGTACCGAGCCCCACATCAGCTTGAGTGCTGTCAGCCGCTTCAGCGACTGCTCGATATCACGCCGCTTCGGCACCCGATTCCATTCAGGGTCAAGCTCCTGGACCACCGTCCGGTACAGGCCCATCGTCCCCTTGTCGAACCCGGCAATTGTGGTTGGATCGGCTGCCACAACCCGCAGCACCGCATCGTCGATCGGATCCAGTGAATCCATCGATTTCAGGAAGGGCTGGTGAACCTTGGCCAAATGGATATCAACGGCCCATTCGAATGCATGCGTGACACCCGCCTCATCGAACGGCGCGTAGAGTGCAACCTGCAACGCGGCATCCATCAACACCTCGGGACGGCCTTCCGCACGCTCGAACATGCTTTCCAGCAAGGCATCGCCAACCGAGTCCGGCAGATCGTACTTGGAGCGCACCCAGTGCAGGAAGTCCGCACCAAGTGCCGGAAAGGCAAATCTCGATGCGCTGTACATCGTATGACGCCCGCCCAGCATCATCAGCAGCTTGGTGCGGTCGGAGCCCGTGAATACGGTTCGTAGCCCGTACAGGCCGGGGTCGCCATTGAGCAGGTCCCGCGTGGCTTTCAGCGTGTACAGCATGCTGTCGCCCCGCTCGGTGGCCAGCAACTGCTGCGCTTCATCGATGATCAGGATGATGGGACGGCGCGTCCGTGCGGACAATGCCTCCATGGACCGGTAGACCCAAAGGCCGCCGCGCTTCTCCTGCCCTCCGCCAACATCGATATCGAGCGACACGCCTCCAAACCCGACGCCCTTGAGCCCCACGGCATGCGCGAAGCGGGCCACGATGCTCTCGTTGGCATCCAGCACCTTCTGCACCGCGCCGATTACCACATCGGCAGGGTCCTCGTCCGGCTTGCCCCACAGGTCGGCCATCACCACCAGGGCGCCCAGCTTGCCGATGGCGGGCGCTACCTCCTGCCGCAAGAACGTGCTCTTGCCAATGCCGCGCGACCCGATCAGCGCGATGACCTTGCCGCACGGCCCGTGCACCAGCTTGTGCGCGAGTTCCGCGGCAAGCTGGGGGCGTCCGAAATGATCCGACAAATCCATATCGTTCCTCGTTCACCAAGTCTGCGAACGATTCTATGGCCCCCACCCCCGCCGTCCACCCCCAAACGCCGACTGCAACAGCAATATTCCAATCCTTAACAGATCCACAAAAAATGAAGCGGTGGCGCAACACGCGCCACCGCTTCGGACTGCAAGCCGAACACCCCGTTCAGCGAAGGATCAGCGGAAAATCAGCGAACCCGCCCTTCCTTCCACGCCTGCAGCAGCTTGTCGTAGGCGATGGTCTCGCCCTTCGGCTTTTCGTTGTCGAGCTTCTTCCACGGTGCGTGTTCCGACGACAGCCACTTGGACGGATCGCTCTTCGGGTTCAGCTTGGGCGCGCACTGGGCCATGCCCGCGCGCTGCAGCCGGCCCATCACCTGGTCCATTTCCTCGGCCAGATTGTCCATGGCGGCCTGCGGCGTCTTTTCGCCGGTCACGGCCGTGGCCACGTTCTTCCACCAGAGCTGCGCCAGCTTCGGATAGTCGGGCACGTTGTTGCCGGTGGGCGTCCAGGCCACACGGGCCGGGCTGCGGTAGAACTCCACCAGGCCACCGTACTTGGCCGCGTTCCTGGTCAGGTACTCGTGGTTGATATCGCTGTCGCGGATGAAGGTCAGCCCGGTCAGCGACTTCTTCAGCGACACGGTCTTCGACGTCACGAACTGGGCGTAGAGCCATGCTGCGGCCAGCTTGTTCGGGTCGGTGTTCTTGAAGAACGTCCACGAGCCCACGTCCTGGTAGCCGTTCTGCATGCCCTGCTTCCAGTACGGGCCGTACGGCGACGGCGCCATGCGCCACTTGGGCGAGCCATCGGCATTGACCACCGGCAGGCCCTTCTTGGTCATGTCGGCCGTAAACGCCGTGTACCAGAAGATCTGCTGGGCGACCTGGCCCTGCGCGGGCACCGGACCGGCTTCGGAGAACGTCATGCCCATGGCCTGCGGCGGGGCGTACTTCTTCATCCAGTCGATGTACTTGGTCAGCGCGTAGACGGCGGCCGGGCTGTTGGTGGCGCCGCCGCGCGACACCGAGGCGCCCACCGGCGTGCACTTGTCGTCCGCCACGCGGATGCCCCACTCGTCCACCGGCATGCCGTTGGGCAGGCCCTTGTCGGCCGAGCCCGCCATCGACAGCCAGGCATCGGTAAAACGCCAGCCCAGCGACGGGTCCTTCTTGCCGTAGTCCATGTGGCCGAAGACCTTCTTGCCGTCCAGTTCCTTCACGTCGTTGGTGAAGAAGTTGGCGATGTCCTCGTAGGCAGACCAGTTCGTCGGCACGCCCAGGTCATAGCCGTACTTGGCCTTGAACTTGTCCTGCAGGTCCTTGCGCGCGAACCAGTCGGCGCGGAACCAGTACAGGTTGGCAAACTGCTGGTCGGGCAGCTGGTACAGCTTGCCGTCCGGCGCCGTGGTGAACTTGGTGCCGATGAAGTCCTTGACGTCGATGCCCGGGTTGGTGAATTCCTTGCCCGCGCCGTTCATGTAGTCGGACAGCGGCAGGATGGCGCCGTAGCGGTAGTGCGTGCCGATCAGGTCGGAATCCGAGATCCAGCCGTCGTAGATCGACTTGCCCGACTGCATCGACGTCTGCAGCTTCTCGACCACGTCGCCTTCCTGGATCAGGTCATGGTTGACCTTGATGCCGGTAATTTCCTCGAAGGCCTTGGCCAGCGTCTTCGACTCGTACTCGTGCGTGGTGATGGTTTCCGACACCACGCTGATCTGCGTCACGCCCTTGGCCTTGAGCTTGGCGGCGGCGTCGATGAACCACTTCATCTCGGCCTGCTGCTTGTCCTTGGCCAGCGACGACGGCTGGAATTCGCTGTCGATCCACTTCTTTGCCGCGGCCTCGTCGGCCCACGCGGCATGCCCGCATGTCAGCGCGGCCGCAAAGGCCAGGGCCGACATCCCCAACTTCACGCGCTCTTTCATTCGTTGTCTCCTCAGGTACCCTTCCCCGGTTCTGTCACAGGGTTGCGGCCCCGGGGAAGGGACAAGATCTCGCAGCCCATGGAACGGCAAACCAGTTTAACCCCTGCGCACTTCCTTTTCGGCCTCTCAGCCCCGGCGCATGACGACCAGCAGCACCACGGCCGAAATCGCCGCGCTGATCCAGACCGACGGCTCCGCCGCCAGCTGGAACCAGCCTTGCATCTTCTCGCCCAGGCCCACCCAGGCCAGGTTGATCCACGCCGCGCACATCAGCCCGATGAACAGGCGGTCGCCGCGCGTGGTGGCAATCGGCAGGAAGCCCTTGCGCTCCACCGTCGGCGCGCGTACTTCCCAGATCGTCATGCCCACCAGCATCACCACCACCAGGGTAAAAAACACCGCCACAGGCGTGGTCCATACCATCCAGTTCAGCATTGCGCCTCCTTACACGCGGCCCATCGCGAAGCCCTTCGCGATGTAGTGCCGGACGAACCAGATCACGATGGCGCCCGGGACGATGGTCAGCACGCCGGCCGCCGCCAGCACGCCCCAGTCCATGCCCGATGCCGATACCGTACGGGTCATGGTCGCCACGATCGGCTTGGCATTGACCGACGTCAAGGTGCGCGCCAGCAACAGCTCCACCCAGCTGAACATGAAGCAGAAGAACGCCGCCACGCCCACCCCGGCCTTGATCAGCGGCAGGAAGATCGTCAGGAAGAAGCGCGGGAACGAGTAGCCGTCCACATAGGCGGTTTCGTCGATCTCGCGCGGCACGCCGGACATGAAGCCCTCCAGGATCCACACCGCCAGCGGCACGTTGAACACCAGGTGGGCCAGCGCCACGCCCAGGTGGGTGTCCATCAGCCCGATCGTCGTATAAAGCTGAAAAAACGGCAGCAGGAACACGGCCGGGGGTGTCATGCGGTTGGTCAGCAGCCAGAAAAACACGTGCTTGTCGCCGATGAACTGGTAGCGCGAGAACGCATAGGCCGCCGGCAGCGCCACGGAGATCGAGATCACCGTGTTCAGCGCCACGTAGATCAGCGAATTGATATAGCCCGAATACCACGACGAATCGGTGAAGATCGTCACATAGTGTTCCAGCGTGACCGACGCCGGCCACAGCGACAGCGACGAGACAATCTCCTCGTTGGTCTTGAACGACATGTTCACCATCCAGTAGATCGGCACGATGGCGAACAGCAGGTACAGCGTCAGGAAGACCGGACGCCACCAGCCCGGGCGCTGGCCTTGCAGCTTGCGATCAGCCATTGGGACCTCCTCGGTGCCGGCCGTGCCGGCGCGCTGCATCCAGTTATAGAGCACGAAACAGGTCAGCAGGATAATTAGGAAATATACGATCGAAAACGCCGCCGCCGGCCCCAGGTCAAACTGTCCCACCGCCTTCTGCGTCAGGTATTGCGACAGGAAGGTGGTGGCGTTGCCGGGGCCGCCGCCGGTCAGCACGAACGGCTCGGTGTAGATCATGAAGCTGTCCATGAACCGCAGCAGCACCGCGATCATCAGCACGCCGCGCAGCTTGGGCAACTGGATGAAGCGGAACACCGCGAAGCGCGACGCGCCATCGATCTGCGCCGCCTGGTAGTAGGCATCCGGAATCGCGCGCAGGCCGGCGTAGCAGAGCAGCGCCACCAGCGGCGTCCAGTGCCAGACATCCATCACGAGCACGGTCACCCAGGCATCCACGGCGCTGCCGGTGTAGTTGTAGTCCAGGCCCATGCCGTCGAGCGCCGCCCCCAGCAGGCCGATGTCTGTCCGGCCGAAGATCTGCCAGATGGTGCCCACCACGTTCCACGGAATCAGCAGCGACAGCGCGATGATGACCAGCGCGGCCGACGCCTGCCAGCCCCTGGCCGGCATGGCCAGCGCCAGCAGGATGCCCAGCGGGATCTCCACGCACAGCACGGCCAGCGAGAAGCCCAGCTGGCGCAGCAACGCGTCGTGCAGCTCGGCATCGCGCAGCACGGTGGCGAACCACTCGGTGCCCACGAACACGCGGCGTTCGGGCGAGATGATGTCCTGCACCGAATAGTTGACGATGGTCATCAGCGGCAGGATGGCCGAGAACGCCACGCAGATCACCACGGGCAGGACCAGCAGCCAGGCTTTCTGGTTGACGGGCTTCATGAAACCAGTTCCTCGTTGATGTAGAAGCAGGTGTGGCGGTTGAACACCGACAGCCACGCGGTATCGCCGGGCCGCAGCGCGGCGGCCTCGGTGCCCAGCCGGGCCCGGATCGTGGCCGTTTCGCCATGATCCACCGTCGACGTCATCAGCCAGTACGTGCCGATGTCCTGCGCGCGCGCCACGCGCACCGGCAGGGCCAGCGCGTCGCCCTCCGGCGCCAGTTGCAGGTATTCGGGCCGCACGCCGATCTTGAAGCTGCCGGCGGACTGCAGCGCCGACAGCGTTTGCGGCGGCAGTTCGGGCTGGTAGCGGCGCCCGGCCACTTCCACGGCCCCGTCACGCCACTGGCCCGGCAGGAAATTCATGCCCGGCGAGCCGATGAAGTGCCCCACGAACGTATGCGCCGGCCGCTCGAACAGCGCGTCGGCCGATCCCACCTGCACGGCCTTGCCGCGCGACATCACCACCACCTGGTCGGCAAAGGTCAGCGCCTCGGTCTGGTCGTGGGTCACGTAGATCAGCGTCAGGCGGAATTCGTGGTGGATTTCCTTGAGCTTGCGCCGCAGCTGCCATTTCAGGTGCGGATCGATGACGGTCAGCGGCTCGTCGAACAGGATGGCCGACACGTCCTGGCGCACCAGCCCACGTCCCAGCGAGATCTTCTGCTTGGCGTCGGCGGCCAGTCCGCTGGCGCGGCGGTCCAGCGACGCCGACAGGTCCAGCATTTCGGCTACTTTGCCCACGCGCTCCTTGACCTGCGCGGCGGGCACGCCCCGGTTGCGCAGCGGGAAGGCGAGGTTCTCGCCCACCGTCATCGTGTCGTAGATCACCGGAAACTGGAATACCTGGGCGATGTTCCGGGCCTGCGGCGAGGCGTCGGTCACGTCGTTGCCGTCGAACCGGATGGTGCCCTGCGACGGCCGCAGCAGCCCCGAGATGCAGTTGAGCAGCGTGGTCTTGCCGCAGCCGGACGGGCCCAGCAGCGCATAGGCGCCGCCATCGTCGAACGTGAAGTTCAGCGGCAGCAGCGCGTAGTCTTCGTCCTTCTGCGGATGGGCCACATAGGAATGGGCGAGGTCGAGGTCGATGCGCGCCATGTCAGGCTCCCGACTCGGTGATGGGCGTGCTGACCACGTCGGCCAGCGCACCCGGGCGGCGCGGCGCATGGATGCGGTCGCCGGCGGCGTTGAACAGGTAGAGCTGATCCGGCTCGATATGGAGCGACAGCGGCGCGCCCAGTTGCAGGTCCAGCACCCCGGCGAACTGCGCCACGAGGTTGCCGGCAGCCGTGTCGACGTGCACGAAGGTATCGGACCCCGACAACTCGGCCAGGGCTACCTTGCCCGGCACTTCCACGGCACCGGGCACGGCCTTCAGCCGCAGCGCGGCGGCGCGTACGCCCACCGTCACCGGGCCGCCCGGCGCATTGACCTCGGGCAGCGGAATCGCGACCCCGCCCGGCAGCGTCACGCGTCCGGCTTCCAGCACGCCTTCCACCAGGTTCATCGGCGGATCGCTGAAGGCCCGCGCCACGCGCAGCGAGGCCGGATAGTGGAAGACTTCGGGGGTGGGTCCGTATTGCAGCAGCTCGCCGGCATCCAGCACGGCGGTGTAGCCGCCCAGCAGCAGCGCCTCGGCCGGCTCGGTGGTGGCGTAGATCACCGTGGCGTCGCCCTGCGCGAACAGGTGTGTCAGTTCCTCGCGCAATTCCTCGCGCAGCTTGTAGTCCAGGTTGACCAGCGGCTCGTCCAGCAGCATCAGCGGGGCATTCTTGGCCAGCGCGCGCGCCAGGGCCACGCGCTGCTGCTGGCCGCCGGACAGTTCCGACGGGTAGCGTTCCAGCAGGTGTTCGATATGCAGGCGGCCCGCCAGGCTGCGGACGCGGGATTCGATGGCTTCGCGGCTGTCGCGCCGCAACCGCAGCGGCGAGGCGATGTTGTCGAAGACGGTCAGCGACGGATAGTTGATGAACTGCTGGTAGACCATCGACACGTTGCGGTCGCGCACCGGCACGCCGGTCACGTCCACGCCGTCGACCCGCACGCGGCCGGCCGTGGGCTTGTCGAGCCCGGCCATGACCCGCATCAGCGATGTCTTGCCGGCCTGGGTGGTCCCCAGCAGGATGGTGACGGCGCCCGGTACGGGGGCCAGCGTCATCGGGTAAAGATAGGCTTGCGACCCCACTTGCTGCGCAATGCCTTCCAGGCTCAGCTGCATCCAGTCTCCAATGTTCCTGTGCTTGCTCAGCCACTCCGAAAACCGCGGCCAAGACGCACTTTTCAAGTCAACCCGCTCGTTTTAGCTCAAAAACGAACATAAAACAATACTGCAGTGCGTCATTTGTTTTCGTTTCTGTTTGAACTAGAATGCCGGGCATGACGCTTAATCCCCGCCAGACCGCCCTCCTCGAGGAAGTCCGCACCCAGGGCTTCGCCTCCATCGACGAACTCGCGCGCAAGTTCGGCGTGACCCTGCAGACCGTGCGGCGCGACGTGAACCTGCTGGCCGAGAACGGCATGCTGGCCCGGTTTCATGGCGGGGTGCGGATGGAAGGGTCAACCACCGAGAACATCGCCTACCGCCAGCGGCAGGCGCTGAACGCCGACGGCAAGGTGCGCATTGCGCGGGCCGTGGCGGCGGCGGTGCCCGAAGGCTGCTCGCTGATCCTGAACATCGGCACGACGGTGGAGGAAGTGGCGCGGGCGCTGGTCCATCATCGCGGCCTGCGCGTGATCACCAACAACCTGCATGTGGCCAATATCCTGGCCGACAACCCCGATTGCGAGGTCATCGTGGCCGGCGGGGTGCTGCGCTCGCGCGACCGCGGCATCATCGGCGAAGCCACCGTGGAGTTCATCCGCCAGTTCAAGGTGGATATCGGCCTGATCGGCATCTCGGGCATCGAGACCGACGGCACGCTGCGCGACTACGACTTCCGGGAAGTCAAGGTTGCCCGCGCGATCATGGAACACTCGCGCGAGATCTGGCTGGCAGCCGACGCAAGCAAGTTCAACCGTCGCGCCATGGTGGAACTGGCGCCCCTGACGAGCATCGACCGGCTGTTTACGGACGAACCGCTACGCGCGCCGTTCGACACGATGCTGGCGGAAAGCGGAGTGAAATGTGTGGTCGCGGATGGAGAGTGAACGGCCGGCGAGTGTCCTGCTCCCCTCTCCCGCGAGCGGGAGAGGGGTTGGGGGTGAGGGCAAGGCCGTTCAATTGGCGACTAGCGGCCGTTTGAACCGCTGCCCCTCTCCCCCGCCCCTCTCCCGCACGCGGGAGAGGGGAGTAAACCGTCGTTTACTTAAAGACCACCGTCTTGTGGCCGTTCAGCAAAATACGATGCTCGGCGTGCCACTTGACCGCACGGGCCAGGGCCACGCATTCGACGTCGCGGCCCACGGCGGTCAGTTGCTCGGGGTCCATGCTGTGATCCACGCGCTCGATTTCCTGCTCGATGATCGGGCCCTCATCCAGGTCGGCCGTCACATAGTGGGCCGTCGCGCCGATCAGCTTCACGCCGCGGTCGTGCGCCTGGTAGTAAGGCTTGGCGCCCTTGAAGCTGGGCAGGAACGAGTGATGGATGTTGATCGCGCGGCCCTGCAGCTTGCGGCACAGGTCGTCGGACAGCACCTGCATGTAGCGCGCCAGCACCACGAGGTCGATATTCTGGTCACGCACCACCTCGAAGACGCGTGCTTCCTGGGCGGCCTTCTGCTCGGCCGACGCGTTCATCAGCGGCAGGTGGAAGAACGGCACGTCGTACGACGCGGCCAGCTGGTAGAAATCGCGATGGTTCGACACGATCGCCGCGATCTCGACCGGCAGGCCGCCGACCTTCGCGCGGAACAGCAGGTCGTTCAGGCAGTGGCCGATCTTCGACACCATGATCATCACGCGCGGCTTCACGGTGGCGTCGAACACCTCCCATTGCATGCCGAACTGATCGCCTACGGGCGCGAACGCGGCGCGCAGCTCGGCCAGTTCCGGACCGCCGGCGGCGGTGCTGAAATGCACGCGCATGAAGAAACGGCCGGTGAACGCATCGCCGTACTGGTCAGAATCGACAATGTTGCAGCCATGCTGGAACAGCAGGCCGGAAACGGCGTGCACGATGCCCGGCTGGTCCGGGCAGGAAAGCGTCAGGATAAATCCGGTGGTGCTCATCTTGGGCAAATCGGGGTTAGGCAAGCCCTGGCCGCGCTGCCTGGTGTTCAGGGCTGGACGGTGGCCCACCCGCGTCTGCGGAGGGCATCCAGCGTCACCAGCGTGGCATCGACGGTCATGGCACGACCCGCCATGATAGCAAGCAATGCCTCCGGATCGATATGCCGATGCTCGGCCACCTCGCCGTCGCGGTTATGCGGGACGAAGTCCGGCGGCAGCACCAGATCGTATACAAAGACGTGTTCCCACTGCACGCCTTCCGGGATTTCGCGCAGCACTTCGATCACGCCGTGGGCCTCGGCCCGGCCGGCCAGCGTGGGCGGAATGCCCGATTCCTCGTCGCATTCGCGCACCAGCGTCTCCAGCGGATCGCTGCCCGCGGGCATGCCGCCGGCCACGAGGTTGTCCCACATGCCGGGGTCCACGGACTTGGCCGGGCTGCGCCGCGAGATCCACAGTGTCCGCTGGCCGTCCACGATGCCATTCATGTGCGATGCAAACGTCAGCAGCCCCAGGAAGCGGGCTGCCGCCCGTTCGATCACCGCGAATGGCTCGGCATCGAGCCCCGATGTGACGCCAAACAGCTCGTTGCGCCAGCCGCGCACGTGGCCCGCGTCGGCCAACTGGCGCGCCAGCGTGGCCAGCGCCGCATTGCGTGCCGCCACCGTGGTGCAGCCGGGCAGCAGCGCCACCGCGCCCTGCCCCGCCTCGGCCACGCCCTCGGGCCCCAGCACGTCGCCCATGGCGTGGAGGATGCCCGCATGGCGCCGGGGCAGCCAGCCCACCTGCACGCCATCGGCCAGCAACCGCAGGTGCGCGGCGGGGTCGAAGGGGCTGCGCGCGGCCACGCCGGCAAGCACTACGCTAACGATATCGGACATGGGAAAACATATTCACCGTTACGGATGGACCGCATGACACCCACGCATTCGACGCAAACGCCCCAGTACGTTCTGGCCCTGGACCAGGGTACCAGCAGCTCGCGCGCCATCCTGTTCGATCACGCCGGCAATGTGGTTCGGATCGCCCAGCGCGAATTCCGGCAATATTATCCGCATCCCGGGCACGTCGAGCACGACCCCTACGAGATCTGGCAATCGCAGCTGGCCGTGGCCCACGAAGTGCTGGGCGACGCCAATGTCAGCGGTTCGCAGCTGCGCGCCATCGGCATCACCAACCAGCGCGAGACCACCGTGCTGTGGGACCGCAAGACCGGCGAGCCCGTGGGCCGCGCCCTGGTCTGGCAGGACCGCCGCACCGCGCCGATGTGCGAGGACCTGCAGGCGGCCGGCCACGGCGACACCTTCCAGCAGAAAACCGGCCTGATCATCGATGCCTATTTCTCGGGCACCAAGCTGCGCTGGATGCTGGACAACTACGCCGGCGCACGCGAACGCGCCGAACGCGGCGAGCTGGCCTTCGGCACCGTGGATAGCTGGCTGATCTGGCAGCTGACGGACGGCAAGCGGCATGTCACCGACGTGTCCAACGCATCGCGCACGCTGCTGTTCAATATCCACGATTTCCGCTGGGACGACGAACTGCTGGGCATCCTGGGCATCCCGCGCAGCCTGCTGCCCGAGGTGGCGCCGTCCAGCGGCGAGGTGGCGCGCACGGCGGCGCGCCTGTTCGGCGTGGAAGTGCCCATCGCGGGCATCGCCGGCGACCAGCAGGCCGCCACGTTCGGCCAGGCCTGCCTGCGCCCCGGCATGGCCAAGAACACCTATGGCACGGGCTGCTTCATCCTGATGAATACGGGAAACAAGCCCGTGACGTCGCAAAACCGCCTGATCACCACCATCGGCTGGCAGATCGGGCAGGACACGCAATACTGCCTGGAAGGCGGCGTATTCATGGGCGGCGCCACGATCCAGTGGCTGCGCGACGGCCTGAAGCTGATCCACAGCGCCCCTGAAGTCGACCCGCTGGCACGCCAGTGCGATGACACCGGCGGCGTGGTGCTGGTGCCGGCCTTTGCCGGCCTGGGCGCCCCGCACTGGGACCCCTTCGCGCGCGGCACGATGGTGGGCATCACGCGTGGCACCGGCGCCCCGCATATCGCCCGGGCCGCGCTGGAATCGATCGCGCTGCAGAGCGTGGACGTGCTCGACGCCATGCAGAAGGACGCCGGCATCTCGCTGGCCGAGCTGCGCGTGGACGGCGGCGCGTCGCGCAGCGACCTGCTGATGCAGATGCAGGCCGACCTGCTGGGCACGCCGGTCGTACGGCCCCGCGTGACCGAAACCACCGCGCTGGGCGCTGCCTACCTGGCCGGGCTGGCCACCGGCTACTGGACCGATCCCGAGGAAATTACCCGCCAGTGGCAGGTGGAACAGCGCTTCGAGCCGAAGCTGTCGGCCGACGAACGCACGCACCGCATCGCCCGCTGGCATCGCGCCGTGGACCGCGCCCGCGACTGGGCCCGTGAAGACACCGCCGCCGCACACTGAATACGACTGCCGAAGAACCCATGCCAATCTCCGTACCTGCGGTCCAGCCGCCCTCCCGCACCGAACTGCTCGATACGCTGTCGCGCACGGCCCGCTGGGACGTCATCGTCATCGGCGGCGGCGCCACGGGCCTGGGCACCGCGCTCGACGCCGCCTCGCGCGGCTACCGCACGCTGCTGCTCGAAGCCGCCGATTTTGCCAAGGGCACATCCAGCAAGGCCACCAAGCTCGTGCACGGCGGCGTGCGCTACCTGGCGCAGGGCAATATCAGCCTGGTGCGCGAGGCGCTGCACGAACGCGGCCTGCTGGCCCGCAACGCGCCGCACGTGGTGTGGCCGCTGGGCTTCGTGGTGCCGGCGTACCAGATGTTCGACCAGCCGTTCTACGGCATCGGCCTCAAGGTCTACGACATGCTGGCCGGCGGGCTGAACCTGTCGGGCAGCCGCTGGCTGAACCACCGCGAGACGCTGGAAGCCGCGCCCACGCTGGCCGAGCACGTGGGCGGCCGTCCGCTGCGCGGCGGCAACCTGTATTTCGATGGCCAGTTCGACGATGCGCGGCTGGCCATGGCGCTGATGCGCACGCTGTTCGACGTGGGCGGCACGGCCGTCAACTACATGCGCGTCTCGGGCCTGACGCAGCGCAACGGCGTGATCACCGGCGTGACCGCCGAGGATGCGCTGGGCTCCGGCACCTTCCACCTGTGCGCGGACTGCGTGATCAATGCCACCGGCGTGTGGGTCGACGCGGTGCGGCAGATGGAGGACGGCCAGGCCCGCACGATGGTGGCGCCCAGCCAGGGCGTGCACCTGACCATCCCGCGCAGCTTCCTGCCAGGCGACCGCGCCATCCTGATCCCCAAGACCGACGATGGCCGCGTGCTGTTCCTGGTGCCCTGGAACGGCCACGTGATCGTCGGCACCACCGACACGCCGCGCAAGGACCTGCCGCTGGAGCCGCGCGCCACGGGCGACGACATCGACTTCATCCTGGAAACGGCGGCGCGCTACCTGGCGCGCGACCCGTCGCGGGCCGACGTCACCAGCGTCTGGGCCGGGCTGCGGCCGCTGGTCAAGGCCACGGGTGAATCGTCCACGGCGTCGCTGTCGCGCGAGCATACGATCCTGGTGTCGAAAGCCGGCCTGATCACGGTGACCGGTGGCAAGTGGACCACCTACCGCAAGATGGCCGAGGACGTGATCGAAACCGCCATCCAGCGCCAGATGCTGCGCGCCGCGCCCTGCCGCACGGCCGAGCTGCCGCTGCACGGCGCGGTGGGCATGCCGTCCGACCTGCCGCCGCCCAACTCCGGCTCGCCCGACCGCTACTACGGGGCCGACCTGCCGCTGCTGAAGGCGCTGCCGGGTGCCGACACCATGGTCGTGGCGGCATCGGGACTGACCGAGGCCCACGTCCGCTTCGCGGCCCGCCACGAACTGGCGCGCCGGGTGGAAGACGTACTGGGCCGGCGCAATCGCGCCCTGTTCCTCGACGCATCGGCCGCCCTGGCCGGCGCCCCGCGCGTGGCGGAGATCCTGGCCGAGGAACTGGGCCACGATGCCGCCTGGCAGGCCCGGGAGCTGGAGGACTTCGGTGCACTGGCCAGGGGCTATATGCTGCAATGACGCAGGCGGGCTCCCGCAAGGCGAGACTTCGGCGATAATGCCGGCTATTGCATCACGGAGAACACCATGGACGAGATGGACGAGATTGATGATCTGTCCGATCTGCCGATGCCCCGGTTCATCTGGGGTTTCGCCATCACCGCCAGCAAGGGCGGCGAAGTCGCGCACGACGAATTCGAGTACCTGACCCACACCCACAACCCGCGCTTCTCGTGCCGGGTGGTGGAGCTGGAAGACATGCCCGCCGAAAGCGAGGAGTCGGGCATCGACGGACGCCTGGTCCACTACGACGAACCCGAACGCCTGTTCTACATCACCGATGCCGGCATGGCGCTGGTGAATTTCCAGATGTTCGACAAGCTGCCCGACAAGACCCGCCTGAAGAAGGTGTGCGACGAAGCCATCACCAACTGGCTGCTGCGGCGCGAATTCCTCGACGACGAGGAAGACGAAGGCTGAAGCCCATATTAAGAAAAGCACCCTCGGGTGCTTTTCTCATTGCCAGGGCGGCCCGGCGGTCCGTCACTGGTCGGTTACTTCGATCAGTCCGGACGCCACGCGCTCGATCTCGCAATAGACCGGTAACGCCTCGAGCGGCCCGGTGCATCCTACGCCGGATGCCTGGCCGGCATGGGCGCCGGGCGGCAGGAACACGAAGGCCATGCCGGGCTGGAAGCCCGGATGCCGGCGCAAACTGTCATTGAGGATGTCGAGATACTGCGAGCGAGAGAAGACCTGCTTTGCCATGTAGCGTCTCCGGATGGTCGGCTGAGCCCGGAAATCCTAGCATGGCCCTGCCGCTGCCGGCACCGCATCGTGAGATTCACGGCATCGGACGCGGCCAGCCGCGTTCAGGCGCCTGGCGCCTAGCACTCGCCCTTCTTTGCATGGCCCGGCGGGCAGTGATACCCCGGGGCGGCCCGCCGCGATAATCGTCGTCGTGATCATGGCGGCCGCGATGGCCACGATCCGGGCCGTAGTAGCGGTCATAGTCCGGGCCGCGATTCCAGCGCTCGGGCTGCATCACCCAGCCATTGCTGGCGCGCACCCAACGCGGCTGTTCGTAGACATAACCGGGCCGCGCGGTTTCCCAGTGACCCCGCTTCCACGCGTGCTTGCGGTAGTGGTCATCCCACATCCAGTAGCCGGGCGCCCAGACGTACCCCGGGCGCGGCGCCGGCACGGCCTCGTAGATCGGGGCCGGCGGGGGGTGCCGATGCCGATATTGATATTGACCTGGGCCAGCGCGGCAGGCGCGAAGGCCGTAGCCGACCAGAGCAGTGCGGCGCCGGCGGCGGCGCGCAGGAAAGCATGGCGATTCAAGGTGACCCTCTCTTCTTTCTTTTAGGAAAAATGCGACGTAGACGACGGGGCAATGGGCAGCAGTGTACCCACCGCCCTTCCGGCGTGATGTAAGAAAGCGTGTCTGGGCGTTACCGCCCGGGGGATATCCGATGGTTTGCCGCCCGACTCAGTGGTCGGCGGCCATCGCTTTCAGCTCGGCGTCGCCGGCCACGCGGGCGGCGTCGGCGGTTGTAAAGGTGTCGTCCGACACCATGGTGCGGCGGATCTGCTGCGCGCCGAAATCCACCAGCGCGATGACCCATACATAGCGCCCGGCCTGGGGCGCGGTTTGCACAAAAGCCTTCAGCTGCGGTCTGGATTCGCTCGTCATGATGTATCTCCGTTCGAACACGACAGGACAAGACGCTGGCAGGGGCGCGTTGCCAAAAACTCTAGCACATCCAACCCGCCTGCCGGCCTAGGGCATCTGGAGCGGATGCGGACGCAAGCGTTTGTGGCTACAGTTTTTGCAGATCCTGCCGAAACTTCCATGGAGTCTCTTACCCGCCAGTTCCGCCGGTCCGATCGTACCTTCGTCCGCCGCCCAATTGCCGCGCTCCGCGTTACGCCCATCTCCCCGTTCCCGCGCCGTGCGCCGTCGTATGCGCCTGGCGCCTCCGGCGTTTCTGGCGTTACTGGCGCTGCTGACGACCGTGCTGCAGCCGATGCCTGCGCGGGCCTCTGCGCCCCCGGCCGCCACGGCTGCGTCCATTCCGGCCGTCCCGTCCGGCGCGTCCGGTCCGTCCACCCTGGCGCCGCCCCTCTCGCGCTCCGACGCCGTCGCCCGCGTGGTCATGAGCCTGCTTAGCTATGCACGCTGGCCCGGCGAGCGCGAGACCGTGCGGCTGTGCGTCGACAACTCGGCCCGGTACGCGGGCAAGCTGATGGAAGGCGGCACGTTGTCCACGGGCCGGCTCGTGGAGGCGCGCCGCGTCGACGCGCTGCCGGAATCGCTGGCGGCCCAGTGCGACGCTCTGTACCTTGGGGCGATGACCGACGCCCGCCGCCGGGCGCTGACCGCCTACTTCGTCGGCAAGCCCGTGCTGGTGATGACCGAGGAAGACTTCGAGTGTGAGGGCGGCAGCATGTTCTGCCTGAGCATCCGCGAGCACCAGGTGTCGTTCCGCATCAATCTCGATGCCATCGCGCGCAGCGGCATCCATGTTCATCCAGGCGTGCTGCAACTGGGACGCCGCAAGGCGCCGGCATCATGAACTTGCCCGGCCGCCGCAGCATCGCCCGCCCTGCCCCTTCGGCGCCTTCGGCCCCTCCGGCCCAGCCTGGCCGGCCGGCGCCGGGCGGCCACGCGCGGCCGACGCTGTATGGCGCACTGCGCCGCATCCACCTGAGCGTGGCGCTGATCGCCGTGCTGACGGCCGGCATTTCGCTGACGTTCCTGGGCCTGACGGCCCTGCGCGCCTATGCCGATCACAACCTGCGGCTGGTGGCGCGGTCGATTGCCTACACGGTCGAGGCGCCGGTGGTGTTCCGCGACGACGCGGCCGCCGCCGACACGCTGTCGGCCATCGCCGGCGCCGAGGACCTGGCCGCCGTCACGGTCTTCGATCGCGACGACCAGCCGCTGGCATCGTGGCAGCGGCCCGGCAAGGACCGCTTTCCGGCCCTGCGCGCGCTGGCGGGCGACCTGCTGACGTCGGGGCCGGTCAACCAGCCGGTCATCCACGAATCCCAGCAGGTGGGCAGCGTGCGCGTCACCGGCGACCCCATCGCCCTGCTCCACTTCCTGCTGCAAGGGGCGCTGGGGCTGGTGGCCTGCCTGCTGCTGACGGCCGTGGGCGCCCATTACATGTCCAGCCGGATGCTGGCCAATATCGTCGATCCGCTACGCAACCTGATGCGCGTGGCCCACGCCGTGCGGTCCGAACGCGCGTTCGGCCAGCGCATGCCGCCGGCGCGTATCGAGGAACTGAATGCGTTGTCCGAGGACTTCAATGTGCTGCTGGACGAACTGGAGGCGTGGCAGAAGCAGCTGCAGCACGAGAACCGTTCGCTGGCGCACCGCGCGACACATGACAGCCTGACAGGATTGCTCAACCGCGCCGCTTTCACCGAGGCGCTCGACCTGGCCGTACGCGCTGCGGCGGCCTGCAACCAGTACGCCGCCGTGCTCTATCTGGACAGTGACGATTTCAAGGGCATCAACGACCGCCACGGCCACGCCGCCGGCGACGCCGTGCTGGTCGGCATCGCCGACCGGATCCGCGCCTGCCTGCGCGACACCGACTGCGTGGCCCGCCTGGGCGGCGACGAATTCGCCGTACTGATCGCCGCGCTGCGCCAGCCCGAAGATGCCGTGCGCATCGCCGAAGGCATCCTCGACGCCATGACCACCCCGCTGGGCCTGCCCGACGGCGGTTCGATCGTGGCGCCGCTCAGCATCGGCGTGGCCGTGTACCCGCTGCATGCCCGCAACGGCACGGCCCTGCTGCACGCCGCCGACGCCGCGATGTATGGCGCCAAGCGCCAGTCGGGCGCCACCTGGCGCAGCGCCGAGGCCGCTCCACCGGAATCCCGCGTCTAGCTGCCCGGTATGCCGGAATTCGACGCCGCCCGCCGCCCCCACCTGCGCAAAGCCGCGGCGGCGATGCTGGCGGCGGTTGCGGCGGCGTGCCTGACACTTGGCGGCTGCGCCAGCGCGCCCCCGCCGGGCAAGCTCACGCCCGCCCAGGTGGAGGTGCTGAAGAGCCAGGGATTCACGTTGACCGACAGCGGCTGGGAACTGGGCCTGCCGTACAAGGTGCTGTTCGGCTTCGACGAGGACGTGATCGCCCCGGAGCGCCAGACCACCCTGCTGCGCATCGGCCGCCTGCTGCATGAAGCCGGCATCGAAACGCTGCGCATCGACGGCCATACCGACGACGCCGGCACCGTCGAATACAACCTGCTGCTATCCCGCCGCCGCGCCGAAGCCGTAGCCAGCGTGCTGTCCGCCTGCGGCTTCCCGCGCGATCACCTCGAAGTGCGCGGCCTGGGCAAAGGCCGCCCCGTTGCCGACAACCGCACCGCCGCCGGCCGGGCCGAGAATCGGCGGGTTGCCATTATTGTGTCGGTGGATTAGTCAGGGCGTCACGCTCGTCAAACCAGGGCGGACGCGGCAGGCCAGCCAATCGGGCGTAGCCCCTCCATCACCGTCCGCTTTTCACCGTTTATTGAAGCTGATTCTGACGTTGCACATATCACTTTCAGCTTTATACGATTCCCAGTCCCTTTCGCGCTTGAGACGATCCGTTGTCTTGAGCGCGCCAGCGCCCAAGACCGACCGAAAACACTTCTCTTGGGACTATCCACGATGGCGGAAGCATTCGAGGGCGGCGGGACAGCGATAGCGGGCCGTCAGGCCTACCACCTGGAAGTGCTCGGCGCGCCAAGCGCGGCCGGCCTGTCCGTGGTGTCATTCGAGGCCGTGGAACGCCTCGGCGAGCCCTACAGCGTCAAGGTCAAACTCACCCATCCGACAGAGTTGGACCGGATGGAGTACCTGCGCCACGACGCCACATTCTCGATCGATCCGGGCGACGGATCGGAGCCGCGCCAGTTCTCGGGCTGCATCTTCCGCTTATCGAAGACCCGGCAGACCCGCGACTTCTGCGCCTACGAGATCGAAATACGGCCCCGGGTCGCACTGCTCGCGCTGACCAGGGCGAGCCGCGTCTACCAGAAGAAAACAGCACCGCAAATCATCGAAGCCATCCTGCGCCGCCACGGGCTGGAAGGACACCAGTTCTCCTTCAAGGTCCGGCGCCAGTATCCCGCGCACGACTTCCGACTGCAGTATCAGATGTCGGACTGGGACTATATCCGGCTGCTCATGGAGCAGGAGGGGCTGTACAGCTACTTCCTGCCCGGCCGGTTCGGCACGATCTTCGGCGATATCTTTCAGGTATCCGACGACATCGACCACTACATCTACCAGCCGGAATTGCGCGTGCCCTACCGGGAAACGGCTGGCCTGGAATCAGGCGTCGAGACGGTGTCTGGCATCCAGACGCACGTGCACACCGTGCCCGAGTCGTTCCGGACGGCTGACTACAACCCCGCCGATTCCTACGAGCGCAAGTCGGGCGAAGCCAACGTCGCCCGCAAGGAGAAAGGCAACTACGGCCAGCCTTACGTCTATGGAACCCATCACCTGGACGTGGCCGGTGCCAAATGGGAAGCGCAGCTGCGCCACGAGGCGGCGCTGGCCGCACAGTTGGTCTACGAAGGCCAGAGCAACGTCCTGGACCTGCGACCGGCGCGCATCCTGCGCATGGACCTCACGCTGCCCGATGCCCCAAACGGCCAGGTGGTCACGGAGGTCACGCACTCCGGCGGCCGCGATCAAACCTACCGCAATACCTACAAAGCCATTCCTTCGGACCGCCGCTTCCGGCTACCGATCGACGAAAGCAAGTGGCCGCGCATCGCCGGGACGCTCAGCGGCCGGATCACGTCGCCCGGTGCCTACAAGTACGCCTACCTGACGCAGCAAGGCCTGTACGTCGTGCGGCTGGACCTGGACTTCGACACCTGGCCCAAAGGCGGCGAGAGCGTGCCGATGCGCCTGGCCAAGCCGTTCGCCGGCGCCCGCCAGACTGGCTTCCACTTCCCGCTGATCGACGGCACCGAGGTCGCCATCGCCTTCCGCGACGGCGATCCAAACAAACCCTATATCGCCCACGCCCACCATCACAGCCAGCACGAGGATCTGATCACCAGCCAGGACCGCTGGCTGTCGCGCAACGTCATCCGCACCCAGGCCAACAACAAGCTGCGGTTCGAGGACTGGGAAGGGCAGGAAGGCGTCAAGCTGTCGACGGAGTATGGCGGGAAGAGCCAGCTGAACCTGGGGTATCTGGTCGATGGAAAGAAGAAGAAGCGTGGTGATGGATTTGAGTTGCGGACGTCTGGGTGGGGGCGATTCGGGGTGGCAAGGGCTTGCTCATCTCGGCGGATGATCAGCCGAATGCCGCAGGCGACCAATTGGCGATGGAGGCAGCCAGGGCGCTCCTGACCAACGCCCTGGCGCAAATGCAACGACTCAACGAATGTGCGTCTGCCGCCAGAGTCCAACTCGCGGACGTCGAGCGGCAACGCGATTTGATGGAAGAACGGCTATTGGGACTGCAGCAGGCCGTTATTCTCGCAAGCGCCCCCGCGGGCATCGCACTCGCGACGGCGCAGAGCATTCAGCTTGCAGCCGAGGGCAATGTCATCGCATCGGCGCGCTCAAACCTGGATATTGGCGCCGGAAACCACATCACCATTGCAGCAGGACAAGGTGCCTCGATCTTTGCGCAGGACAAAGGCATCAAGCTGGTAGCGGCCAAGGCGGACTTCTCTGCAGCCGCCCATTCAGGCGTCATGCAACTCGTGTCCTCCAAGGATCTTGGTCTGTCCAGTGTGAATGGCAGACTCAATGCCGTGTCGGCTGAAGCGCTGACCCTTTCCAGTCAAGGCGCGTATATCAAGCTTGACGGGGGCAATATTGAATTGGGGTGCCCTGGCAGCATTACGCTGAAGACCAGCAACTTCACCTGGCACGGACCGGCGAGCCTGAGTCCCCCATTGCCTGAACTGCCGGTCGGCGCCTGCCGCCAGTGCCTGCTCGACGCGCACACGGGGGTCGAAGCAATGACCGAGAAGGCTTGAACATGGATACGACCGTACAACGGCCGGCCGCGGCGCAGTCGGCATCCACCTGGGCAGCTTTCGAATCCCGCATCCATGCGACCCATGAAAAGCTCAGGCAATCCAGTGAAGCTGCATCCCTTTTCGCACTGGTTGACACGCGGGGACATCCAGAATTGCGCGCGGCCTTGACACGTCTCGAGTCTGTCCCGTTCGCCGCCCTGTGGGACGGCACCGATCTGGCGGAACATCAGGACATATCGCCGCTGCTGATCGATATTGATCTCGATGCGGAAGATTCCGGTGGCGCGCTGGCACTCCTCAAACGCCTCTGGCAATTTTCGGAGCGTGGATTCATGGTGACGTGGATCTGGTCTGCCTACGAACTGGCAGACATAGCCGAGCATCTTCGTAAATATTGCGAATACACACTGCCGGACCGGCGTACGTTCTACCTGCACTTCTATGACAACCGCATACTGGAGCGGTTACGCATGGTGTGGTCACCCGAGAAGTGGGTCGGCATCGCAGGCTTTGCAGACGAAATGTGGTATCGGCGGCGTTCCGGCGAATCTGCGGTCTGGAGCCGCGATGCCACTGCAGTCCATGCGGAGAAGTGCCTGCCGTCGGCTATCACCCACGAGGAGCATCTGGCTCTGATCGCCTTGGGGTATGTCGACAAGCTGGCGATGCAACTACGGGAGCTCTACGGCCCTTGCCTCGAACACCTTTCGCCGGATCAACTTTATCTTGCCATCGAGGCGCAGGTGGAGAGGGCCACATCACACGGTGTCAAGGACGAAGCCGACATGCTGCGCTACGTGGCTAAAGGTCTGCTAATTGGCCCCCGGTTCGACGAACAGCCGGAGATCCACAACGGCCTGCGGTCGGCGCGACGCGGCGCTGTGCCGTTTGCGCAAGTCTTGTCCAAGGTTGACGCCACCATGGATGATGACCATATCGGCAAGGAGGCTCGCGCATGAATAGAAAGCTGATGAGCGTGTTGCTTATGGCCTCGGTGCTCGTCACCGGATGCGATGCGTTTTCCTCCGCGCCGACCTATGGCGGATTGAGCATCGCGGGGTTCAACTACACGCCGTATAACCTCGATCGTTTCGTTGTTACCGACAAATATGGCAATCGCGCGAGCGGCGGCGGCGATCTCATGCCTGGCGCGGGGGAAGGCAGGCTCAGTTGCTGCTACAAGCTGAAGGGGACTGAATTCACGGTGAAGTGGGAGGTCTACGACGCGGACGAAGCCATTCGCTCGATTGATGCTCGCCAGCCGATCAAGACAATACAAAAATCCGCGCAGGTTCATTTCCCCCCAACCAAGGTCAAGGGCGACCTTGGCGAGCGCGTGCTCGGCCTGCATTTCTACCCCGACGATCATGTCGAATTCGAGTTTCGGACCGATCTTGGTGGTTCGCGAATACTGTATGTCGACGTATGGGATTGGTTGCGCAAGACCCACAGAGCACTCATCAATCCGGACAACGAAGACGAAACCAGCGTTGTGTTTCGCAGGACGGCGCGTCTGGCTGCCAACGGATGGGTGAAATATCGCTTTACCGATACCAACGACCTGCAGCAGTACGTCTACTACACCCTGCTGAACCCGAACTTCGATCAGCATCCCGCGATCCAGAGGATCATCGCCGAGTCCAGGGACAAGCCCGGCGCCTTCGGCGCGGCCATGGCGGAACTTCCCACGCCGATCGTGGAAGCCCTCAAACAAGGCAACTCCGCAAATTCTGAACAGCGAGCAACCCATGGCTGAACTCAAGATGAAAGCAAGAGCGCTGATCGTATTGCTCGCTGCCTCGGTGCTCATCACAGGATGCGATGCGTTTTCCTCTGCGCCGACCTATGGCGGACTGAGCGTCGCGGGGTTCAACTACACGCCGTATAACCTCGATCGCTTCGTTATCACCGACAAGTATGGCAACAGTGCGAGCGGGGGCGGCGATCTCATGCCCGGCGCGGGGGAAGGCAGGCTCAGTTGCTGCTACAAGCTGAAGGGGACCGAGTTCACGGTGAAGTGGGAGGTCTATGACGCGGACGAAGCCATCAAGGACTTATACGCGCCGATCAAGAAGCTACACAAGGAAACGACAATCCATTTCCCTCCCACCAAGGTCAAGGGCGACCTTGGCGAGCGCGTGCTCGGCCTGCATTTCTACCCCGACGATCATGTCGAATTCGAGTTTCGGACCGATCTCAGGGGATCGCGGATTCGCTATGTGGACGTATGGAGCTGGTTGCGCAAGACCCACAGAGCACTCATCAATCCGGACAACGAAGACGAAACCAGCGTTGTGTTTCGCAGGACGGCGCGTCTAGCTGCCAACGGATGGGTGAAATATCGCTTTACCGATACCAACGACCTGCAGCAGTACGTCTACTACACCTTGCTGAATCCGAGCTTCGATCAGCACCCCGCGATCCAGAAGATCATCGCCGAGACCAGGGACAAGCCCGGCGCCTTCGGCGCGGCCATGGCGGAACTTCCCACGCCGATCGTGGAAGCCCTCAAACAAGGCAGCGCAGTAAATCCGGAACAGCGAGCAACCCATGGCTGAAATCAAAATGAAAGCAAGAATGCTGAGCGTGTTGCTCGCTGCCTCGGTGCTCGTCACCGGATGCGATGCGTTTTCCTCCGCGCCGACCTATGGCGGATTGAGCATCGCGGGTTTCAACTACACACCGTATAACCTGAGTCGCTTCGTTATCACCGACAAGTATGGCAATCGCGCGAGCGGCGGCGGCGATCTCATGCCTGGCGCGGGGGAAGGCAGGCTCAGTTGCTGCTACAAGCTGAAGGGGACGGAATTCACGGTGAAGTGGGAGGTCTACGACGCGGACGAAGCCATTCGCTCGATTGATGCTCGCCAGCCGATCAAGACAATACAAAAATCCGCGCAGATTCATTTCCCCCCAACCAAGGTCAAGGGCGGACTTGGCGAACGCGTGCTCGGCTTGCACTTCTACCCCGACGATCATGTCGAATTCGAGTTCCGCACGGATCTGGGCGGCACGCGGATCTTTTACTCCGACATCGACTCATGGTTGGTCAAGAAACAGGGAAAAACCTTCAATGACACCATGGAGGACGCGGTCGCATTCCGTCGAACGGCAAGGATCGCTGCGGAAGGCTGGAAAAAGTACCGGTTCACCAATACGCAGGACCTGGAGCAGTACGTCTACTACACCTTGCTGAACCCGAACTTCGATCAGCATCCCGCGATCCAGAAGATCATCGCCGAGACCAGGGACAAGCCCGGCGCCTTCGGCGCGGCCATGGTGGAACTGCCCATATCGATCGTGGAAGCCCTCAAACAAGGCCACTCAGTAAATTCTGAACAGCGAGCAACCCATGGCTGAACTCAAAATACAAGCAAGAATGCTGAGCGTATTGCTCGCTGCCTCGGTGCTCGTCACCGGATGCGATGCACTTTCCTCCGCGCCAACCTATAGCGGACTGAGCGTCGCGGGGTTCAACTACACGCCGTATAACCTCGATCGTTTCGTTGTTACCGACAAGTACGGCAATCGTGCGAGTGGAGGCGGCGATCTTATGCCCGGCGCGGGGGAAGGCAGGCTCAGCTGCTGCTACAAGCTGAAGGGGACGGAATTTACGGTTACGTGGAACGTCGTCGATCAGGACGAGTTTCTGAAGGATCCATATGGGCCACTCCCGGAAATTCACAAGACTGCCCACGTGCATTTCCCTCCCACCAAGATCAAAGGCGACCTTGGCGAGCGCGTGCTCGGTCTGCATTTCTACCCCGACGATCATGTGGAATTTGAGTTCCGAACGGATCTGGGCGGCACGCGGATCTTCTACTCGACCATTGATTCGTGGTTGCTCAAAAAGCAGGGGAAGACCTTCAAGGACACCATGGAGGACTGGGTCGCGTTCCGCCGAACGGCAAGAATCGCTAGTGAAGGCTGGACGAAATATCGGCTCACCGATACGCAGGACCTCCAGCAGTATGTCTACTACACCCTGCTGGTGAATCCGAACTTCGATCAGCACCCCGCGATCCAGAAGATCATCGCCGAGACCAGCGACAAGCCTGGAGCTTTCGGTGCGGCCATGGCGAACCTTCCCGAGCCGATGGTCGAAGCATTGAGGCGCAAAAAATTCGAGCCAACCGCGACGGAAGAGAACCATGGCTGAACCCACTCAACTCGATCCCGCAGACCGCACCCCCACAGGGTACTTGACGGCATGCTCGACACCCATAAGCCATACAAGCGCGACGAGTGCATCCCTTGCGGTGCCGTCATCAAGATGGGGTTCTTCTTCGACGGTTTCGGACGTAACCGTGACCAGGACGATCCAAATACCTCCCGCTATTCGAATATCTGCCGCCTTTGGGAAGCGCATCGGGACAATCGAGACCGACGCCGCAAGGATATGCCTAACCAGTTCTGGTACCCGTTCTATTACTCCGGTCTGGGCACGCCGCTGAACAAGGAAGCCGAGAACAACGAGATCGTGTCGGCGGCTGCCAAGGCGGCCACCTCGGCTGCGAAGCTGGCCGCCAAGGCGGCCGAGGATAGCGCCAAGAAGGTGACCGGCGTGTCCGCAGTGCTCGACATGAAGAAGGCGCCGGGCAAGGCGGTAAAGCAGGCATTGTCCCAGGCGTACGACGACATGTCGTGGCGCCCGGTTGCGAGGATCTACGACGATATTGTCAAGGAGGCGAAGACTGCGCCGGCCAAGGCGGGTCGCGTGCTGACACTGGCTCGCGGGGATCGGTGGGTGAGGCGCGGCAAGGCCGCGGTCCGCGCGGCGTTGTATGACATCAAAAAGAATCCGCTCAAGGCTCCGGCCGTGTTCGTAAAGGCCATCGCCGTCGATATCACCCTGGATTCCATCCCGTTCATGCGGGACAACGCTGCGGTCAGCATGGTGTTCGGGACGGGTGTCGAGGATCGATTGCAATCGGCGCTGAAGCAGTTCGAGGCGGCCTATCGCGACGCGAAGTCCAAGATGGAGAAGGTCCAGCGCATCGAGGTGTCGGTATTCGGCGCCGATCGAGGCGGTGTGATTGCTCGTGCTTTCGTCAACGAGCTGGTGCGCAGATACAAGCGCCGCACCGACCTGGACCTGCGGATTGGCGGCGAGGTGGGAGGAAAAGGCGATCCGATCGAGATCCGGTTCCTGGGATTGCTGGACGCGGTGTCCTCGATCATGGCCGAGAACCAGCTGTTGAGCTTCGTGCCGATCGTGAGTTCGATCAAGCAGAACTACAAGGACCGCCAGCTTGGGGTCCCCGCGGCCGTCCAGAGATGCGTGCACTTTGCGGCGGCCCATGAACTGCGCTTTTATCAGCGGCTGGACAGCCTGGAAAAGACCCGAGGGGACCAGTACCTGTATCCGGGCACCAGCGAAGACATTACCGGTGGCGCCCCGCCGGGATCGCTGGGATTCCGGGCAGAACTGCAACGTGTTGCCCTGCGTGACATGCTGCATGAAGCGCTCATGGCAGGGTCAGCCGTTGACATGATGGAGTACTTGGTCAAGGCGAAAGGTCCGACGTTCAGGAAATTCACCCTCGCAACCCCAATATCCGATGGCAACGCCAGCTACAAGATTCCAGAGCTGATCCAGGCGTACCGGGAGCTCGTGCCACGCGAGAAGGGCCTCAACTTCCAGGCCCACATGCAGGTGTTCCTGCGCTGGCTGGCCGTGCGCTATCAGTCGCCCGCGTTTCGCATGTCGGTGACCGATCATGCCGACGAGGTCAAGCGCCTGCATTTCGAGCGGACGCGGGAAATACGTGAATCGCAAGAAGCCTACGACGCCGAGCGCCGACGCGTGCCGTCCGATCGCGTGGCACAGGGCAAGGCCCTGAGAAGGTTGCATGCCGCGCGGGAGGCACAGGACCTGGCACTGCCGCAGACGACCCTGGCATTGTCGCGCCCCTTCGTGAGCGTCTGGGACCGGATCGGGCAAGAAGCCGCCGAGCAAATGCGGCGCGAATCCATCCAGGCTGGGCTCAAGGACTCCGTAGAGCGCATCCGGAAGGTGGCGCGGGAAATGGACTCGTTCCATGGCGGCGAAATGGAAAGCGCGGCGGACATCGTTGAAGCGACCCAGATGAGCCCCGAGGCCCTGGCACTTGCACAGGCCTGGAAGGAAGGTGCCGAGGGCAGGCATCCACTCCCGGAGAAAGTCATGGCGCTCTTTGACATGCTCGTGCACGACACGATGCTGACCAGTTGGCACGATCACGTCCTGTCTTCTACGCTGTATTTCCAGACGCGGGCGACCGATGCATTTGGCGAGAGCGACGAGACAAAGGAAAAAGATCGGCGGGACGAAGACGAACGGCGGGCCCATCGCGTCGACCGGATGCCAAGGATGGGCACGCCTGGCGCACGTCCACTTTGAGTGTTCAACGAAAAAGCCAGGGAGACGATGCATGCCGGGAATCATCAGGGAAGGCGACCGCCTCAGCCACGGCGGCGAGGTACTGCGCGGTGGCACGCGGATGTTCATGGGGCGCGCGATGGCCCGTCGTACCGACCCGGTGCGGTGTGACATCCACGGGTACAACCGCATCACCGAAGGCAATCCACGAATCCGGGATGGCGTTCTGGAGGTAGCCGAGGACGGACATCGTTGTGAGTGTGGCTGCTCGCTGATCTCGTCGCTGCCAAACAGCGGCTCGCGTCAGGGTTGACGAATGCCAGTGGATTTTTCTCGTTTGCCTGAAGAGGTGCCAGTGGCCACCAAGGGCCCCTCGGCCATTGTCTGGTCGTCAGTGTTCATTCTGCTCACATTGGCGGGAACTGCGTTGGCGCTCTTGTGCTGGCCTCGTGAAACCGGATCGGGGGCACCTTGGTTCTGGATCACGGTCACTGTGTTTCCCGTGTGCCTGTCCGGCGCACTGGCGTTACGCCCTTTCTCGTATTTTCACAGGCGGAGAAACGAGGCCCTGGCACTTAATACGGCCGTCAAAGCGTATCGCAATGCCGTGTTTGACGTGGCCAGCGTTCCGCTGGCCGTGCTGGCCTGCGCCTACCTGCTGGATGCGAAGGATTCCGGCAATACCTTCGACGCCATCCGAAGGCGGGCCGACAGCCCGCCGACTCGTCAGTCACGGGATTCACAGGAAATGATTGTCGCAAGCCTTCTTGAACCCAAGGAGGCTGCGTTGGCCTTTGACGATAGCGAACGGCAGGAAGCCGTGCTGTCATGGATCCTGGAATCACTGCTGGCAAGGATCGCGGATGCATTGAAAGGCATTCCCCCGCAGCTTGCCGTCGCGGTACGCCTGGAGATCCAGTCGATGCTTGAGCGGGAAGTTGTTCTGGATGCCTGGAGGCAGTTGCCCGTATCAGTTCGACCGGCCTGCCTGGCTCATGAGCCCGTGTGCGATCCATCCGGAGGACTGCGGCTTGTCGACACCATGCTCGATGCCGGGACTCCTGCCATTTCCGATGCCGTCACTTTGATCATCAGCGCAAACCTGAGCCAGGTCCGTGACGCGGACCCGGAATCTGGAAGTTGCGAAGCGGCATGCGTGCTGCTGGTCTGTCCGGCTGCACTTGCGCGGGAGATGCAGCTTTCCGTGGCAGGATGGCTCCACCGCCCGCAGGCAAGTGACAGTGCGCCGGCCGAGGGGGCTTTGCACTTTGCGCTCCGTTGGGGCCGCGTCGAGGCCAGCGCAACGGCAGGGGTTGTCAGCGCCGGGCTCGACGAAGAGACGGCATCACAGTTGCGTATCGGCCTGCGTAAAGCTGGACGCTCCGGCGATTTGACAGCGTCCAAAGATTTCGCTCTCGACACTTTGGTGGGCAATACAGGGCCGACCGCGCCATGGCTCGCCGTCACCCTGGCCTTGCAGCAGGCAGTGCAATCCGGAGCGCCGTACATCGTTAGCACGCAGGATGACGACCACGTCCTGCTCGCCGTCGTGGCTCCTGTAGCACAGAGGGCACGGCAAGGTATCCAAACATGATCAAGTTCCGTCTCGACGTATTTTCGTATCTGCTGGTTGCCATCGTCGGCGGCTGTCTCGTGTGGTTCAAAGGAGATCTGTTCTGGCTCGATTCCGATACGCGGAGGACTGCGGCAATCGTGGCACTTTGTTGCCTGCTTGTAGTGATTGCCCTTTACTTCGGTTTTGAGACCAGGCGTGACGAGGCCCATGCAGTGCAGCGCCTGGCAAAACTGCTCCAGTGGAATCCGAGCCAGCTTTCTGGCACTACGCAGGCTCTGCTTGCCCGCAGGATGCCAGGACTCGGGAATCAGAAGCTGCGGCAGCGCTGGAAGACTTGCGCAATCGACTTCGGTTCGAACATGGTTTTGGCTGGCGATATCGGCGGCCATGGCTGCTGCTTACCGGGGACAATGCGTCAATCAGCCGGTTGCTCCCGGAGCTTGAAAGCCAGGGCTGGCTACTGACGGCCGAGGCTGTACTGCTGGCGAACGGAGCAGGGGTGGACGGACAGCCCGATTCCGCGTGGCTCAAGCAGGTATACCGGCTCAGGCGCAGGCGGCCGATCGACGCGGTCATTGTCGTGGCCGATGGCAATGTGGCACTACCGGCAAACGACCTGAGCGGGAATGCCTGGAGCATGAAGGTTGCGCGCATTGCCGAGGACCTTCGCTGGTCCGCCCCGTGCTACGTGCTCGATGTTGCGCTGACGGATACGGTGGCCAAAAACGGATCGCCTGTCGTGGCCTGCGAAATCCCACGGCAAGCAGATGTCTCCGCGATAGAGGCGACAGTACTGCGGGCGCGGGACGCGCTGGCACCGCGGAGCCTGACGTTAATGTCCGACAATATCCACGACCGCTACCTTGGCTATCTCTCTCGGCGGTTGGATAGCCGTGCAAGGGCCCTCGCCGAATGGCTGTCCGTAATGCAGGCAGGACGCAGGCTTTCAATACAAGGGGCTGTTTTCGCGCCCTATCCTGTGGCTGCCGGGGCAGATTCTCCAAACTCCAGCGTAGCGTTGCCTCACTGGAAGTTCCTGGCCGAAACCGCACTGCGCACACCTGGCCGCCGCACGGCTAAGCATCCGCTGACGATCTTCACATGGCTGGCTCTACTGGTAACAGGCCTATGGTTCACCGGCATGCTCATCTCCGGCCTGCGCAACGAACGGGACCTCCAGGCTGCACGGCAATCAGTCCACGACATCCACACAGCCCCCACCCCCACCGCCCGCCTGAAAGCCCTCGACACCCTGCAGCAGCAGATCCAGCGCTACGAGTACCGCGTCGAGCACCACGCGCCGCTCTTTACGCGCTTCGGGCTGAACCGTGACGCCGAGGTGCTGGCCGCACTCTGGAAGCCTTACGCGAAGGCCAGTCGCGACATCCTTGTCACACCGGTGGTGCATGACCTCGAGGCCGCGCTGGTCGATCTTTCCCAGTTGCGGACGAGCGGGCTGAGCGACGAAACCAGCAAATGGACGCTGGAGGGCCGCAACACGCTCGGGGCGTACCTGATGCTGGCCCACCCGGATCGGGTGGATGCCGCCTTTCTCTCGCAGAAGCTCGCGCAGCATTGGTCGACCGATGCCAGGATCACGCCGGGACACAGGGAAGACCTGGCCGAACGATTCGCCCGGTTCTACGCCGAGCACCTGAAGGCGAATCCTGACTGGCGCATCGAAGCCCGCCCCGAACTCGTGGCCGGCGCGCGGCAGACGTTGCTGGCCGTGATCGGCGAGCGCAATGCTGTCGATACGATCTACCAGAGCATCCTCGACGGCGCCGGCAGCAAGTATCCCGACCAGACACTGGCGTCCCTTGCGGCTGGCACGGACCCGCGTGGGCTGATCCGGGCCGGCGGCGTCGTGCCGGGCGTCTTCACCCGGCAGGCGTACGAAGGTTATGTGGAGGCCGCCATCGAGAAGGCCGCAAAGCGGCAGGACGTGGCCAAAGACTGGGTGATCAGCGATGGCAAGGCCCAGCCAGCCCAGCAGGCGCCAGGCAATTCGGAGGCCGATTTCCGCCACGCCCTGACGGAACGCTACTTTGCCGACTACGCGGAGCGCTGGCAGCAGTTCATGAACGGGATGCAGTGGGAATCGGCCACGACCTTGCCCGGGGTCGTCGACCAGCTCAAGCTGCTGGCCGATGCGCGGCAGTCGCCGGTCATCGCGCTGATGAAGGCGCTCGAGTATCAGGGTGGCGCCGGGGCGCGCAGGGAATCGCTCTCGGACTCGCTGGTGGCCAAGGCCCAGGTCATCATGGGCAAGACGGGCGGGGCTCCCGCGGCGGTCAGGCCCGATCCGGCCGGGCCGCTTGGCGCGGCCTTTGGGCCGGTCATGCGGCTTGCAGGCCAGCCGGGGCAGGCTGGGGGCGGCAGCGGCGACCTGACCCTGCAGCGCTATCTGGACCGTATCACCGCAGTGCGCCTGCGCCTGCAGCAGATGACTAACAGTGCCGACGCCGACATGCAGGCGCGGCAGATTGCGCAGTCGCTATTCCAGGGCAAGGGATCGGATCTGGCGGACACGCGGGCCTATGGCCAGCTCATGGCGGCAAGCCTCGGCGCCGAGTGGGCCGGCATGGGCGACACCCTGTTCGTGCGGCCGATCGCCCAGGCCGAACAGGCCGTGCTGCAGCCCGCGCAAGCCAGTCTGAACGAGGCGTGGCGGCAGTCCATCGCGCTGCCGTGGAACCGCGCCTTCGCCAGCCGCTACCCGTTCGCCAACACGGCCAACGACGCATCCCTGCCTGAACTGGCGCGCTATATCCGCCCGCAAAGTGGCCTGATCCATGCATTCCTCAAGGCGGAAGTGGCCGGCGTGCTGGCGCTGCGCGGCGACCAATGGGTGCCCGTCGGCAGTGGCTCGGGAGGACTGACCTTCGATCCGGCCTTCCTGAAGTTCATCAACACGCTGCAGCGTATCGCGGCGCACCTGCTGGTGCAGGGCGATCCCCAGTACCGGTTCGAACTCAAGCCCATTCCGACGCCAGGCCTGACCGACACGCTACTGACCATCGACAACCAGAAGCTGCACTACTACAACCAGCGGGAATCCTGGCAGGCCATGACGTGGCCGGCCAACAACCTGCAGGTCCCCCGGACGATGCTGCAATGGCAGACCGAGACGGCGGGCACCAGCAAGAACTACGAGACCGAAGGCGTCTGGGCCTGGGTGCGCATGCTGGAACACGCCAGGGTGACGCCCATCGACAGTGCAACCGTCCAGTTGACGTTCGAGACCATTCCCGACACGGCGGATCCACGTCCGGGCATGGGCGACAAGGCGCCGACAAGCGACGCCGAGAGTCCCGAAGCCCTGTTGCCACGTGCCGCGCGGCTCTCCGCCCCGTCGCACATGGTCTACCCGATCCGGTATCAGATGCGCGCCGCTGTGGGGCGCGGGCCACTGGAAGCGCTGGAATTGCGCAACCTGCGGATGCCTGAGCGGATGTTCGCTG
The DNA here is from genome assembly GCF_018729255.1 of Cupriavidus sp. EM10. Taxonomy (NCBI): domain Bacteria; kingdom Pseudomonadati; phylum Pseudomonadota; class Betaproteobacteria; order Burkholderiales; family Burkholderiaceae; genus Cupriavidus; species Cupriavidus sp. EM10. Next base: position 2,288,316 of record NZ_CP076060.1, read on the forward strand.
GCAAGGCACCGCTGGTGCAGACCCAAACTTCGTCCGCTGGAATCGCAAAAATATCGAACAATCCCTCTAATCCCCCCAACACAGCAGCGGCCCTGACCCAAAACCCATGACCCAAGCGGCGGCCAGGCCCCATCCGGGGGGTTGACGGCGTTGCAACATCTTCAAAAGCGCGGGCAAACCCTGCCCTTCGGCCGTAGGGATTCGGCCTTACACTCCCGGGGTGCGCGCGGAGGGACGGCAATCGAGGGAGCTTGCCGGTAGCGCGCCAGGAATTCCCAAAGATAACGAGAAAGTCAGACAGCATGCGTACCCAGGCGCTGGAACAGGCGATCGATGCCGTGGTCGCGGTCAACGCGCGCAATCAGGTCACCCTGTTCAACGCCGCCGCCGAGGCGTTGTGGGGGTCCGCCGATCGGACGTGCTTGGACAATGCGCCAGCACCTTGTCGCTCGGCACGCTGAGCGCGCCGGGCAATAGCGCGACCGAGCCCGCGCGCCAGATCACCATCGCCCGACCCGACCACACCGTGCGCCATGTATGGATCCATACGACGGCCTTCGCGCCGCTGGACGGTGATGCCGACTCCGCCGTGCAGTTCGCCGCCTTCCTTGGCGATCACCAGGACGAACGTGGCGAATCGCTGAGCCCGGCGGGCCTGCGCATGTTGTCGCTGTGCCTGGATCACGCTGAAAACCCGGTCATGATCACCGACGGGCGCGGCATCATCTGTCACGTCAACGGCGGCTTTGCGCGCCTGCTGGGCTACGCCCGGCACCAGGCGGTGGGCCGGCTCTGGCATGAACTGCTGAAACCCCTCAACCCGCGCACCGACGTGATTGGCGCGCTGCTGGCGCCGCTGGCGCAGGGCAAGCCGCTGCAGCACGAGTCGCTGGTGGCCGACAAGGCTGGCCAGCCGCGCTGGCTGTCGATCGCGGTCAGCCCGATCATGGCCACCGCGCCGTCCACCGGCATGTCCAACACGGTCAGCGTGCTGACCGACATCACCGCCACCAAGGTACGCGAATCGATCCAGCACCGCACGCTGGAGGCGCTGGCGCGCGACCTGCCCACCGCCGACATCATGGCCGACCTGTGCCGTCGCGTGGAGCGCATGGCGCCGGGGGCCATCGCCGCCGTGATGCGCGTGGCGGACGGGCGCCTGCAGCAAGTGGCCATGCCTTCGGCCGATGCCGCCGCCGTGGCGGCCTTCGACAACATGCCGATCGGCCTGCAATCTGGCTCCTGCGGCGCGGCGGCCTTCCTGGGCAAGCCCGTGGCGGTCGGCGATATTTCCTGCGATCCGCGCTGGGAAACCTTGCGCGACGCGGCGCGGGCTGCCGGGCTGGCGGCGAGCTGGTCCACGCCAGTACGCGCGGCCGATGGCCGCGTGCTGGGCACCTTCGGCCTGTGTTTTACCGAACCGCGGCTGCCCGACGCCTTCCACGAGAACCTGGTCGCCGTGGCCGCCGACCTGTGCGCGCTGGCACTGTCGCGTGACCTGGCACAGGAACGCATCCATCGCCTGGCTTACTACGACGCCCTGACCGGCCTGCCCAATCGCCAGCTGCTGCTGGCACGCACCGACGATGCCGTGGCGCGTGCCAATGCCGACGGCACGCCGCTGGCGCTGCTGTTCATCGATCTCAACGACTTCAAACGCGTCAACGATGTCCAGGGCCATGTGGCCGGAGACCGGTTCCTGGTCGAAGTGGCGACGCGGCTGCAGCACGTGGCCCATGCGCAGCACGTCGATGCGCTGGTGGGCCGCCTTTCCGGCGATGAATTCGCCGTACTGCTGCCCGCCCATACGCGCGACGACGCCCTGGCTGCCGCCCGACACCTGCTTCTGACGCTTGGCGCCCCGGTCGACATCGGCCACGGCCTCAGCCTGTCGCCGTCGGCAAGCATCGGCATCAGTGTGCTGACCGAGCAGGCACGCGACCGCGAGACACTGCTGCACCACGCCGACCTGGCCGTCTACCAGGCCAAGCGCCAGCGGGCGCGCGAGCCCGGCAACCAGGTTTGCGTGTACGACGCCGCGCTGGCGCGCCGCCTGGGCGACCGGCGCACGCTGGAAGCCGAGTTGCGCGAAGCCATCGCCGATGGCCGCCTGCGCATGCACTACCAGCCGCAGGTGCACCTGGGTACCGGCAACCTGTGGGCCGTGGAAGCGCTGGCGCGCTGGCCGCATCCACGCCGTGGCGATGTATCGCCATCGGTGTTCGTGCCGCTGGCCGAGGAATCGGGGCTGATCGTGGCGCTCGGCTACTGGGCCGTGCGCGAGGCCTGCGCCCAGCTGGCTCGGTGGCGCGAAGCCGGCGCCATCGTGCCGGCGGTGTCGGTCAACCTGTCACCAATCTGCATCCGCGATCCCGGCCTGCCCGACGTGGTGGCGCAGGCGCTGGACGCCAACGGGGTGACGCCTGGCGCGCTGACCATCGAAATCACGGAAGGCGTGTTCCTGGAACAGACGACCGACGCGGAATCCACGATTGGCGCGCTGCGCAAGCTGGGCGTGCGGCTGTCCATCGACGATTTCGGGACGGGGTTTTCGAGCCTGAGCCAGCTCACGCGTCTGCCAGTGGAGGAAATCAAGCTGGATCGCAGTTTCCTGCTGGACCTGGAAACCAGCGAGGCCACGCGCACGCTGGTGGAAGCGGTGATCCGCATCGGCCGCGCGCGGCAATTGAATGTGGTGGCCGAAGGCGTCACCAGCGCGTATCAGCGCCAGTTCCTGCTGGACCAGGGTTGCCACGTGGGCCAGGGATTCCTGTTTGCCCAGCCGCTACCTGCCAAGGCCATCGAGGGGTGGCAGCCGCTGCCGGACACGACCGGGCTGCCCTCCTGAATGAAGTAGAGCGAGCCGCCGGGATTCAGTCGCCGAACGGATTCGGCACCGAGCTGGCGGGATCGTCGACGAGGTCGAACTCGTCGCGCACCTCGTCAACCACCGCGCGGATCGACGCCTCGTAGCCACGCGCATTGCCGAAACGGGCCATGTCCCAGTTGCGCCCACGAGCATCGCGCTCGTGCAGCACCGGGTCCGGCACCCGTACCCGGGCACCGTCATCCGCGATCTCGTCGATGTTCTGAATCCGCCGGCTCACCTCTTCCTTGATGACACGCCGGCTGCGCTCGCGCTTGGCCATGAGCAGCCTCCTATCGGGGTCTCCCGCAGCGGCCATCCTAGCACGCACCCACGGCGCCGGCGCGGATGTGATTACAGCGCCGCCTTGGCTGCCTGATAGGCCGCATACAGCCGCTGGAACACCGGGCCCGGCTTGCCGGTGCCGATGGTCTTGCCGTCGATCGTCACCACCGGCAGCAGTTCCTTGCTGGCCGACGAGATCATCACTTCATCGGCGCCGAACACCTCGTCGCGGGTGATGCGGCGGGCCTCGAACGAGATGTCCATCGCCGCGCACAGCTCTTCCATCAGGCCGTAGCGGATGCCTTCCAGGATCAGGTTGTCCTTGGGCGGCGCGGCCACGCGGCCCTGCTTGACCACCCAGACGTTGGACGCCGAGGCTTCGGTCAGCACGTCATCGCGGAACTGGATGGCCTCGGTCACGCCGGCTTCGGCGGCCACCTGGGCTGCCAGCACATTGCCCAGCAGCGAGGTGGACTTGATCTGGCAGTTCAGCCAGCGGCGGTCTTCCATCGTCACGCATGCCACGCCCTGCTCCACCGACGCCGCCGGCGGCAGCGCCATCGGGTTGGTCATGATCAGCACGGTGGGCGTGACGTCCTTGGGGAATGCGTGCGCCCGCTTGGCCACGCCGCGCGTGACCTGCATGTAGATCATCTGATCCGACATGCCGTTGGCCTGCACCACGCGGTCGATCTGGGCCAGCCATTCCGATTCGGTATGGGGGTTCGGAATGCCGATGGCGGCCAGGCTGCGCCCCAGGCGCGCCAGGTGTTGGGCGCCGCGGAACGGCTTGCCGTTGTAGAGCGGAATCACTTCGTAAATGCCGTCGCCAAAGATGAACCCGCGGTCGAGGACGGGAATGCGGGCTTCGGACAGCGGGAGCAGGTCCCCGTTCAGCAGGACGACGGCTTCGGACATGGCAATTCTCTTAAAGGGAAGGAGGATGACGGCATTTTTTCACATGCACCACGCCGTCTTTATGCAATTTCGGCATGTCCTACAGCCGCACCCGACGATTCGCGCAGTAAGCAATTAAAAGTTTTAGTAACGGGGGACCGTATGAATTGAATCTTTCTTAATTCAGTCGCACTTCCTCCAAACCCTTGCTGCAGGCCGAAAGTGGCGTGCTATATTCGCCACGCAGTATTCCCCGAAAGCAGTGTTTTGCTGCGCGACATTCACAGGGCGCCCCGATATGACGGAACTCGTGTCAGGCCTGCTACGTGGCTGCATGCGGAGGGCCGTGGTGGGATCAGGATTCCATCTGGCCGTCCTCCTGGCCTGCCTTCCGGCCGCCGTGCTGACCCAGGAAGCCGCCGCTCAAGCGGCCTCCCCAGCGGTGTCTCAAGCGGTGTCTCAGGCCGCCGCCCCGGCGGCCGCCGCGTCCGACGCGGTTGCGGCGCCCCCTGGGCGGACGCAAACCCTGACCTTCGCCCAGATGGGCGCCAACTACACGATCCCGCTGCGCGGCATCGATCCCGACAGCACCGTCAACGTCGGCGTCCGCCTGGACGAGGTGGTGACGGCGGCCAGACTGAAGCTGGTCTTCACCTATTCGCCGTCGCTGGTCTATCCGCTCTCGCATCTGAAGATCCGGCTCAATGATGAAGTGGTGGCCACGCTGCCGCTGGACAAGGAACACGCCGGCCAGCAGATCTCGCGCGAGATCGATCTCGATCCGCGCTTCTTCACCGACTTCAACCGCATCAACGTGCAGATGATCGCGCACTACACGCTCGATCATTGCGAAGACCCGTACCACTCCAGCCTGTGGACCGACATCAGCCCCACCAGCTCGCTGACGCTGACCAAGTCCACCGTCACGCTGCCCGACAACCTGGCGCTGCTGCCCGCCCCGTTCTTCGACCGCCGCGACAACCGCCGCGTGACCGTGCCGTTCGTGCTGCCTGCCAATGCCGACCCGGTGACCCTGCGCGCCGCAGGCGTGGTGGCTTCGTGGCTGGGCGCGCTGGCCAGCTATCGCGAGTTGCGCTTTCCAGTGACGCGTACCGCGCCGGCCGATGCCCATGCCATCGCGCTGGTGCTGCCCAACGCCCAGCCTGACGGCATCCGCATCGACAAGATCGAAGGCCCCACGGTGAGCGTGGTGCCGAATCCGGCCAACCCGTCGCGCAAGCTGCTGGTGCTGGCCGGCCGCACGCCGCAGGAACTTGAAGTGGCGGCCAATGCGGTGGTACTGGGCAAGGCCGGCATGGCCGGGGCCAGCGCGATGGTGAAGACCGTGGACCTGGGCAAGCCGCGCCGCCCCTATGACGCGCCAGCCTGGGCGCCCGTGGACCGGCCGGTCATGTTCAAGGAACTGGTCACCGATCCGCAGCAGCTGCAGGTATCGGGCGCCAGCCCCGACGCGATCCGCGTGAACCTGAAGGTGCCGGCCGACCTGTTCGGCTGGAACGACCGCGCGGTGCCGATGAACATGAAGTACCGCTATACGGCGCCGTCCACCTACAACGACTCGGTGCTCAGCATCGACGTGAACGACCAGCTCGTGCGGTCGTACCGGCTCAAGCCGCTGACCGTGCAGACCGACGAGAACCTGGTCAGCGTGCCGCTGCTGTCCGGCGGCAGCGCCAGCGTCAGCAACGAGATCCTGATCCCGGCGTTCCGCGTGGGCAGCAACAACCAGATGCAGTTCCGCTTCCATATCGATTCGCAGAAGACCGGGCTCTGCTCGTCCAGCGCCGCCAACGTGGCGCGCGCCGCCGTGGACCCCGATTCGTCGATCGACTTCAGCGGCTTCCGCCACCACGCGGCGCTGCCGAACCTGGCGTTCTTTGCCAACAGCGGCTATCCGTTTACGCGCATGGCCGACCTGGCCGATACCGCCATCGTGATTCCCGACGCGCCCACCGGCATCGACCAGGAAACGCTGCTGACCGTGCTGGGCCATATGGGCAAGTGGACCGGGCTGCCGTCGCTGCGCGTGACCGTGACGCCCGCCAAGGCCATCGATTCGGTCAAGGACCGCGACCTGGTGATCATCGGCACCGGCAGCGCCGCCCAGGTGCTGCAGCAGTGGGGCAAGTCGCTGCCGCTGCTGATCGAGCGCGGCAAGACCGAGATCGCCCTGCGCGACCAGCGTTCGCATGCGTGGTCGAACTGGCTGAGCGGCCTGGACGCCGAGAACATCTCGCCGGCCGGGCGCGCAATCCTGACCGCGGATGGGCCGCTTGCGGCGCTGATCGGTTTCGAATCGCCTTACGCCGAACGCCGCAGCGTGGTGGCGCTGACCGCTTCCGCCGACGACCGCGTGCGCGACGTGCTGGACGTGCTGGAGGACCCCGGCAAGGTGGCGCAGATCCGTGGCGACCTGACCGTCATCCGGCAGCGCGACCTGGAGGGCCTGCGGCTGGGCGATGTCTACTACGTCGGCAACCTGCCCTGGTACGCCCGGCTGTGGATGACGATGTCGACGCACCCCGCCCTGCTGGCGATTGCCGGCATCCTGGCCGGCCTGCTGGTGGCGCTGACGTTGTTCTGGGCGCTGAGCCGTCTGGCGGCACGCCGCAACGGAGGCTGACATGCGGCGGGCACCGGCCTGGCTGCGGCGCGCAACCCTACGCTGTGCCATCGCGTGCGCGCTGGGCGGCACGGCCCTGTCCGCCCTCGCCGCGCAATGCCCGTGGGCGGACTGGGACACCTTCCGCCGCGACACGATCAGCCAGGATGGGCGCGTGATCGACGGCAGCAGCAACCAGCAGGTGACGGTGTCCGAAGGGCAATCGTATGGCCTGTTCTTCGCGCTCGTGGCCAACGACCGCGCCACTTTCGACCGCGTGCTGGCCTGGACCGAGAACAACCTCGCCCAGGGCGACCTGACGGCCCACCTGCCCGCGTGGATCTGGGGCAAGCGCACCGAGGGCGAGCAGGCCGGCACGTGGGGCGTGATCGACCCGAATCCCGCCTCGGATGCCGACCTGTGGATCGCCTACGCGCTGCTGGAAGCCGGCCGGCTCTGGAACGAGCGGCGCTACACCGCGCTCGGCACGCTGGTGGCGCGGCGCGTGCTGCGCGAGGAAACGGCCGTCCTGCCGGGGCTTGGCCGCACGGTCCTGCCCGGCCCGGTCGGCTTTCATCCCGCCCCGGACACGTGGCGGCTGAACCCCAGCTATGTGCCCCTGCCCGTGATGCGCCGGCTCGCCGCCGCGCTCGGGGCGGAAGACGGCGGCTGGAAAACGCTGGTCGATACGTCGGCACGCCTGATCGTCGATACGGCGCCCAAGGGCTTCTCGCCGGACTGGGTGATCTATCGCAAGGGCCACGGCTTCCAGCCCGATACCCAGACGCAGGCCGGCGGATCGTACAACGCGATCCGCGTCTACCTGTGGGCCGGCATGACGGCGCCGCGCGATGCGTCGCGGACCTCGGTCCTGCACGCCTTCCGCCCGATGGCCGACTATGTGGTGGCCCATGGGCACCCGCCCGAGCGCGTCGACACGCAGGCTGGCACGTTCGGGCCCAACGCGGGCAACGCGGGCTTTTCCGCCGCCGTGGCGCCCTACCTGGCCGCGCTGGGGCTGGGCGATGCCGCGCGCGCGCAGGCCGGCCGCACCCGCACGATGGCCGCGCAGGCGCCGCTGGGCTACTACAGCCAGGTGCTGGCGTTGTTCGGCCTGGGCCATCTCGACGGACACTTCCGCTTCGAAGCGGACGGCACGCTGGTGCCGGCCTGGACATCCACATGCCCCGCACCGCGCTAGCCTCCACGCTGGCGCTGGTGCTGGCCAGTACCGCCATGCCTGCCCTTGCCGCAGACCCCACCCCCGCCTCGCGCGCCGCGCCCTCGCCCCAGATGGCGCAGCTGCTGGCGTCCGCGCGGATGTGGGAGGCCCACAACCGGGCGGACATGGCGCGCGGCATCCTGGACAAGGCGCTGCTGATCGATCCGAACCAGCCCGAGGCACTGAAGCTGATGGGCCTGATCGAAATCCGCTCCAACCGGCCGGCCGAGGCAGAGAAATTCCTCAAGCGGCTGCGCACGGTGTCGCCCGACAGCCCGGCCACGCAGGAGCTTGACGACGCATACCGCATCGCCACGCGCGACAAGCGCGAGATGGCCAACGTGCGGCTGCTGTCGCGCAGCGGCCAGGACGAAGAGGCGGTGCAGCGGCTGCGCAAGCTGTTCCCGCGCGGCGCACCGGCGGGCAGCCTGGCGCGCGACTACTACCGCATCCTGTCCGGCACGCCGGCCGGGCGCACGCAGGCCATCGCCGAACTGCGCCAACGCACCCGCGCCAATCCGAACGACCTGCAGCTGAAGCTGGCGCTGGGCGACCTGCTGACCGACCGCGAGGCCACGCGTCAGGAAGGCATCGCCCTGCTCTACGAGATCACGCAGCGGCCCGAGGGCGACCGCGCCACGGCGCTCGATATCTGGCGGCGCACGCTGTATCGCGTCAACGAGGATCCGGCCTACTATGTCTGGTTCGAGCGCTACCTGAAGGAAGCGCCCGACGACAAGGCCGCGCAAGACACGCTGGCCGCGCTGGGCAAGAAGGTGGCGGCGCAGAAGCAGCTGGAGGCCGACCCGGCCTATCGCGCCCGCCAGCGCGGGCTGGCGCAGCTGGAGCGCGGCCAGCTCAAGGATGCCGACATCGCGCTGCAGCAGGCCTACCAGAAGCGCCGCAACGATGCCGAAGTGGTGGGTGGCCTGGGGCTGGTGCGCCTGCGCGAGGGCCGGCACGACGAAGCCCGCGAACTGTTCACGCGCGCCAACCAGATCGATCCCGGCAACAAATGGCGCAGCCTGATCGCCACGGCCACGTTCTGGGGCACGGTGGCCAAGGCGCGCGAGGCGAACCGCCAGGGCAAGCCCGCCGACGCCGAACAGCTGGCGCGCCAGGCGCTGGCGCAGCAGCCGGGCAACGAGGACGCGCAGAACATCCTGGCCGAATCACTGGTGGCCCAGAACAAGGATCGCGAGGCCGAGACGCTGCTGCGGCAGATGCTGGCACGGCCCAAGCCCGATATCGGCGCGCTGAAGACCCTGGTGGGCATCCTGCAGAAGGAAGGCCGCGATGCCGAGGTGGAGCCGTTGATCGCCAGCCAGGCGTCGCGCATGAAGGGATCCGCGGCCGAACTGCGCGATATGCGGGCCGACCTGCTGTCGGTACGCGCGGACCAGGCGCTGGCCCGGCAGAAGCGTAGCCCGGCCATCCGCGACCTGGAAGATGCGATCCGCCTGCGGCCCGACGATCCATGGATGCGCTTCACGCTGGCGCGCGTCTATCGCGACCTGAACCTGCCCGCGCTGGGTCGCAGTGTCATGGACGACGGCATGCGCGCCGCGCCCGGCAACGAGATGCGCTATGCCAGCGCGCTCTACCTGAACAGTGTCGACGATATCGATGCCGCCGCCTCGACGCTGGCCGCCGTGCCGGAAGCCAGCCGCTCGGAGGGCATGCGCAACCTGGCCCACAACCTGGCCGCGCAACGGATGCTGCGCGATGCGCGCCAGATGGTGGCCGGGGGCCAGGACGACGAAGCGCGCCGGCTGCTGGACCAGGCCGCCGTGGAAGCGAAGGACGATCCGCACATGCTGGCGTCGATCGGCCGCGAATGGATCTCGCTGGGCGAAAGCGACAATGGCCTGCGGCTGGTCAGCGACTGGCTGGCTGCGCATCAGCAGGAGCCCAATCTCGATATCCGCCTGCGCTACGGCGAACTGCTGGCCGCCGCCGACCGCGACGACGCCCTGCGCCAATGGATCGCCGATTCCACCGCCATGCCCGACATCACCGCCGAGCAGCGCGCGGATTTTGCCGACCAGTCGCTGCGGCTGGCGCTGCGCGACACCGACCGCCAGATCGCGGCAGGCGACCTGCGGCGGGCGCAGCAGGTGCTGTACGCGGTGCCGGCCGAACAGCAGGCCGACCGCCGCTGGCTGCTGGAACTGGCGGACCTGGGCCAGGCCGGCGGCGACTACAAGGGCGCGGCCGACGCCGCGCGGCAGGTGCTGGCCACGCAGCCGCACGATGCCGGCGCCCAGCTGACGCTGGCGCGCCAGTACGAACTGATGGGCCAGACCGGCCCGGCGCTCGACATCGTGCGCACGGTGCTGGCGGAAACGCCGGAAGACGACATCGACACGCGGCTGTCGATCGCGCGCCGCTTCACCGCGATGCGGCATGAGGACGAGGCCGCGCAGGTGGTGGACGACCTGGACGCACGCTTTCCGAACCGCGCCGACGTCACCGTGCAGCGCGGCCGCATTGCGCAGTCGCGCGGCGATTTCGACGAGGCCGCCGGCCTCTATCGCGCGGCCCTGCCGCTGGAGCAGCGCGAAAGCGTGCTGCCCGGCCCTGAAGGCACGCCGGCCCAGCGCGCGCTGGCCGGTCTGGAAGCGCGTCGCGAGGGCGAGGTGGCCACAGCCGTCATGCAGTCGAACAAGTCGGGCGACGATGGCATCTCGCGGCTGCACGCCACCGAGATCCCGCTCTACGTGCGCATTCCGCACGGCTACACCGGCCACGCCTTCTTCCATGCCGATACCGTGCTGCTCGATGCCGGCACGCTGCGCGGCGGCGCGCCGGTGCGCAACCTGGAGTTCGGCAAGATCCCCGCGCTCGGCAACGCCGGGCTGGGCAATATCGGCCAGACCGACAAGGGCGTGGCCCTGGCGGCAGGCTACGAATACAACGGCGCCTACAACAGCTGGCGCGCCGATATCGGCACCACGCCGCTCGGCTTCCTGGAAAGCACGGTGGTGGGGGGCCTGCGTTATCGGGCGGACCTGGGCGCGCAGTCGGTGACCGTGGATGTGTCGCGCCGCGCGCAGACCAGTTCGCTGATCTCGTACGCGGGCGCCCGCGATCCGGTGACGGGGGAGCGCTGGGGCGGCATCGTGCGCAATGGCGTCCACTTGCGCTATGCGCGCGACGTGGGCCGGCTGGGCCTGTTTGCCGACGTCGGGGCCGGCCTCTACACTGGTGACAACGTCAAGAACAACCGCGAAGTGACGCTGCGGACAGGATTCGATGTGCCGGTCTACACCCAGCGGGATCAGCGCGTGACCAGCGGCCTGGTCTTCAACTGGTGGCACTACTCGGAAAACCAGCGCTTCTACACGTTTGGCCACGGCGGCTACTACAGCCCGCAGCGCTATATTTCCGTGGGCCTGCCGCTGGACTGGACCGGCCGCTACGCAAAGTGGTCGTGGCGCCTGCTGGGCTCCGCCGGTTGGTCGTGGACCTATGAGGACGCCGCGCCGTTCTTCCCGACGCGGCCCGACTTGCAGGCGCTAAGCGGCAATGCCACCTATGGCGGCGGGTCGGGCGGCGGCTTCAGCTACACGGTGGGCGCGACGGTCGAATACACGTTTGCGCCGCACTGGGTGGTCGGGGCCGGGTTCTCGATCGACCGCTCGCGCGACTACGCGCCGAATCGCGCCATGGCCTGGCTGCGCTATCTGTTCGACAAGCGCGAGCTGCCGGTGCCATTCCCGCCAACGCCGGTGCGGCCGTATTCGGCCTATTGAGCGGCACCATGAGCCAGGGACCCGCGATGAACGACGCCGTACGCACTTCCGCCCCACCCCGCACCGCGCCCCAGCGCGCGCCGCTGACCTCGCGGCTGCTGGCCCGCACGATGCTGGCCATCGAAGGGCTGGCTCCGGCCCTGGCCACGCTGGCGCCGGGCCGGGCGCACGTGGTCTATGCCAGGCCATCCCCGGCGCGCGATGCGCTGTTCTGGCAGACCGCCGCCAGCGCGCTGCGCGGGCCGGCCTGCGTGCTGTCCAGCCGCGACGCCGATGGCATCGCCAGTGCGCTGCGCGAACATGGTCTCGATATCGAGGTGAACCGCGCGCTCCACGCGCGGGCCAACCTGTGCGCCCTGCGCCCGGCCGCAGGCCGTGCGGGCATCGATGCCCTGATCGAAGCGCTGGACGCGCTGGTCGAGCAGTGCGGCGCGCGCGGCACGACCTTCCTTCTCGAAGGCGCGGAAGCGTTCCTGAGCTGGCACGATGCCGCAGCGCTGGCGCATGAAGGCGTGCGGCTTTGCGAATGGTGCGCCGGCGAGCGCTGCGCGCTGTTGCTGGTGCTGGCGCCGCCCACCGCCGATGAAGGCCAGCCGGCGCCGGACCTGCACGGCTTTCACGGCCGCTTTGCCGGCGCGGTGCAGTTGTCGCAGCAGCAGGGGCAATACACGTGGGAGGTGGCCTTCTGGCGCGACAACCAGGCGGTGGTGGCCGGCGAGGTGCTGCGCCTGCGCTTCGCGCCCAACGAACATCGCCTGATGGTGGCATCGGACACCTATGGCGATGCCATCGAGGATGCCGGACTGCTGGCGCCCGACGAACAACGGGTAATCGTCAGCCGCGACGCGGTGCTGCGCGAGCGCTACATCCCCGAGGACTGGCGCGTGGTGGACAGCAACGAGGCCGCCGTGGCCACGGCCAGCAAGTCGGTGGCGGCCACCGTGGTGCTGCACTATGCCGGCATGCGCGACCTGGAAATCCTGGCCGGCCAGGTGCACCGGCTGCGCCGCAGTGCCGGACGCGCGCTGAAAATCGTGATCCGCGAGGATCGCGAGGCGATGCGCCAGCACTATGAGCTGCTGATGCTGAACCTGGGCGCCAACGCCGTGGTGGCGCAGCGCACGCCGTTCGCGCGCATGCAGGCCATGATCGACGGCCTGCAGGGCCAGGTGTTCTCGCGGCCAATCCTGGTGGACTATCACACTGCCCTGTCGGCCGTGTTGACGACCACGGCCAGCGGCTATGTCACGGCGTCGACCTTCGTGGCGCTGGTGCGCGATGCCATCGAGCGCAGCCGCATGATCCGCCTGCCGCACGTGCTGCTGCAGTTGCCGCTGCTGCCCGAGGTAGCCCATGTCGACGCGCTGCGCGCCTGCCAGATGAGCCGCGCCGGCGACCTGTGCACGGCCGGCAGCGACAGCCTCTATGCCTTCTTCTTCGCCTGCCGCATGGACGACGTGGATGCGGTCTGCCAGCGCGTGTTCAAGCGCCCGATGGCGGACCTGTTCCAGGGCGACCTGCGCAGCGGCGACAACGAGTCGATCGCAGCCGAACTGGCCCGGTTCGAGGCCGAGATCGCCGAGTTTCCGCCGCCGGACTACAGCACGTGGCTACCGGCGCAGGCGAAGCGCCCCGACCAGGTAGATCAGGTTGAAGTTGCCGAGGCAGGCGCCACGGGGCTGGGAACCGGCGCCATGGCCGATACAGCCATGGAACCCGCGCCCCACGCGCCCCACGCGCCCCCCGCGCTACCGCTGACGGCGCCCCGGCGCGCCAGCCCGAACGCCGCCCCGCGTGCGGTGCCGGAGCATTACCCGGTTCCCCTCAAACGTCAGGACTGAAGACTGAACATGGCAACCTTTCTTGGCTACTTCATCTGGGGACTGATCCTGGCCGCGCCGCTGGCCTGGCTGACCTGGCGGCTGGACCTGCTGCGCTGGCTGCCGCGCTGGACCGCGCCCCGGCCGCGCCGCGCGGTACGGCTGCCGCCGCAGCTCGATGCGCTGGTGATCCGCGGCAAGCGCCAGTCTGGCGGAGGACGGCGATGAGCACGACAATCCGCGCCGATGCCGCCACCATCGCCATCGTTTCCACGACGGGCGGGGCCGGCCGCAGCACGCTGACCGCCGAACTGGCGTCGCTGCTCACCTGGCGCAAGCATGCCGTGCTGGCCGTGGAATGCGACCCGCGCAATGTGCTGGGATTCCACTTCGGCCTGCGCGATATCCCGACGGACGGCATCGGCGCACACCTGCATGACGCCTCGCCGTCGGCCTGGGCGGCCAGCGGGCAACGCAGCGACGACGGCGTGCTGTTCGTCCCGTGGGGCGACAGCGCGGAGCTGGGCGCCATCGAACGGCTGGCCGCCAACTGGCTGGCGCGCCAGATCGGCCACGTCGACCTGCCGCCGCGCGGCGCCGTGCTGATCGACACCGCGCCCTGGCCGTCCGCCTATGCCGACCAGGCCATCGATGCCGCCGACCTGGTGCTGGTGCTGGTACCGGCCCAGCCCGAAACCTGCCTGACGCTGCGGCGCCTGACCGACAGCCTGGAGGCACGCGGCAAGACCGTCCGCTACCTGGCCACACGGCTGCAGCCGGCGCGGCAGCTGCATGTCGATATCGTGGCCATGCTGCAGGCGACGCTGGGCCACGCCATGCTGCCTTACCACGTCCACGAGGACAGCAGCGTGCCCGAGGCGCTGGCACGCAGCGAGTGCTTCAGCCGCAGCACGCCCCATTCGCAGGCCGCGCACGACCTGAACGGGCTGGCGTCGTGGCTGTCGGCGTGGATCGAATCGAACGTCATGCCCGGGAGCCAGTCATGAGCGCGGGTGTGGCAGGGCTGCGGCAGTGGATGGCGTCGGCCCGCCGGCGCGTGGCGCGCGAACTGGGCGTCGGCACCAGCACCAGCCCCGTGCCGCATGCCGGCGACTGGCTGCTGCGCCTGTTCTTCCGCCCTCCGCGCCCGGGCAAGCCAGACATCCCCGCCGAATGGGCCACGCTGATCTACCGCCGCGCGGTGGCGCGCCTGGGCATTGGCAAGCGTCCGTCGGCCGGCACATGGGTCTGGCGCCTGTTCGTCCGCCCGCCTAAGCCACGCGTGAGGCTGGCCGCCGATCCGCGCAAGCAGCGCGGCACCGTGGAGCCCGAGCGCACGGGCTGGCTGCGCCGCTGGATGGACCGCGTGCTGGAGCCGGTGTGGCATGGCACGGCACGGCTGCGGCACAAGGTCCTGACGCACCTGCCGCGCCCCGACTGGAATCGCGTGGCCTATGTCACGGAATCGATATCGTTGCGCGTGGGCCGCATTCCGTTCGTGCTGCCGGTGTCGCTGGTGCTGGCCGCCATCGCCGTGCTTGCCGTCAGCACCACACCGCTGCGCTTCGAGGACCAGGTGCTGCTGTTCGCGGTGGTCTGGCTGGTGCTGAGCGTGGTGCGGCGCATCCCCGGACATCTGGCGACGATCACGATGATCGCCATCTCCACGCTGATGGCGGGCCGCTATATCTGGTGGCGCTCCACGCAGACGCTGCAGTTCGCCACGGCCATCGAGGCCGCAGTGGGCTACGTGCTGTACGCCGCCGAGATCTATACCTGGATCGTGCTGGCGCTTGGCTACCTGCAGACGGCCTGGCCGCTGCACCGCAAGCCCAAGCCGCTGCCGGCGGACCCCGCCCAGTGGCCGACCGTGGACGTCTTCATCCCGACCTACAACGAATCGCTGAGCGTCATCCAGCCCACGGTCTACGCCGCGCGCAGCATGGACTGGCCGGCCGACAAGCTGCGCGTCTATATCCTCGACGATGGCCGCCGCCCCCACATCCGCGAGTTCGCCGAGGCGGCCGGGGTGGGCTACCTGACCCGCACCGACAACCGCCACGCCAAGGCCGGCAACATCAACGCCGCGCTGCCGAAGACCGACGGCGACTACATCGCCATCTTCGACTGCGACCACATTCCCACGCGATCTTTCCTGCAGATGACGATGGGAGAGTTCCTGGCCGACGGCAAGTGCGCGCTGGTCCAGACGCCCCACCATTTCTTCTCGCCCGATCCGTTCGAGCGCAACTTCGACACGTTCCGCCGGGTGCCCAACGAAGGCAGCCTGTTCTACGGGCTGATCCAGGACGGTAACGATTTCTGGAACGCCACGTTCTTCTGCGGATCGTGCGCGGTGATCAAGCGGGGCCCGCTGCTGGAAATTGGCGGCATCGCCGTGGAGACCGTGACCGAGGATGCGCACACGGCCCTGAAGCTGCACCGGCGAGGCTACAACAGCGCGTACCTGCGCACCGTGCAGGCGGCGGGGCTGGCCACCGAAAGCCTGTCGGGCCATATCGGCCAGCGCATCCGCTGGGCGCGCGGCATGGCGCAGATTTTCCGGCTGGACAACCCGATGCTGGGCCGGGGCCTGAAGTTCTTCCAGCGGCTGTGCTACAGCAACGCGATGCTGCACTTCTTCTACGGCATCCCCCGGCTGATCTTCCTGACCATGCCGATCGCGTACCTGTATTTCGGGCTGCACGTGATCAACACGTCGGCGCTGCTGATCACGGCCTACGTGGTGCCGTACCTGCTGATCGCCAACATCACCAATTCGCGGCTGCAGGGCCGGTTCCGCCATTCGTTCTGGGCCGAGGTCTACGAATCGGTGCTGGCCTGGTACATCGTGCTGCCCACCACGGTGGCCTTTATCAACCCGCGCGCAGGCAAGTTCAACGTGACGGCCAAGGGCGGCCAGATTGCCGACGACTACCTGGACTGGACCATCTCCAAGCCCTACCTGTTCCTGCTGGCACTGAACGTGATCGGGCTGGGCGCGGGCATCGCCCGGCTGCTGTTCTGGGGCACCGAGGAACCCGCCACGGTGCTGATGAACATGGCGTGGGCGCTGTTCAACCTGATGATGCTCGGCGCTGCAATCGGCGTGGCACGCGAGGCGCGCCAGGTGCGCGTGTCACACCGCATTCCGATGCGCGTGCCGGCCACGCTGCTGCTGCCCGATGGCCGCACGCTGGCCTGCAAGACCGAAAACTATTCGATCGGCGGCCTGGGCGTGGTGCTGCCGATCGACGTGCCGCTGCAGGAAGGCGCGCGGGTGGGCGTGTGCCTGTCGCGCGGGCCGCGCACCTATCACTTTCCGGCCGTGGTCACGCGCAATGTGAACCGGCATCTCGGCGTGCGGATGGAAGACCTGACCATGGCCCGCGAGACGCAACTGATCCAGTGCACGTTCGGCCGCGCCGATGCCTGGGTCGACTGGCTCGACGACGAGCGCGTGGACGCGCCGCTGCGCAGTCTCAAGGAAGTGATGGAGATGGGCTACCAGGGCCTGCTGCGGCTCTACGATGCCCTGATGGATGCGGTGGACCTGGTCATGGCGCGACGCCGCTCGCGCCTGCCCTGATCGAGACAACATGGGACTCTGGAACCTCTACTTCCTCGCCAAGCTTTACCTGTTCCACACCGGGCAGATGAAGCCGGTTTGGATCCTGAACATCGTCTTCGCGCTGCTGCTGGTGGTGCCGATGGAGTCGCGCCCGCTGCGGGTGATCCGCCAGGTGCTGGCCATTGGCGTGGGCGCGGCGCTGGCGTGGCGCGAGTCCACGCTGCCACCGTTCGAGCGCGTGATCTCGCAGTTCTCGAACATCCGTGCCTTCACGCCGGCCTACCTGATGGAGCTGCTGCAGCGGCTGGTGACGATCCAGATGGTGGTGGCCGTGCTGCTGGTGCTGGTGATCTTCCTGCTGGTCAACCGCTGGCTGCGTACCACCACGTTCGTGCTGATCGCTCTGTTTGCGATGCCGTTCTGGTACGGCCTGGGGTAACGCTGCCCGGCCGGGGCGCGGCCGTGGCGCAGGCCGCCGACAGCCCGCGCGCGGACATCAACGCCACCAACAACTACGACGCGATCCTGACTGCGTTCCGCGAGCAGGAGGCGCAGCGCTCGGCCACGGTGGCGCCGCTGACCGCCACCCCGGACGCCCAGTTCGACGTGATCGTGCTGCACATCTGTTCTCTGTCGTGGGATGACCTGGATGCCGCGAAGAGCCTGAACCATCCACTGCTGGCGCGCTTCGACTACCTGTTCAAGAGCTTCAGCTCGGCGGCCAGCTACAGCGGCCCCGCCGCCATCCGCGTGCTGCGCGGCGCGTGCGGCCAGGAGCCGCACAAGAACCTGTACGACCCGGCGCCAGCCGAATGCCATATCTTTGCCGATCTGGCCCAGGCCGGCTTCACGCCGCACGTGCTGATGAACCACGACGGCCGCTTCGACAATTTCCGGGGCTACGTGGACAAGGAAATCGGCGTGCAGGGGGTGCAGCCCGAGGCCACCGACGGGGTGCCGGTGGCCATGCGCGCGTTCGACGACTCGCCGGTGCTGGGCGATTTCGATACGTTCGACCACTGGTACAGGCAGCGCCTGACGCAGGACAAGAAGCCCGTGGCGCTGTACTACAACACCGTGACGCTGCACGACGGCAACCGTCTGCCGGGCAAGCGGCTGACCAGCCTGGAGTCGTATCCGCTGCGGCTCAAGGCGCTGCTGGACGACGTGGACCGGATCATCGACACCATCGCCAAGTCCGGCCGCAAGGCCGTGGTGGTGTTCGTGCCCGAGCACGGCGCGGCGCTGCGCGGCGACAAGAACCAGATCTCGGGCCTGCGCGAGATTCCGACGCCGAACATCATCCACGTGCCGGTCGGCGTCAAGCTGGTGGGACTGCCGGGCGCGGAGTCGCCCCAGCCGGTCACCATCGATGCGCCGATGAGCTTCCTCGGATTGTCACAATTGGTGTTCAATCTTGTGGCCGACAGCCCGTTCCGCGCGGGCGCGCCGGCCCTGTCGCACTATTCCGACGATCTGCCGCAAACCCAGATGGTGGGCGAGAACGAAGGCACGATCACGATGAAGCGGACCGACGGCTACGTGGTGCATACGCCGGACGGCGTCTGGGTGGAGCAGAAATGAGCGCGCGGCCGATCACCAAGACGATCACGTCGCGCAAGGCGGCGATTGCCTACAACGACATCGACGCGCTCGCCCAGAAGGTGGAGGGCTTTGACAGCCGCCACTACTTCGACCAGCAGGGCGAGGTGGAAACGGCCGAGGCCGCGCAACGATGGCCGTTGCTGGCTCGGGTGATGGGGCTGGGAGCGTCACCCGGCCACGCGGCCGCGGCACCGTCTTCCGCATCGCAAAACGACGGCATTTGATACCGAATTTCACATCGTTTAAATCGCTAGTGCCGCCACCCCACGCGAGTAGGGCCTTAAGCCTTGATTTACAAGGCTTTTCGTCACGGATTCGACACAAAGTCCGCCTAGACTCTGGGCCATTTTCCAATTCCCCGCTCGCTCCGTCATGTCCGGCATCCAGGTGGATTCTCCCGCTGCGCGACCGCGCTTCCGGCAGCCATGCGCGGAGGATCTGGCCGTCCCCACGCCTTCGGTCAACACCGACCATACGAACCAGGACGTGCTGGAAGTCTTTGCGCTGCACCGCGAACTGGCCTGCCTGCCCGTCACCGAGCAGGGCCGGCCGATCGGCCTGATCAACCGGTCGATCTTCCTGTCGCAGATGAGCAAGCCGTACCACCGCGAGCTCTACAACCGCAAGAGCTGCATCGCGTTCATGGACAAGGAACCGCTGGTTGTCGACGCCGAGATGAGCATCGACGCGCTGACGTTCCGCACGGTGGAATACGGCGAGAAGGCGCTGGCCGATGGCTTCATCGTGGCGCGCGCCGGCCAGTACATCGGCCTGGGCCACGGCCTGCAGCTGATGCGCGTGGTGGCCGACATGCAGGCCGAGCGCAACCGCCAGATCATGCACAGCATCGACTATGCGAGCACGATCCAGCGGGCCATGCTGCGCACGTCGCGCGAGACGCTGGCCACCACGCTGGCCGACGCCGCACTGGTGTGGGAGCCGCGCGACGTGGTGGGCGGCGATTTCTACCACTTCGCCGCCTTCAAGGACGGCTGGTTCGCCGCGCTGGCCGACTGCACGGGCCACGGCGTGCCGGGCGCCTTCATGACGCTGATCGCCTCGTCGCTGCTGACGCAGGCGCTGGAGCAGCTGGGGCCGCGCGACCCCGGCGCCCTGCTGATGGCGGTGAATCGCGGCATCAAGCAGATGCTGGCCCAGACCGACCGCGAACCACGCCAGATGCCCGATGCCTCGGAATCGGACGATGGCCTGGACGCCGCGTTCTTCTGGTTCGACAACGCCACCCGGCAGCTGACGTTTGCCGGCGCCAAGTCGTCGCTGTTCGTGCTGCAGCCCGGCGAAGCCGAAGGCGCCATGATCAACGGCGCGCGCATGGGCGTGGGCTATGTGGACACGGCCATGGACTACGTCTGGGACAACAACACCGTGCAGACCCAGGTCGGCACGCTGGTATTCGTGACCACCGACGGGCTGATCGACCAGATCGGCGGCCCCCGGGAAATCGCGTTCGGCAAGCGTCGCATGCGCGAGGCAATCTGCGCGCAGCGCGACGCATCGGCCGCGCAGATCAGCGACGCCGTGCTGGACGTGCATCGCGCGTGGCAGGGCGAGCAACGCCGCCGCGACGACCTGACATTTTTCTGTTTCCGTGCGCAATGACCCTGACCTGCGCACCCTACCGCTTGCCCATGACCGCCGCACATTCGATTGACAAGGAATATGAGCCCTTCTTCCAGATGGCTCGGGAACGCAACGTGATTTTCTACTACGTCGGCTATTTTTCGCAGAACATCATCGCCGCCATGTCCGATGCGGTGCGACTGCAGCTTACCGTGAGCGGCGTGGATGGCACCACGCGGCGCAAGCTGTTCTCGTCGTTCGTGGAGATGGCGCAGAACATCGTGCACTA
Organism: Cupriavidus sp. EM10; assembly: GCF_018729255.1. NCBI lineage: Bacteria > Pseudomonadati > Pseudomonadota > Betaproteobacteria > Burkholderiales > Burkholderiaceae > Cupriavidus > Cupriavidus sp. EM10. Next base: position 2,308,830 of record NZ_CP076060.1, read on the forward strand.
TTCGTCCGATTCGCTGACGTCGCCGTCGCAGCCTGACGGGCAGCTGCGGCACGGCTCGGTCTGCATCAGCATGGTGGACGAGCACTACCGCCTGATGTGCTCGAATCCGGTATCCTCGGCCCGCGTGGAGCAACTGCGCGGAACGCTGGAGCAGGTGCGGACCATGACCCTGGAAGAAATCAAGCGTGCCTACAAGGAAACGCTGCGCGCCGACGCCCCCGAAGGCAGCAAGGGTGCCGGACTTGGCATCCTGACGATGGCTCGCGACGCGAGCGCACCCCTGGAATACAACTTTCAGCCGATCGACACGGACCCGGTCTCGACGATGTTCCAGCTCGTCGCCACCATCTGACCCGACCGCTCGCACCGAACCGCCATGGAAAACCTGTTCATCGCCGCCACGCCAAGCTCGCCCGAAGTGAGCTTCGACTTCGCGCGGCACACGCTCTCGCTGAAGGGCGAGTCCTATCCCGAGAACGCCGCCGTGTTCTACGGCGAAGCCATCAGCCGCCTGCGCAAGTACCTGGCCGAGTGCGACGACACCGACATCACGGTGAACGTGGCGCTGACGTACTTCAACAGCTCCAGCACCAAGATGCTGTTCAGCATGTTCGACGCGCTCAACGAGGCGGCCGAACGCGGCAACCACGTGACGCTGCACTGGTTCCACGATGAAGACGACGACACCATCCTGGAGTTCGGGCAGGAACTGCATGACGACTTCCCGGCCATCGATTTCATCGACGAAGTGACGACCAGCAGTTGAACGCACCCCGCGACATGCTCCCCGCCGCCGCCATGTCGGAACCTGACCTGTTCGAATCGGAGAACAGCGCCCTGGCCCATGCCAAGGCCGTGTTCTGCGACGTCGACGCCGGGGAGGAAGCCTATCGCCATACGCTTGGCCAGTTGATCAGCTACTACGAGCGGCTGATGCGCGAGACGCGCCGCCTGATCCGCCGCAGCGACCGCGAAGAGCTGGAGATGAACCGGCTGAACCACCGGTTGCAGGAACTGGCACAGGAGCTGGAGTATCGGGCCACGCACGATACGCTGACCGGCGCCCTGAACCGCGGGGCGGTGATCGACCGCGCCACGGCGGCGCTGGCACGCGGCAGCCTGGCGCTGATCGTGCTCGACATCGACTACTTCAAGCGGCTCAACGACGATTTCGGCCACCCGGCCGGCGACGCGGTCATCTGCGGCGTCACGGCCTGCCTGAAGGACACGGTCCGCGCCGAAGGCGCGATCGGCCGCGTGGGTGGCGAGGAATTTGCCGCGCTGCTGCCGGATTTCTCGATGGACGACGCGCTGGACCTGGCCGAGCGGATGCGCTGCGCCATCGCCGACCACGAGTTCCCGCCGCCCGTGAACCGCCAGGTGACGGCCAGCTTCGGCGTCAGCTGGTCAGCCCAGGGCCGCTCGTTCGAACACGCCTACGGCCGCGCGGACGAGGCCCTGTACGAAGCCAAACGCAGCGGCCGCAACCGCGTGACCCGCGCCATCTCGGCGTAAGTCACCGCTGCCACCCTGCTTCCCTGCCACGCCGGCGCGCCGGTTTCCGGCGAAATTCCTATTGCCTGATGCGTTCCGGGTGCGTGGCGTAGTACGCCAGCACCAGCGAGGCCGTGAAGGCCATGCCTGCCACGGCAAAGGCAATCAGCGTCGGCATGGCAAAACCCCGGTTTTCCTTCGACATGCGAATCTCCTTGGGTGGATGTCCTTGCATGGTACGCGGCCCCATCGCACTTTGCGAACTGTCTTATGGCGATTTCCCGCTCGCTCCGAGACCGGCCTCGCCGGCTGACGTTAGCACTCACACGCCCCTCCACCGTAGGGAAGACAGCGAAGATACATTAGAAGACAATCGATCCCAGTCATGATTGACCCCATGACATTTCACCCGGCCCGCTCGCCCCGCGCAGCGGGCATTTTTTTCGGCGAGCCGTCTGCGATCGTCGGCTAACGCCGCGCGCCCGGCTTCCCGGCAGCGTCATGTGCATCGCTGCTGGACACGCTCCCCGGCTCTGCTATAATCGCGGACTTCCCGGAGAGATGGATGAGTGGTTTAAGTCGCACGCCTGGAAAGCGTGTATAGGTTAATAGCCTATCGGGGGTTCGAATCCCCCTCTCTCCGCCAGAATCCTTCTAAGCCTTGTCTGGCTTGGAAATGCAGGTGGGATAAGGGTTTCAGGCAGTACACTATGCCGCGCGGGTGTTACACACGTACCCGACGAGAACCCAAATGGCCCACCACCTCACGAAGCGCGGCAACGTCTATTACCTCCGCCGCAGAATTCCCTAGAACTAATTGAGCAGTACGGCGGCAAGCGCGAAATTGTCCGTAGCCTCGGTGTCAAAGAGCGCGCCTTGGCCGAGCGAGAGGCCCGCCGCATATCTGTTGCTCTCGATGATGAATTCGAGGCCGCCCGCCGCTCATTGACACCAGCAGAGCCACGCCTCAAGCCCATCCCTGCCGAGCGTATGGACCCCGCCTATTGCGATGAGGCTGCCATGCATCTACAGGCCGAGGCAACGGCGGCGCATTGGGATGCCGTGGACGAGCAGCAGGAAAAGGACGAGGCCGAGGCAGACCGCCTTGAGCGGGTTCTCAGCATCATTGACGAGCGCAGGGCGAAGGCTGGCACTGCGCCACTGACGACCACACAACGCACCGCCATCGCTCCCGGCAACTCGAAGCAGGAGCAGGCAAAGCCAGCCAAGGCTGCATCCGGCCAGACCCTCGAATCTCTCATCTCGATATGGCAGCGCGAACGGAAGCCAGCGCAAAAGACTGTGGACAGTGCCATGCGAGCCGTGGCCGAGATACGCGACCCGGACGTGTCCACCATCACCCGGCAGACGATCATCGCTTACCGGGACAAGCTGCTAGACGAAGGCAAGGCCGTCGGCACGATCAATACTCGGCTGTCTTTTATCCGCATTCTGCTTGGTATCGCCAAGGACCGGGGCTTGGTGGAAATCAATCACGCTGATGACACGGCGCTGGCCGAGGATCGGCGGGCGGTGGATGCCCGTAAGCCGTACAGCGCCGAGCAGGCGGAGGCGGTCATGGCTGCCACGGCGGGTATGAAGGAGGCACGACCGGCGATGTACTGGCTGCCGCGACTGGCGCGCTGGACGGGTGCCCGGCTCAATGAACTGCACCAGCTACGGAAAGATGACATACAGACCCGCGATGCCGTCCCTGGCCTCATGATTACGGACGAGGGTGAGCACGGCAATGGCGTGGATATGCGCCTCAAGAATCAGGGTAGCCGCAGATGGGTGCCGCTGGCCGAGCCAGTACGAGACTTCGCAGAGTGGGCGGAAGAACAACCAGACGGCCCGCTGTTTCCCGCCAAGCCGAACAAGTACGGCATTGTCTCGGATGCGTTCTCCAAGAGCTATGGCCGCTTCTTGCGGGAAGTTCTCAAGATCAAGGACAGCCGCATTACATTCCATTCGTGGCGGCATGGGTTTGCCGACATGTGCCGGGCCGCTGGCGTCGCGCCGGAAGTGCGCATGGCACTTATGGGGCATACTGAAAGCGGCGTTTCGGGATTGTATGGAGCCGGGGAAGGCTTGCCTGTAAAGCGCCTTATTAACGCGATTCGAAGTCTTGACATGGATCGCTAGATACTAACAAGCGGAAAAGATCGCATGGTCAATTTTGATGAATTGGTAGCTTCGCTTGAGTTCATTCATCCGAAGGAAATAATCGAGGCACTCCACAATAAGTCGGGACCACAGGGCGGCCAGATATGGGAGATCAGGAATGAAATCAGACCAATCGATCTTTTTTGCTATCTAGGCGCGAGATTCGGCAAACCAAACGGCCTTCAGAATTTCCTGCGCACCGATGACTCGGACAACCTAATCCATTGGGATTGGACGCTTAAGTGCGAATATGGATGGATTAGTTTTCTCGGGATGAATTTTAGAACCGAGCTACAACTAATCGGTAGCTTCCCCTTTAAGGAGGAGGATAAAGAACATTTGCTGGAATCTATCAAGCGTGATTTTTCCGCTCATGGAAAGCAAATGTCGCATATCCGCAAGGATCATTTGGAGCATTGGATCGAGTTCGTTAATCCATATCGCAGGATTCGCGGCGCAATTGATCGCTTGCTCAGTGATCTGGGGGAATTGAATCTGAGGCCGGATGCTTCCAATTTGGGTGATTCTGGTTTCTTGGCTGACCAAGTGAAGGGGGATTTTGAAGAGAATCTGGCGCAGTATTCGAAGGCGCTCGGTTTGTGCTTCGGCATTAGATCGATGCTGCCCGTTATGGTCGAGTCGTTCGTCAATCTAATGCTCTTCATGTTCATGCGATCCGATTTGAGGAATGACCCTCGATTGCGTGACAATGCAATTCGTCAGCAGATCGACATTAGAATCAAGACCCTTCACATCACATGCATTGGATTCAAGGAGCCAATTAACTATTCCAGTGAGATATGCGGCAAATATCACTCACTCGTTAACGAGAGGAATGATTTGCTTCATGGAAATGTTTCCATTGATAAGCTGAAGTTTAACGAGGTCTATTTTGATCGTCGCATTCCGGTGTTCAAGGAATATCGAAATGCATGGGATCGATCAATTGGTGTCGAGATTGGCGCGGTTGGGTTGGACATGCTTCATGCTGAAGTCGAAGTGGCCGAGGGTATGATCGAGTATCTTATTTCTTGCGTGGATGATCGGTTGCAGGCGAACTTAAGGCGCATCATGGAAACGCGGGACCTCGGTTGGAACGAAAAAAATAATCGGCTGGGCATTCTGTTTCCTGGCACCCTCGTCGATATGCGAGCCGTGTTCGAAGACAAGAAGACTGATACTCCTACTGAAGATATTAAGGAGCAGGCACCTGAGTAACCCGAGTGCGGGAAAAAATTGCTTTGCTAATCTGCGCGCAGTTGTGACAACAAATGACCCGCACGCTCCCCCGTATGCCCCCGCGCATCCCACGCGCAACAACCCAACAGCAGCGCTAGGGCGGGCCACAGGGCAGGCGCGCCGATGCCAGCCCGGCAACTAACGGAAGGCTCGGCCCGGTAATCAATCGACCGTATTCCTACCACCGCCACCGCGCCCCTCGCCACGGTAAGAAAGTCCTTGTAAACGAATTGATTACCACGTAAGATTGCTACCACGTTTGATTACCAATCGGAGCAATCATGTCCCGCACCTTTCTCTACACCCGAGTCTCTACAGCGGATCAGACCACGGAGAACCAGCGCCTGTTGGCTGAGCAGGCCGGATACAAGATCGACGCTCGCCGGGTGCATGCCGAGGTAATCAGCGGCACCGTACCCGCCATGGACCGGCCCATGTTTGCCAAGCTGGTGGACAAGCTGGAGGAAGGGGACACGCTGGTGGTGGCGAAACTGGATCGGCTGGGCCGCAATGCCGCCGACATCGACCGTACGGTAGAGATGCTGCGCGCCATGGGCGTACGGGTGGTGGTGCTAGACCTGCCCGTAATGGAAGTGACCAGCGCAGCGGGCGACTTGGTGCGCCGCATGTTCGCGGCCTTTGCCCAGTTCGAGAGGGACCAGCTAGTGGAACGGACCCACGCCGGGCTGGCACGGGCCAAGGCCGAAGGCAAGAAACTGGGCAGGCGCGACGCCCTGACGGATGACCAAAAGACCGAGATTCGGGGCAAGCTGGCGGCGGGTGTGTCGGCCCGAGCCTTGGCAAAGGACTACGGCGTATCGCATCCGACAATCCTCAAGCTGGCTAGCTGAGGCATTCCAGCACTGACACAGGGGCTACCTTCGGGTGGCCCTTTTTCATTCCTGGCCCCTACTCTGACCCATGTGCCCACCAATTTCGGTCGCCTAACTGGCACATACGCGGCCACCAATTTCGGTCGCCTAGTTTGGCACCTACGCGGCCAACGAATTCATTCACAGGAGAAGGATATGAACCAAAGCAATCAACACCCGTTGGAAGACAGCGCGACCGAGCGCCTGTACGTGGAGCAGGCCAACGGATATGGTCAGCGACATCGCGCAGCAGCCTATCGTCGTGCAGTGCTGGCGAGCACTGGATACTTGCCATCGTGGCTGGAGAAGAAGAAGCCGGGCCGCAAGCCCAAGGCTGCCGCCGTTCCCGCCAAGGCGTAAGCGCAGCACGCCCACCACCGCACCCGCGCACCGATAGCGTAGGGCGAATATCGGCCACCGCTTCCGGTAGCCATTGCAACTTTTCGCGTCGTTGTACGTGAGTTGCACAATATTTATTAATCAACATTCAACAACAGACGTACAGGAGAGATGCCATGACCCGGCCCCTGCCTGACCAGACGAAGCCAGACAGCCGGGCTGTCCTGACCGAACTAAACAAGCGCCGCCGCGAGCATGAGCAACACCTGATCCAAGAGGCAGCCCGCCGTGGTGTGTCGCTTGGCTTCACCGCCTCTCATGCTTACGAGAAGAACAGCCCGAACGCGGGACTGTGGCCCATGACCCTAACTGACCTGCTGATCGCCAACCCAGATCGGGCAAAGGAATCAAATGAATCCTTGTTGGCCGAAGTGACCACGGCGCTGCAATTAGCCAAGCCGCTGAAGAAAGAAATCATGTCCCGGCCAATCAGTCCAAAGCAGAGAACCGCCGTGAATGACAAGTTGACCCGGGCCGGATACGGAGCGGGCATTCAAACCATGACGCAGGCTAAGCGATCAGTACGCAGCGGTAAGGCCAGCATGCCCACCGAGGAAATGACGACCATGGAACATAGCAGCAAGATTACCTATCTGGCCGATGGAATCATCATCAACGGCGAACAGTACAGCTACGTCAAGGCGCGGCGTGTTGCCACCGGCAATCCGCTGCGAGACCTGACAGTGCGAATGCATGGTGCATGCGTGCCTCTATCGGTAGTAGTGGCATCGGCAGGGGCAACAGAAGCCCAGGCATTGCGCGGCATCGCAGCCGCAGCAGCTATTGCAGCCAAGCGTGAGGCCGAGCGTGCGGAACGCGCAGCCGCTACGGCTGAAATGGCGCATCGCATCGCAGAGCAGGCCGAGCTAGACGCTATCGCCTTGTGATGCGGCATCACTCAGCATCAACCCACTAGGGTCAGCCTTGCGCTGGCCCTTGTCATTTCTGGAGACCGCCAATGTCAGCAGCATCCATGTGGCATTTGATGATGGCCCGTGCAGCACGCAGTGCCGCCGCCCGCCGTGGCTGGGCTGGCCGCAGAACAAGAGCGCACTATGCCCGGCAGCCGTAAGCCTGATCCGCGCTTTGTACTACACGGCCAGCAGCCACGGGCCGACAAGCTGTCCCTGCGACAACGCGGCATCGCGCGCATTGATCCAGCCTTTGCCGAAGCATTGCGGCAGCGCGTATCTGACCCTGGCCGATGGGCCGCGTTCATTCTGGCCAGACCGCAATACAGCGGGAAAGCTTGTCCTCGCTGTGGCAGCACGCTGCGCCGCACCCGCGACCGAAGCTGCTATGCCTGCCTCCTCCGCAAGACACAGCCAGCCATGGCCGCGATCAAGGCCGGACAGCGGCCACCGGCTACCCGATCACGTGACAGTCATCTCGACCTACTGGCCCGCCGTGGCTCGCCACTTCGCACCTATCGACGCGGCAACTGGACGGCCACGGTAGGCGGGACGGGCCACACGACCCTGCGCAATCCCGCGCTTTCGATTGACTGCCAAGACCTGCGGCACTCAGCGTCAGACGAACCCGATTACTGGTATCGCCTCGCCCAACGCGACACCGACCTACAGCGCCTGCTAGTCCAAGACTTGGGCTGGTAGTCGCCGCGCATCCCGAGCGCCTTGCCGGATAGAACCCGGCCCCCCTTCACCAACGTGAGCCACCGACACTCACGACTCAAAACCGTACTTGCTTGGTGCGCGCGACTTCGCCGCCCCGACAACACAAGGAGAAATCATGACGATCAATATCCCCAAGCACATCGACCCGAGTGAATTGCGCGCAGCCGCAGCGCACATCCAAATGCTGCGAGACGAATTGACCAAGGCACAACACACCGCTGCTGAGTTTGAACGCCTGCGCAGGGCGGCCGAGCGTGTGAAGCAACTTCCCGGCGAGATTGCCAAAGCGGAATCGGACTTCGCGGCCCTTAATGAAGCGAGCATGGAGTACAGCCTTTTCCTGCTGGGCCAGCCCGAAGTTTCTATGGCTCCGAATCCCAACACGCCCGACAACGTATTGACGCACCGCATCGTGGTCACCTTCCGCAGCCCCGTCAATGGCGAACCCAAGGTAGTTGGCTTGGAGGGCATCGCTCAAGGCAGCATGGAGGAACGCGCTTTGATTCGCGCCGATGCGCTGCCGCTTGCCATCGCACGACTTGCTGAAACACCGGAGGCCGCGATGGTGCGCTACCGACGTGGTCGCTCCCTTGGCTATTTGCCGAGTTAATCCAAGGAGAGATATGAGCAACACAATGAACACGACCAGCGTAAATGCCGGAGTTACTAACGTGCTGTGTACGAGCGCCGTCTGTCGAGAAGCCAGCATGGCGCAGAACGCCACGATGCTAAAGGGACTCGGGGTGGGCGCTCGCGCCTCCGCATTGACGGCCACGCACAGTCCGAGCGCAGCCGGGCGAGTCAAAACGAAGGGGGAGACATGCTGAAACACAGCGCACCCGCAGCGGCGACAGGGAGCAAAGCGCGAGCCTCTAACAAGCACGCCGCCAAGATGCGGGAGCTACGCGCGGCGATGCTGGCAGAGACAGAACACGCCCAGCACGCCACCCTTGATGGGGCCATCAAGGCATTCGAGGTACACACGGCTCGTGCCGCGCTCCTGCGGTCCTTCAGCCCGGCTGACCTACTTGCGGTGCGCGACACGCTAGAAGCGCGGGCAGAGGCCGATTGGAGCGTTTGGAGCGATGCCGACCGAGGTGCGACGGTGCGGGAGTACGACCGCGTAACGCTGGCATTGTCAAAGCACTTCCTGCCGCCAGTGGATGCCGATGGCTGGCCGCTTCCCACGGATGCGCGGCCCGGCATTCTGTCCGATGAGCACCGCCTGTGGACCACAGGCCACGGCATCGAACGGGAGCGCCGCCAGAGGCTCTACAACGCGCCGAATCCGCTACGGCTATCCATGCCCCAATGAGGGCGAATCAGATCAACTACGGGCCGCCTCGCGGCTTCATCATTCACAAAGGAAACACCATGCCAAACGATTACACCTTCATGTCCGCCATCTCTGGAAAAGGCGGCTACTCGACGGGGCAGCCCGGCTATGCCAGTGGCGACATTCAACGCGCTGACCAGCAATACATATCGGAAGACAGCCGGGCGGCAGCGGCAATTGCCATCGCCAACACTCCGGGTCTGGCTCAAAAGGTCGGCTATGTCGGCCACGGCCTCTCGGCTGCCGCCGCACAACAAGTCGCCCAGCTTGAAGGCCAGAAAGCTGGATACACCCGCCAAGGCGCTGGCGCATCTCTGGTAATTGACGAGGCGTACCCTCCGGGCCACCCGCTGCGCAAGCGCTGGGTGTCCCATGGCTGCCGTTGATTGTTGGTTCGGCATGGCTATGCCAAAGCCTGCGGCTTAAAAACGCGCTGGCTACCCGCGCTCGTTTTAGGGGTGGAGGGTGTTACACTGGGGGCTGGCGCACGGCATGTGTACCTGCCCCGAAACCCGCATAAACAGTGGGTTTGGACGAATCCCCCTCTCTCCGCCAGAATTCAACGCCCGCGCCAGCGGGCGTTTTCGTTTCCGGAGAGAAGCAAGCCAATAGTTTGGCTTGCGTGAGCATCTTCGCCCCCTACCCCTTCCTCAAATAATTCACCAACCGGTCAATCACCGGCGCATTCCTAGGCGTAATCAAACTCACAAGGATGGCCGCCGCAAATCCCGCTGGGACACCGAATGCCCCGGAGGCGATCGGGTCGACGCCGAACCAGCGGTTGCCGAAGATGCCGGTCATGCGGGTGAAGAACGGATAGTTCACGAAGATGTAATACACCGCCACGGCGAGGCCGGTGGCCATGCCGGCGACGGCGCCCGCGGCCGTGGTGCGGCGCCAGAAGATGGCCAGCACCAGTACCGGGAAGAAGCTCGATGCCGCCAGCGAGAAGGCCGCGCCCACCAGGAACAGGATGTTGCCGGGTCGCAGCGACGTGACGTAGGACGCGAACAGCGCCACGCCCAGCAGCACTATCTTGGCCGTGGTCACGCGGCGCTGGTGCGTGGCCTGGCGGTCGATCATGTGGTAGTAGACGTCGTGCGACAGCGCGTTCGCGATGGTCAGCAGCAAGCCGTCGGCCGTCGACAGCGCCGCGGCCAGCGCACCGGCGGCCACCAGGCCGGAAATCACGTAGGGCAGCCCCGCGATCTCGGGCGCGGCCAGCACGATCATGTCGGGCTGGATCAGGATCTCGGCCCACTGTACGATGCCGTCGCCGTTCATGTCGCGGATGCCGAAGACCGGCGGGTCGACCTTGCGCCATTGCACCACCCACTGCGGCAGTTCCGCGTACGGCGTGCCCACCAGGTGCTGGAAGAACTCGACCTTGACCAGCGCCGCCAGCGTCGGCGCCGACACGTAGAGCAGCGCGATGCAGAACACGGCCCACGCCACGGAATTGCGGCTTTCCTTGACCGATGGCGTGGTGTACAGCCGCGTCAGGATGTGTGGCAGGCTGGCCGTGCCAACCATCAGGCAGAACACCAGCAGCACGAAGTTCAGCCGTTTTGTCTTGCGTTCCTGCTCCGATGCGGCGGGATAGGGCTCGGTCGATGGCGTCGAGGGCTGGCTGCGCGCCAGCGCTTCCTCGCGCTGCTGCGTCCACTGTTGCAGCGCGGCGCCCGCATCCACGGGAAACGCCTGCCGCTCACGCTCCGCCGTCTTGATTTCGCGCAGCGGCGCATTGCGCGCCCGCAATTCGAGCAACCGCGCATCCAGCAACTGCTGTTCCTCGTTGAACGACATCGGCAGCCGCGCAATGCGGTCCTGCAGGTCGATGGCCTGCTGGCGGAAGATCTCGCGCACCTGCTGCTCGGCCGGATCACGATCCAGCCGCTTCTCCGCGGCGTCGATCTGCTGGAGCAGCCCGCCGTAGCTGACCTGCGGCAGCACCTGATGATGGTGCTTCCAGGCAATCAGCGACACCGCCAGCAGGAAGGCCACGATCAGCATGATGTACTGCGCCACCTGCGTCCACGTCACTGCGCGCATGCCGCCCAGGAACGAACAAACCAGGATGCCCGCCAGCCCGAAAAACACGCCCACCGCGAATTCCACGCCGATGAAACGCGTGACGATCAGCCCCACGCCCTGGATCTGGGCCACCAGGTAGACGAACGAACATAGCGACGCCGCCAGCACGGCAATCGCCCGCACCGGGATATTGCCGCCCGGCTTGCCGTTGCCGTAGCGCGCGGCCAGGAAATCGGGAATCGTATATCCGCCATATTTGCGCAGGTATGGCGCCAGCAGGAACGCCACCAGGCAGTAGCCCCCTGTCCAGCCCATCACATAGGCCAGCCCCTCGTAGCCGGACGCGAAAATGATGCCGGCCAGGCCGATGAACGACGCCGCGCTCATCCAGTCCGCCGCGATGGCCATGCCGTTGAACAGGGCCGGCACGCGCCGCCCTGCCACGTAGTACTCGTTGAGATCCGATGTCCGGCAGATCAGGCCGATGCAGGCATAGATCGCGATCGTGACAAACAGGAAGACGTAGCCGAGCCAGAGCGCATCGGCATTCGAATGCTCGAGCAGGCCCATCATGCCGACGAAACCGAACAGCCCGAGCGTGAACAGGCCGTAGTACAGCATCAGCCGGCGGCGAAAGCGCGACTGGGTGTCTGGCATCAGCGCAACGATTGGTGAAAGACGGCGTGGAGAAAAGCAGTGTGCCCGCCCCGGACGGGGCCGGGGCGGGCACAACGTGGGTCACGCAGCCAGATAGCGTGCATGAACCGGCGGCCGGCGAAGTTACTGCGCCTGTTTCAGTTGATCCAGGATGGCCGGATTTTCCAGCGTCGAGGTGTCCTGCGTGATTTCCTCGCCCTTGGCCAGCGACCGCAGCAGGCGGCGCATGATCTTGCCCGAGCGCGTCTTGGGCAGGTTGTCGCCAAAGCGGATGTCCTTCGGCTTGGCGATCGGGCCAATCTCCTTGCCCACCCAGTTGCGCAACTCGGCCGCGATCTTGGTGGCTTCTTCGCCGGTCGGTCGCGACCGCTTGAGCACCACGAACGCGCAGATGGCCTCGCCCGTGGTGTCGTCGGGACGGCCCACCACGGCGGCTTCGGCCACGATCGGGTTCGATACCAGCGCCGATTCGATTTCCATCGTGCCCATGCGGTGGCCCGACACGTTCAGCACGTCGTCGATCCGGCCCATGATGGTGAAGTAGCCGGTGTCCTTGTCGCGGATCGAACCATCGCCGGCCAGGTACAGCGTGCCACCCAGTTCCTCGGGGAAGTAGCTCTTCTTGAAGCGCTCCGGGTCGCCCCAGATCGTGCGGATCATCGACGGCCACGGGCGCTTGATCACCAGGATGCCACCACTGCCGTTCGGCACGTCCTGGCCCGTTTCATCGACGATGGCAGCCATGATGCCCGGCAGCGGCAGCGTGCACGATCCCGGCACCAGCGGCGTGGCGCCCGGCAGCGGCGTGATCACGTGGCCGCCGGTTTCGGTCTGCCAGAACGTGTCGACGATCGGGCAGCGTTCCTGGCCGATGTTCTTGTAGTACCACATCCACGCCTCGGGGTTGATCGGCTCGCCCACGGTGCCCAGCAGGCGCAGGCTCGACAGGTCGTACTGCTTCGGGTGGATCTTCTCGTCGGCCTCGGCCGCCTTGATCAGCGAGCGGATGGCCGTCGGCGCCGTGTAGAAGATGCTGACCTTGTGGCGCTGGATCATTTCCCAGAAACGGCCCGCGTTCGGGAACGTCGGCACGCCTTCGAACACGATCTGCGTGGCGCCGGCGGCCAGCGGGCCGTAGGCGATATAGGTATGGCCGGTAACCCAGCCGATATCGGCGGTACACCAGAACATGTCCTCGGGCTTGACGTCGAACGTCCAGCGCATCGTCATCAGCGCCCACAGCAGGTAGCCGCCGGTGCTGTGCTGCACGCCCTTCGGCTTGCCCGTGGAACCCGAGGTGTAAAGCACGAACAGCGGATGCTCGGCGCCCACCGGTTCGGCTTCGCAATGATCCGGCTGGCCGGCCGACACGTCTTCCATATAGCGGTCGCGGCCCTCGGTCCAGGCCACCTTGCCGCCGGTGCGGCGATAGACCACTACATGCTTGACGGCCTCGCAGCCGCCCAGCGCCAGCGCTTCGTCGGCGATGGCCTTCAGCGGCAACGCCTTGCCGCCGCGCATCTGTTCGTCGGCCGTGATCAGCGCCACGGCGCCCACGTCCACCAACCGTTCCTGCAGCGACTTGGCCGAAAGCCACCGAACACCACCGAGTGGGTGGCGCCGATGCGCGCACAGGCCTGCATGGCCACCACGCCCTCGACCGACATCGGCATGTAGATCACCACGCGGTCGCCCTTCTTGATGCCCAGCGCCTTCAGGCCGTTGGCAAAGCGGCTGACGCGGGCCAGCAGTTCGTTGTAGCTGACGCGCGAAACGGCGCCGTCGTCGGCTTCGAAGACGATGGCGGTCTTGTCGCCAATGCCCTTGTCGATATTGCGCTCGAGGCAGTTGTACGACGCATTGAGCTGGCCGTCATCGAACCACTTGTAGAACGGCGCATTGCTCTCGTCGAGCACCTTGGTGAACGGCTTGTGCCAGTGCAGCAGTTCGCGGGCATGGCGCGCCCAGAAGCCTTCGTAGTCCTGTTCCGCCTCGGCGCACAGGGCGTTGTACGCCTCCATGCTCGGAATCGCCGCGTTCTTCGCAAACGACTCCGGGGAATTGAAAACGCGATGCTCCTGCATTACCGACTCGATGGCGGACATGGTTGTCTCCTGGTTTGGCTTTGACTGCTTTGGGTGCAAGGTACGCCCGGCGCCTTACTTGGACCTGACTCAGGCCCGACGGTCAAAGCGACTGTCATGGAATGCTGCGACGCAGCAGGTCGGGGCAAGGCACGGCACGGGAGACTGGGGGCACAAGTGCAGTCGGCTCTACTAAGTTAGCACAGCTGTCATGCGGCGGACCCAAATACCTGAACGCGGCGCGCGCCCTTTCAATTGGCTTGCAGCGGCCGGGCCGGGCGTGTCGCTCCCCCCGAAGATCTTGTCCTTTTCCGCCGCTAACCAAACGTTACCCCGCCACGCTCTCGGGCGTCATGGGCACGGTACAATCGATGCCCACTTCGATTGTCTGGTGACATTTACATTTCGTTTCTGGCACAGCCCATGGACCCACACACCCCGCTTCGCCCGCTTCGTCCCATCCCCCGCATCATCTTTGCCTCGCGCTGGCTGCAGCTGCCGCTCTACCTCGGCCTTATCGTCGCGCAGGGCGTCTACGTCTACCATTTCCTGGTCGAGGTCTGGCACCTGGTGTCGCATGTCACCACCTATGACGAAACCAAGATCATGCTGGTGGTGCTGGGCCTGATCGACGTGGTAATGATCTCGAACCTGCTGATCATGGTGATCGTGGGCGGCTACGAGACCTTTGTGTCGCGCCTGGGCATCGACAGCCACCCGGACGAGCCGGAGTGGCTCGACCACGTGAACGCCGGGGTGCTCAAGGTCAAGCTGTCGATGGCGCTGATCGGCATTTCGTCGATCCACCTGCTGAAGACCTTCATCGACGCCGAGCAGCGCAGCACGCACACCATCATGTGGCAGGTGATCATCCACGTGGCATTCCTGGCGTCGGCCCTGGCCATGGCCTGGGTGGACCGCATGGTGTCGCATCCGCATCCTGCGCCCGGGCAGGGCCCTGCCGGCACCGATGGTGCGGCGCAACAGGCACACTAGCCGTACTTCTCCGCCGAGGTGCCTCACGCGCCTCGCGTCAATACCCGACCAAACCTGTCGACGGCTGTATGCATGCCATACGGCCGTCGTCGCCACGGTGTATCATCCCGGGCTGTGTTTCACCGCTGCCCTCCCCCACAAAATGACAGTCATCAAGCAAGAAGACCTCATCCAGAGCGTCGCCGACTCGCTGCAGTACATCAGCTATTACCACCCGATGGACTACATCACCAGCCTGGGCCGTGCCTATGAGCTGGAACAGAGTCCGGCCGCCAAGGACGCGATTGCCCAGATCCTGACCAACAGCCGCATGTGCGCCGAAGGCAAGCGCCCGCTGTGCCAGGACACCGGCATCGTGACGATCTTCGTCAAGGTGGGGATGGACGTGCGCTGGGACGGCGCCACCATGGGCCTGACCGAGATGATCAACGAAGGCGTGCGCCGCGGCTACACGCACCCGGACAACGTGCTGCGCGCGTCGATCGTCAGCCCGCCCGAAGGCGCCCGCAAGAACACCAAGGACAACACCCCGGCCGTGATCCACTACGAAGTGGTGCCGGGCAACACCGTCGACATCCAGGTCGCCGCCAAGGGCGGTGGCTCGGAGAACAAGTCGAAGTTCGTCATGCTGAACCCGTCCGACTCGATCGTCGACTGGGTGCTGAAGACCGTGCCGACGATGGGCGCCGGCTGGTGCCCGCCGGGCATGCTGGGCATCGGCATTGGCGGCACCGCCGAGAAGGCGATGGTGATGGCCAAGGAATCGCTGATGGAATCCATCGACATCCAGGACATCATCGCGCGCGGCCCGAAGGACTGGATCGAGGAAATGCGCGTCGAGCTGTACGAGAAGGTCAACGCGCTGGGCATCGGCGCGCAGGGCCTGGGCGGCCTGGCCACCGTGCTCGACATCAAGATCATGGCATCTCCGACCCACGCGGCCTCGAAGCCCGTGGCGATGATCCCGAACTGCGCGGCCACCCGCCACGTGCATTTCACGCTGGACGGCAGCGGCCCGGCAAAGCTGGAAGCCCCCGACCTGTCGGCCTGGCCGCAGGTGGAGTGGGCGCCGAACACCGAGACGTCGAAGCGCGTCGACCTGAACACGCTGACGCCGGAAGAAGTGGCTTCGTGGAAGCCGGGCCAGACGCTGCTGCTGAACGGCAAGATGCTGACCGGCCGCGACGCCGCGCACAAGCGCATCGCCGACATGCTGGCCAAGGGCGAGAAGCTGCCCCTGGACTTCACGAACCGCGTGATCTACTACGTGGGCCCCGTGGATCCGGTGCGCGACGAAGTGGTCGGCCCGGCCGGCCCGACGACGGCCACCCGCATGGACAAGTTCACCGAGACGATGCTGTCGCAGACCGGCCTGATCGCGATGATCGGCAAGGCCGAGCGCGGCCCGGTGGCGATCGAATCGATCCAGAAGCACAAGTCGGCCTACCTGATGGCCGTGGGCGGCGCCGCCTACCTGGTGTCGAAGGCGATTCGCGGCGCCAAGGTGCTGGCCTTCGAAGACCTGGGCATGGAAGCGATCTACGAGTTCGACGTCAAGGACATGCCGGTGACGGTGGCCGTGGACAGTTCGGGCACCTCGGTCCACAAGACCGGCCCCGCCGAGTGGCAAGCCAAGATCGGCAAGATTCCGGTCGCGGCAGCTTAAGCACCTATTGGTGTGACTCCCCTCTCCCGCCCGCGGGAGAGGGGTTGGGGTGAGGACGCAGCGGTTCAAATTGCCACATGTCGCCGTTTGAACCCGCCGGCCCTCTCCCCGCCCCTCTCCCACAAGTGGGAGAGGGGAGAAAACCTCCCTCCCCTCCCGCGCGTGAACCCCTCCCCTATCGGCGTCTTCGATTCCGGCCTTGGCGGCCTGTCGGTCCTGCGCGAAGTGCGGGCCATGCTGCCGCACGAGTCGCTGACCTACTTTGCCGATTCCCGCTACGCACCGTACGGTGACAAGCCCGAGCGCTTTGTCGAAGCCCGTACCCTGCAGGTGTGCGAATGGCTGGTGGCGCAAGGCTGCAAGGCGCTGGTGATCGCGTGCAACACGGCCACCATGCATGCCGTGCAGACGCTGCGCGAGCGCCTGGCCGTGCCGATCATCGGCGTGGAGCCGGGGCTCAAACCCGCGGCCTCGCTGAGCCGGAGCAAGGTGGTCGGGGTACTGGCTACCGCCAACACGCTCAAGAGCGCCAAGTTCAACCGGCTGCTGACATCGCTGGCCCCCGAAAGCCAGTATCTGTGTGCGGCCGGCCATGGGCTGGTATCGCTGATCGAGCAGGGCGATGTCTCGGGACCGCAGATCCGCGAGAAACTCGACGCCTACCTGCGACCCATGCTGGATGCAGGCGCCGACACCCTGGTACTGGGCTGCACGCACTACCCTTTCCTGTCGGAAACGATCCGCGACATGGTCGGCAACCGCCTGACGCTGATCGACACCGGCACGGCCATCGCGCGCCAGTTGGCCCGCAAGCTCGCCGAATTCGACCTGGCGGCCAGCCCCGATGCCATGCCGGCAATACGCTACCTGTCGACCAAGGACGCCGCGCACCTGCGCGACATGGCGTGGGCGCTGCTGAAAGTGGATGCCGCCGCCGAGACCGTGGCCATCGAACCGGCGCCCGCCATCGACGCTACTGAATGAAGCCCACCGGCTTGTGATGCCGCACATCGGGCTTCACGGCATGTTCCTGGCGCAGCTGAGCCAGGAATTCGTCGGCCGTCAGCGCCTCGCCCAGCACCACTGACTGGCGCTTCACCGTGGCGAAATCGCCAGGCGTCAGGCAATCCATGCCATCGAGATCGCGCCGGATGGCATCGGTCATGCGCTGCGCATCGCCGTCGAGCGCCTCGTCGACGAACATCGTCTCGCGCTGCGCGGGCTTGAGCGGCAGGAAGCGGATCTTGAACGAAAACCGCCGCAGCGCCGCTTCATCGATACGATCGAACAGGTTCGTGGTGCAGACGAAGATGCCGTTGAAACGCTCCATGCCCTGCAGCATTTCGTTGACCTCCGACACCTCGTAGTTGCGCACCGCCTGCTGGCGGCTCTGCATGAAGCTGTCGGCCTCGTCGAGCAGCAGCACTGCGCCATCTTCCTCCGCCCGCGCGAACATGGCCGCGATCTGCTGCTCGGTCTCGCCAACGTACTTGCTCATCAAATCCGAGGCGCGGCGGATCATCAGCGGCAGGTCCAGCGCCGCCGCGATGTGTTCGGCCAGTGCGGTCTTGCCGGTGCCGGGCGGCCCATAGAAACACAGCGTGCCGCGCTGGCGCGCGCCAAGGGCCTGCACGATCTTGTCCACGGCGTAGCGCGTTTCCAGGTTCAGGTTGTCCAGCCGATAGTGCGTGACCACGGGGCGCGCCTCCGCCTCGGGGCGCAGGCCCATCGCGCGGTCGGCATGCTCGAGCTGGCGCAGGATCAGCGCTTCCACCGACTCATCGACATCGGGCCGCGCCAGTTCCACAAAGCGCGCCGCCGATTGCACCTGCGCCGGGGTCAGCGTCTTGCGCGCCGCCAGCGTGGCCACGAAGGTATCGCTGACCGCCAGGCTGCCCAGATGCTTGCGGATAATGTTCTCGCGCACTTGAGGTGGCGGAATCTTTAATTCGAGATGAAACTGGAAGCGCCGCAGGTACGCCGGATCGATCTGCCGGATCGAATTGGAAATCCAGATCACGGGCACGGGATTCTGCTCCAGCGTCTGGTTGACCCAAGCCTTGCCGTTGACCGAAGCGCGTGTATCTTCCTGGCCGAACAGGCTCATCAGTTCGCGCGCGCTGCCGGGAAACACGTCCTCGACCTCGTCGAACAGCAGCGCGGTGCGCGGCCGCCCGCGCAGGAAGGCCTGGGACACCTGCAACGACCGGTAGCGATCCTTGCCCGACAGGCTGTTGCCATCGCGGTCGAAGCAATCCACTTCATACAGTTCGCAGCCAGCTTCGCGCGCCACCAGCCGTGCGAATTCGGTCTTGCCCGTGCCGGGCGGGCCATAGATCAGCACGTTCACGCCCGTGGCGTTCTGGCGCGTGGCATTGCCAAGCAGGGCGGTCAGGTAGCGGGCATCGGTCTCGACGTGCGGATAGTCGGTGGTGCCCAGCGTGGGCGCGGCGGCGGGCCGCGTGAAGACCGCCATCATCTCGGCCTCGCTGGCGTAGTTGCCCAGCAGCACGTGCAGCAGGCGGTCGGACAGGCGCATCAGGTCGCCCAGGTCGGTAACGCTGTTTTCCGGCAGCGGCTGCTCGATCAGGTTCAGCGTTTCCAGCCGCGACCCCGGCCGCAGCGACGCCGCGATATCGCCCGGGCTGGCGGCGGTCAGGCCGGCCAGGATCTGGAACGCTTCCTGGCTGTGCGCAACCTTGCAGTCGACCATCACCGCGCGCAGGTCGCGCTTGTACTTGGCCAGCGCCGCAAACAACAACAGTTTGCGCTCGTGCTCGGGCAGGTTCAGCACGTGGCTGAGCATGTCGATATTGCGCACCAGCAGCACGCGCTCGCCATCGAGCCGCGCCGCGATCGCGGCCGACGATGCGGCAAATACCGCGAACATGTCCTTGGCGTGGTGCTTGACGTATTCGTCCAGGTAGTAAAACAGCGCGCTTTCGTCGAAGGCACTGTTCCACTGGCCGTGGCGCTCCAGGAATTCCTCTGGCGACAGGCGCGATGCACCCTTCCACGCCGGCATGTCGGCGCAGCGCGCGGACAGGAACCGCTGCACGCGCAGCACCACGCCATACGGCCACACCATTTCCTGCGCACTGACGGTCAGCACGTCATTGATATTGCTGCGCAGGTTGAAACGCGGCCCAAGCGCGCAGACCACGCGCAGCGCAAACTGGGCGCACATCCAGTCGAGCGCCGAAGTGCCCACCGTGCCGGACGTTGCGCGCAGCAGCGTGCTGCGGTCGTCCATCATGCGGTCGTCTTCAGCAAAACGGGTGAAATCCATGGCTGGTTCCCTTCGCACGAGGCGCGGGGCGTCCGGACCGCGGGGAGCGCCTGGCCTGTGCCGTGTCTGCCGCTAACTGGGGTTTCCTGTTAATCGTAGCGCGGATTTCCTCAGGTGGGGCATCGGCGGCATGCGGCGAGGCGTCCTGGCCCACGTAGCGCCCGCCCGACATCGCACCCTGAATTGCTGCCGCAAGCGCAATGGAGCCATTGCAGAATATCGTCACGCATTGCACAATGCGCAACAAATAAGAATCATTATCGTTTATACTATCCCGCTGATACGCTGCCCAAGAGTGGCGCTCCCCTGTAACCGGTTACTGACAGCTGTGTTTCTTTGGAGCGTTATCATCATGGAATTGCTATTGAGCCTGCTGGTTGGATGTGGAATCTCGCTGATCCTGTTCTACCGCAAGTGATTGCGCCGCCAGGCGGACCCCTGTCGTTCCTCTCATGTTCGATCAACGTTTTTTCAAGATCACCGTTGCGGTCCTGCTGTTCCATGCCGGACTGCTCTACCTGATCCAGAGCGGGCTGGCCCGCAAGATGACGGAGGCCGTCATCGCCCCCGAGATCATCGCCCGCATCATTCCCATGGAGCAGCCGAAGCCCGAGCCGCCCGCCCCCGAACCTCCCAAGGCACAACCTACGCCGCCCAAACAGGTCAAAGTGGTAACGCCGCGTCCAACGCCGCCAAAGCCGCAACCGACCCCGACGCCGGTGGCCAGCCTGCCGCCGACGCCGAGCGCCATCGAGGCGCCGCCTGCGCCGCCCGCCCCGCCGGCACCCGAGCCGCCCGCACCGCCGCCGGCCGCGACCAACGCGGCGCCGCGCGCGGTTGGCATCGGCGAAATGGCATGCTCCCAGCCTGCGCCGGTGTATCCGCGCCAGTCGCAGCGGATGGGGGAAACGGGCACGGCGGTGATCCGGCTGAATTTCGACGATACCGGCAAGGTCGTGAAGGCCGCGGTCTCGAAGACCAGCGGTTCCGAACGCCTTGACGATGCCGCGCTGACTGCCGCCAAGGCGATCCGCTGCAAGCCGTACATGGAGAACGGCCGCGCCATGGCCGCCACCGCGCAGCAACCGATCAAATTCGAGCTGAACTGATTTCCCGGATTTTTCCGATACCCTAAACACTGACCCTTTCAGGAACCACCATGCAGGACCTCGGACTCTCCCACCTCTGGTCGCAAGGCGATTTCGTCATGCGCGCGACCGCCATCATTCTGCTGATCATGTCGCTGCTGTCGTGGATCGTGATTCTCACCAAGGCGTGGGATCTGGTCCGCCTCAAGAAGATGGCGCACGGCGCGGAAAAGCGTTTCTGGCATTCCGACGATTTCGACCACGCGCTCGATACGCTCGGCGCCAGCGACGCCAACCCGTTCCGCACGCTGGCAGTCACCGGCAAGGAAGCCGCCCAGCACCACCGCGCCAGCCAGCCGCAGCTGCATGACGCGCTGGACATTTCCGACTGGCTGACCCGCTCGCTGAAGAGCTCGATCGATGAAGCGGTTGCCCGCATGCAGTCGGGCCTGGCCGTGCTGGCCTCGGTGGGCTCCACCGCCCCGTTCGTGGGGCTGTTCGGTACCGTGTGGGGCATTTATCACGCCCTGATCGGCATCGGCGCGTCCGGCGTGCCGACCATCGACAAGGTGGCCGGCCCCGTGGGCGAAGCGCTGATCATGACGGCTTTCGGCCTGGCCGTAGCCATTCCTGCCGTGCTGGGCTACAACGCCCTGAGCCGCGGCAACAAGGGCGTGATCAGCAAACTGAACCGCTTTGCGCACGACCTGCACGCCTACTTCGTGACCGGCGCCCGCGTGCGTCCCACCTCCGCCAACCGCGCCGCCGACGATGCGTCGATGCGCCTGGCCGTCAAGAACTGAGCGCTGATTCGTAGCGCCTGAAGGAAAGCATCATGGCATTCGGCACCCTCGACGGCGACGATGACGAGGTGATGAGCGAGATCAACATGACGCCGCTGGTGGACGTCATGCTGGTACTGCTGATCATCTTCATCATCACGATTCCCGTTATCAACCACGCGGTCAAGATCGACTTGCCGCGTGCGACCAACCAGCCCAACGACAGCAAGCCGCAGAACATCAACGTTTCCGTCGATGCGCAAGGCAAGGTGTTCTGGAATCAGGAAGAAGTCAGCCCGGCCCAGCTGGAAGAGCGCATCGCGAACGCGGCGCAACTGCAGCCGCAGCCCGAGTTGCACCTGCGCGCCGACCGCGACGTGCGCTACGAGCGCGTGGCCGAAGTGATGGCTGCCGCGCAGCATGGCGGCCTGGGCAAGATCGGCTTCATTACCGAACCGAAGCACTAATCCGCTGGTTGCTTCGCACAGAAGGGCACCCCTCCGGTGCCCTTTTTCCATGCGTAGCCATATCGCGAAGCCGCGCTGCGGCAACGATCCCGTCACACATGTAACTTCATGCGAAGTGGGTTGTAATGATAACGGTTCTCATTTAAGATCTTCTCATCGTGATTCGCAACCGCGAATCGAGCTGACATCTACCGTAGAACGGAGAAGATCATGAGCACACTGAGCCTGCCGCTGTCGCAACCGCGTGAAGTCACGCGCCGTCGTCTGTCCCTGCGTCGTGTGGAAGTTGCCCCGCAGGCGCGTCGCGACGCCGCTGCTGCAACGTCGGCTTCGTCAGCGCTGGAATCGGTCAAGTCGGCGGTAGCCGCCCTGCCCGCCCGCCTCGAAGCGCTGATGCGCCAGGCGCCGGCCAACAACAGCGATACGCCCGCCGTGCCGCTCGAGGCCATCATGCAAGGTGCCACGACGCTGCCGATCCTGCATAACGGCGATGTCTATACGCTGCGCGTCACGCGCTACGGCAAGTTGATCCTGACCAAGTAATTCCGCCACTGCAGAATCGCAGCCGGATAACTCTGTAACGACTTTTGTGGGGACCACCCGTCCAACGGGTGTTCGGCAGTAGCCAGACGATCGGATTCCCCTGCCAGGCAAACATTCCAGACCCTTTGCCTGGCCGGCCGATGCCAGCCATGCCACTTTTTATACCGCTCCGCAGGCGTTGCGCCTGCGGGGCTTTTGCTTCCTGGCGGCGGACAGCGCCTCAGCGCCGCGCGCAGCAGCCGATCAGATACCCAGAGCCGCGATGCCGGCGCGGGCGATCTGCGCGTCTTCGGTCGACTTCACACCGGACACGCCCACTGCACCCACCACCTGGTTGTTCACCACGATGGGCACGCCGCCTTCCAGCATGCCTTGCAGCACCGGCGCCGTCATGAACGAGTAGCGGCCGTTGTTGATCATGTCTTCGTAGATCTTCGATTCGCGGCGGCCCAGCGACGCCGTACGCGCCTTTTCCGTGGCGATGTAGGCCGAGATCGGGGCTACGCCATCCAGGCGAATCGAGCCGAGCGGATGACCACCGTCGTCGACGACCACAATCGTGACAGCCCAGTTGTTTGCCGTGGCTTCGGCCTCGGCGGCGACCAGCACCTTCTTCACGTCGTCAGCCGTCAGTACGGTCTTTTGCTGCATACCTCTCTCCATCGTTCAGGGTTGAGGCTGCAGTATATCTCGCCCCATTCTCTGAAATGACGCAATCCGCGCCTTGCGGAGGTAAAGCAGTTTCACCTTCGCAAGGGTTGACGGTAGAGCCGAAAGCCGCAAACCGCAAACCGCGAAAACAAACGGCCCGCGATATCGTCTCGATATCGCGGGCCATTTACCTGCCAGTGCAGCAGCTATCCGAATCAGGCCCCGTCGCTGAACGCGTCGCGGCGGTCCGTGACGCGCGCGCCGTCCGAATACACATCGCGCGAGCCCGTCACGCGCGCGCCATCGGTATAAACATCCCGATTGGAAATACGGGCACCATCGGTGTAGACATCGCGCGTGTCCACGGCGCGTTGCCCGCCGCTGTAGATGTCGTACTTGACCGGTGCGGCGAAAACGGATGTCGAAAGCGCGGCCAGCGCGCCGATTGCGGCAGCTGCCGCCAGACGGTGTTTGAGAGCCATGCGAATCCCCTTGTTCTGTTTGACGACGGGCGCCGCGCCATCAGCCGATGAATCGTGGGAGCATTACTGTGGGAGCGGCGTCACTCAAGTCAGTTTAGGGGGAAACCCCTAGCCCGATATCCAGACCGCTTGAGCGGTCGCTTCAAAAACTTTGAGCGACAAATTTGCTCGGGAACCTACACGCGCAATCTTCCGCCAAAGTTTTCCTTCAAATGCCCATCCAGAGGGTTTAATGCTGCGCCCTGAAAAAGAAAAAGCCCCTTTTCGGGGCTCTTTCTGACAATTGCCTTTCAATGACGTCGGAAAGGCACTCCGTTAGCGGTGTCCGTGACCATGACCATGGCCCCCGCCATAGTACCCGCCACCGCCGTAATAACCGCGGCCGTGCCAGCCGGGGCCATAGTAATAACGGGGGCCGCCGTAGTAACGCGGCGCGCCGTAGTAGACCGGTGCCGGACGGACAACCACCGGCGGCGGGCCGTAATAGACCGGGGCCGGTGCGACCACCACCGGGGGCGGCGGCGCATAGTAAGCCGGTGCAGGCGGATAGTACGCGGGGCCACCCACGACGACGCCCGGAACACCGATCGCCACGTCGACGTTCACCCGCGCCATTGCAGCGCCAGACGCCAGCGCGGCGGCCACACCGAATGCTGCGAACAACCAACGTTTCATGATCGTGCTCTCTGTGAGTGAGGAATGAACCTGATATTCGCTATTGTACGAGGTCACGAACTTGCAGGTGAAACGGGGGTAGCGACATTGTTACCGCCCGTAACAGCCGGATCACATATCAGCGGCGAAGTGCGCCGCTTGCGTCCTGTGCGCGAAGCCACCACAATACCGGGCTTGCCGTGCGGCCGTGGAGAAATTGGTAGACTCAGCAGACTTAAAATCTGCCGCTCTTACGGGCTTACGGGTTCGACCCCCGTCGGCCGCACCAGCCTCGCGGCGCCTTGTCCAGGCCTCCCGTCGGCACCCCTTTCCGTTCACACCAGAATCGCGCAAAGGCCGGCGCCCACGACCATCAGGAAGACAAACAGCAGGCCAGCCAGGGCCAGTGGTTTGCGGCCGGCGCGCAGCAGGTCGCCGATCCGCGTATGCAGGCCGATGGCGAGCATCGCGCAGGCCAGCAGCCAGTTGTCCAGCGCCGTCAGCGCGGGCTTCCATTCGCCCGGCACCAGCGCCGCGGAATTCAGTGCCATCACGGCGACAAAACCCACCGCAAACCACGGTACCGAACGCAGCAGGCCCTTCAGGTTGCGCGTGCCGCCCGATTCCTGCGACCAGCTCGTGCGCGGCCACAGCGCCATGACCAGCAGCAGCGGACCCAGCGCCAGCACGCGGACCATCTTTGCCACCACTGCGGCATCGGCCGTGGCATCGCCGACCATCTTGCCCGAGGCAATCACCTGCGCCACTTCGTGCAGCGTGGCTCCGGTAAAGATGCCGAACGCGCGCTGGCTGATGGCCAGATGCCAGTGCTGCGCGGCCAGTTCGTAGATCCACGGGTAAAGCAGCATGCCGGCCGTGCCGAAGAGCACGACCGTGGCCACGGCCACAGCGGTCTGACGATCGTCGGTCCGCACCACCGACGACACGGCAATGGCTGCCGCCGCGCCGCAGACAGCGCTGCCGGCACTGACCAGAATCGCCTCTCGCCGGCTCAGGCCGAAGAACGAAGACCCCACCCAGGTACCGAACAGCAGCGTTGCCACCAGCATCAGCAGCGGCACCACCATCCCACCCACGCCCAATGCGGCGATGGCGCCGAATGTCAGGCGCAGGCCATAGAGCGCCACACCAAGGCGGAGCATGTGGTGGCGCGCGACCTGCATGCCCGGGGCCAGCGGCGTCAGCCAGTGCTTGGGCATGGTGTTGGCGGCGATCATCCCGGCGAACATCGCCAGCGTCAACGCCGACAGGCCGTATTGCGAGATGGCCGGGTGATCGGCCAGCCCCTGCGCCAGCCAGGCGATGGCGCCCAACGGCAGCAGCGTCAGGACGCGCTTGCGCCACAACGTCAGCGTGGATGGCGCAATGGCGGCGGGGATCGAATGCGGGGCGGGGGCCGTGGACATGGCAGGAACTGGTTTTTGTTCGATGCCTTGCAGGGTACGCAGCGGCTGCTAACCCGTAAAACGGGTAATATCGTTATGCGTAATCAGTTATATCGATAAGACATGGAACAACGCCCACTTCGGCTGACGTTGCGGCAACTGCAGGTGTTTGTTGCCGTTGCACAGCATGGCAGCACGATCGCGGCATCTGAATCGCTGGCGATGTCCCAGTCGGCCGTCAGCGCGTCGCTGGCCGAACTCGAACGTGCGTTGAATGGCGCACTTTTCGATCGCGTGGCGCGGCGGCTCGCCATCAACGAAGCGGGACGCCAGTTCTTTCCGCGCGCGCTTTCGCTGCTGGACCAAGCGCACGAACTGGAGCGCTTTGCCTCCGAAGGCGGCGTGCAACTGCGCATCGCCGCCAGCAACACGATCGGCAGCTATATCCTGCCCGCGCTGCTGGCTGGCTTCCGTCACGCCCAGACCGGACCGTGCGCGCTGGACCTGCGCATCGGCAATACGCACGACGTGCTGCAGGCGCTGATGAAGTTCGAAGCCGATATCGGGCTGATCGAAGGCACCAGCCACGAGCGCGACCTGCGCAGCGTGCATTGGTGCGACGATGAAATGGTGGTGGTCGTCGGCCCGTCGCACCCGCTGGCCGCCTGCGCCGACCGTCCGGACGTGCTGCACGACATGTTGCGCGAGGCCGACTGGATCGTGCGCGAGCCCGGCTCGGGCACCCGCGAAATCATCGAGGCACGCCTGGTGCCGGAACTCGGCGCGCTGCGCTTTGCGCTGGAGCTGGGCAACGCGGAAGCCATCAAGCGCGCGGTCATGAGCGGCTTTGGCGTCAGTTGTCTGTCGCTGCACGTGGTCGGCGATGAAATCGAACGCGGCCTGCTGGTCGCCTTGCGGAGCGGCCTGCCACGCGTGATTCGTCCGCTGCAGCTGGTCGTCCACCAGGACAAGTTTCCGACGCAAGGCCTGCTGGCCTTCACCGAATACCTGCGCGGTGCCGCGCCGGTGCTCGCGCCGCCTCAGGCCTAGGGCACACGCGAGCCACCGGGCCCGCCATGAGGGGCATCGCAAAAAACCTGGGGAAGTTCGCCGAATGCTGGCGCTGAAAAACACAACGGCGCCACATGGGCGCCGTCGGCTTGCAACTGGAGGCGGAGGTCGGAATCGAACCGGCGTACACGGCTTTGCAGGCCGCTGCATAACCACTCTGCCACCCCGCCAGGTGACGATGCTGGATTGTATCCGGATTCGCCGCGAGCGTCGTAACTGCCGACACTGCGACGGGACGCAACCCCGCTAAACACACTCAAGACACTAAAGAAAAAGGGAAGCGCTGCTTCCCTTTCGGATTGGAGCGGGAGACGAGTCTCGAACTCGCGACCTCAACCTTGGCAAGGTTGCGCTCTACCAACTGAGCTACTCCCGCGTACAACTTTTACTGCTGTGGCAGCTTGCGCTGCCATTCCGCCGACTTGACCAACATCGTCATGTCACCGGATGCCATTAACCTGGAGCGGGAGACGAGTCTCGAACTCGCGACCTCAACCTTGGCAAGGTTGCGCTCTACCAACTGAGCTACTCCCGCAGGGCCCTGCATCATACCGAAAAGCAGACTATCGCGCAACTTCTTTTAACTACGCAGCTTTATGCTGGCAATTCGCGCTAAGTACCGCTTATCTTGCTGCTTTCTTTTGCGTCGTCAGCAGCGAGAACGAGATTATTGCAAACGACGAACCGGCTCGTCAACAACTTTTTGCAGGAAATTTCATTTTTGCGTACGCGCCCCGCTCAGCGCGTCGCTACGCTCGCGTATCTGGGGCCATGCGAGCTTCATGTAGTAGATCATCGACCACAGTGTCAGCACGGCCGCCACATAGATCATCAGCGTGCCGAGCAGCGAAGCATCGAGGCCGAAGAACGTGTCGTTGAACAGCAGCAGCGGGATGGCGATCATCTGCACCGTGGTCTTCAGCTTGCCCAGGAAGTTGACGGCCACGCTCTTCGACGCCCCGATCTGCGCCATCCATTCGCGCAGCGCCGAAATCGTGATTTCGCGGCCGATGATGACCAGCGCGATCAGGTCGGCCACGCGCCCCAGCGCCAGCAGCGACAGCAGCGCGGCGGTGACCATCAGCTTGTCGGCCACCGGATCCAGGAAGGCGCCAAAGGCCGATGTCTGGTTCCAGCGGCGCGCCAGGAAGCCGTCCAGCCAGTCCGTGACCGCCGCGATGACGAAGAACGATGCCGCCGTCACGTTCTTGGTATGCATCGGCAGCCAGGCCTCGGGCAGGTAGTAGACCCCGACGACAAGCGGGATCATGGCCACGCGAAGCCAGGTCAGCAGGATGGGAATGTTCAAGGGCATGGGCGGAGCGGTCGTGCGCCAGAAACTGGCTGGTCTGCGATGTGGTCGCCAAGGCGGATTGCGCGATTGTCGCCGATTTCCGCCCGGACCCGGTAATTTCAGGCCGAAAGCCGCCCAGTAGCTCGAAGCATCCGGCTTCAGTGCAGCTGCCGGTAGATTTCCTCGGCCAGCGTGCGCGAGATGCCTTCCACGCTGGCCAGTTCGTCGATACTGGCCGCCATCACGCCACGCAGGCCGCCAAACCGCGTCAGCAGCTTCTGCCGGCGCCGCGCACCCACCCCTTCGATCTCTTCCAGCCGCGACGTCGTGCGCGCCTTGGCCCGCTTGGCGCGCATGCCGGTAATGGCGAAACGGTGAGCCTCGTCGCGGATCTGGGCAACAAGCATCAGCGCGGCACTGCCCTGCCCCAGTTCCAGCGACGGGCGTCCGTCGGCAAACACCAGCGTCTCCAGCCCCACCTTGCGGCCCTCGCCCTTGGCCACGCCGACCAGCAGGCCGATGTCGAGCCCAAGCTCCTCGAACACCTGGCGCGCCACCTCGACCTGACCCTTGCCGCCGTCGATAAGCACCACGCGCGGCATGCGGGGTACGCCATCGGCGCCTGCGGCGTTCGGATCGCCGCCGTCCTCCTGGATCTGCTCGACCAGCTTCTGGTAGCGCCGCGTCAGCACCTGGCGCATCGCCGCGTAGTCGTCGCCGGGCGTGATATCGGTGATATTGAAGCGCCGATACTCGCTGTTCTGCATCTCGTGGTGATGGAACACCACGCACGACGCCTGCGTGGCCTCGCCCGCCGTGTGGCTGATGTCGAAGCATTCGATGCGCAACATGGCCAGGTCTTCCATGTCCAGGCCGATGGTTTCGGCCAGCGCACGCGTGCGGGCTTCCTGGCTGCCCTGCTCGGCCAGCCGCCGGGCCAGCGCCAGGCCCGCGCCCTGCGTGGCCATCTCCAGCCATACCTTGCGCTGCCCCTGCGGCTGACGCACCAGGGCCACCTTGCGGCCGGCCTGCATCGACAGCGCCTCGACCACCGCCGCGTCGGCCGGCGGGTGGCTGACGACGATGATCGGCGGCGGCGCCTGGTCCAGATAGTGCTGGATCATGAAGGCAGACAGCACGCGCGCGGCGATGCGATCCACCGACAGCGGGCCTGCGTCAGCCGATACCACGGCCTCATCGGAGCTTTCCGACACCTCGGCTGTATCGTCGCTTTCCTCGACGATCATCGCCGCCTCGTCGGCATGGGCCGGAAAGTAGGCCTTGTCGCCCAGATGCCGCCCGCCGCGCACCATGGCCAGGTTCACGCAGGCACGACCGCCCTGGACGGCCACGGCCAGCACGTCGATATCGCGCGCCTGGCCGACCTCTTCCACGGCCTGCCGCTTGAGCACCGTCGACAGTGCACCAATCTGGTCGCGCACGGCGGCGGCCTGCTCGAACTGAAGTTGCACCGCATGCGATTCCATCTTCTGCTGCAGGCCTTCCAGCACCTCGGTTTCACGGCCCTGCAGGAAGCTGGCAGCATTGCCGACGTCGCGGGCATAGTCTTCCTGCGAAATCGCGCTGACACAGGGCGCCGTGCAGCGGTGGATCTGATGCAGCAGGCACGGCCGCGTGCGGTTGTTGAACACGGTGTCCTCACAGGTGCGCAGCTGGAACACCTTCTGCAGGATCTGCATGCTCTCGCGTACCGCGTGCGCGCTCGGGAACGGTCCGAAATACTGGTGCTTGCGGTCGGTCGCGCCGCGGTAGTACGCCATGCGCGGAAACTTGTGGCCCGTGAGCTTCAGGAACGGATACGACTTGTCGTCCCGGAACAGGATGTTGTAGCGCGGCGCCAGCGCCTTGATGAGATTGTTCTCAAGCAGCAGCGCCTCGGCTTCAGTCCGCACGACGGTGGTCTCGATCCGCGCGATCTTGCCCACCATCATGGCGATGCGCGGCGACAGCTGCGTCTTGTTGAAGTAGCTCGACACCCGCTTCTTCAGGTCGCGCGCCTTGCCTACATAGAGCACATTGCCATCGGCATCGAAATATCGATAGACACCTGGCAGCCCCGGCATGCGCGCCAGGATTGGACGCGGATCGAAGTCAGGCACATCGGGAGGCTCCGGAGCCTGCACGGGCGTGGCGGCTTCGGATTCAGACATCACTGGGTCGGTCTGGGGAACGGGTTCCTGCTCGGGCATCGCGGGCGGATTGGACGAATGAGGTGTGCCATTTGTGCGCCAACAATGCGCATCCATGCGCCCACAACGGGGCGCTGGCCTAGAATCGCAAGTTTAGAGCAATTCGCCCGCCAGGCTTCCCGACGGGCGGCCTCGTCATCTCTTCAGCCACATGCCAATCCGTTCCTGGGATATCTTCTGCACCGTCATCGACAACTTCGGTGACATCGGCGTCTGCTGGCGGCTGGCGCGCCAGCTGGCGCAGGAGCATGGGCATACGGTGCGGCTTTGGGTCGATGACCTGGCCAGCTTTGCCCGGCTGGCGCCGGAAATCGACCCGGCGGCCGCGCACCAGCGCCTGTCCGGCGTGGATGTGCGACGCTGGGATCCTCGCCCCGACGCCCCTTTCGACGCCCCGGGGCCGCACGACGTGGTCATCGAGGCGTTCGCCTGCCATCTGCCGGAATCGTTCCTGGCCGCCATGGCCGCCGCGCCGCGCAAGCCGGTCTGGATCAACCTGGAGTACCTGAGCGCCGAGGACTGGGTCAGCGAGCACCACGCAATGGCGTCGCCCCACCCGCGCCTGCCGCTGACGAAGTATTTCTTCTTCCCCGGCTTTGCGCGCGGTACGGGCGGCCTGTTGCGGGAAGCGATGATCGGCGCGTCGCGCGATGCCTTCCGCACCAGTCCTGCCGCGCAGGCCACGCTTTGGCACCGGCTCGGCGTGCAGCCGACCCCGGACGCGCTCAAAGTCAGCTTCTTCGCCTACGAAACCCCGCCACGCCGGTGCTGCTCGAGCAATGGCGCGATGGCGCTACGCCTATCGAGTGCTTCGTTCCCCAGGGCCTGGCCGCGACGCAGGTCGGCCAATGGCTAGGGGCGGCGCCTGCGCCCGGCACGACTCACCATCGCGGCAACCTCATCGTCCACGGCATCCCGTTTGTTCGCCAGGAGCACTACGACGAACTGCTGTGGGCCTGCGACGTCAATTTCGTGCGCGGCGAGGATTCCTGCGTGCGCGCCCACTGGGCCGCCCGGCCGATGATCTGGCACATCTACCCGCAGGACGACCAGGCGCATCACGTCAAGCTCGACGCCTGGCTGGCGCGGTTTGCGCGGGCCGGCTTGGCGCCCGAGGCGTCCGCCGCGCTGGTCGCGTTCTCGCATGCCTGGAACGGCTACGGCGCAGCGCCCGACTGGGCGGCGTTGCAGGCACAATTGCCGACGCTGACCGCGGGCATGGACCGCTGGCAGCGGCAATTGCAGCACTTGGGCGACCTTGCAGCGAATCTCGTGGCCTTCAGCGAAAATCAGGTAAAATAGCCGGTTGATTTTGATGGCGAGCCAAGTTTCAAGGCCCAAGAACAAACTGCCGGCTGCGCGCCTTCGCCATATCGCTTTCCGGGCGACCCCTTACCTCAGGCCCGGACCATTTTTTTCAGGAAGACAGTTCAGATGAAAATCGCACAGGAACTCCGCGTCGGCAACGTGTTCATGATCGGTTCCGACCCGATGGTGGTGCAGAAGGCCGAGTACAACAAGTCGGGCCGTAACGCCGCAGTCGTCAAGATGAAGTACAAGAACCTGCTGACGGACGCCCCGGGCGAATCCGTCTTCAAGGCTGACGACAAGTTCGAAGTCGTGGTGCTGGAGCGCCGCGAATGCACGTTCTCGTACTTCGCCGACCCGATGTACGTGTTCATGGACACCGAATTCAACCAGTACGAAGTCGAGAAGGACAGCATGGGCGACGCGCTGAACTACCTCGAGGACGGCATGGCTGTTGAAGTGGTGTTCTACAACGACAAGGCCATCTCGGTCGACATGCCGACCACGCTGGTCCGCGAGATCATCTACACGGAACCGGCCGTCAAGGGCGACACGTCGTCGGGCAAGGTGCTCAAGGGCGCCAAGATCAACACCGGCTTCGAACTGCAAGTGCCGCTGTTCTGCAACATCGGCGACAAGATCGAAATCGACACGCGTACCGGCGAATACCGCAGCCGCGCCAACTAAGCTTCACGGCGCCACGCGATAAAGAAGGGCAGCTTCGGCTGCCCTTTTTGTCGTCTGCTTGCCAGGTTACTTGACCAGGCCCAGATCGCGGAGCAGGCGCAGTGCGGCGCGGTACTCGCCCTCCTGCTCCAGCTTGTTCCAGTCCAGCGGCTTGCGGCGGCCAAACAGCTTGCGGATGCGGCGCTGCGACGTCTTCGAGATCGACGTGTCCAGCTCCGTCAGCAGCTGGTCGGCCTTCTCCGGGTTGTTGCAGATCAAGACCATGTCGCAACCGGCATCGAGCGCCGCCTTGGCGCCCTGCGTGACGGTGCCGGCCACGCTGGCCCCTTCCATGCTGAGGTCGTCGCTGAAAATGACGCCTTCGAAACCAAGTTGGGCGCGCAGGATGTCCTGCAGCCAGAAGCGCGAGAAGCCCGCCGGAGCCGGATCCACCTTGGGGTAGATCACATGCGCCGGCATCACCGAGGCCAGCGCCGGGCCCATCCAGTCATACGGACGCGCGTCGTGCGCCAGAATCTCGTCCAGCGTACGCTCGTCGACCGGCACGGCCACGTGGGAATCGGCTTCGACGTAGCCGTGACCCGGAAAATGCTTGCCGCAGTTGGTCATTCCGGCCAGCAGCAGGCCGTGCGTCAGGTGGTTGGCCAGCATCGTCACCACGCGCGGGTCGGCGTGGAAGGCGCGGTCGCCGATCACGCCGCTGCGGCCGAAGTCCAGGTCGAGCACCGGCGTGAAGCTCAGGTCGATATCGCAGGCGCGCAGCTCCGCCGCCAGCACGTAGCCGCAGGCGATGGCGGCCTTGGTGGCCATCAGCACATCACGGTCCCACAGCTGGCCCAGTTTGGCCATGGCGGGCAGGTGCGTGAAGCCGTCGGTCTTGGCGCGCTGCACGCGGCCGCCTTCGTGGTCGATGCAGATCAGCACGTCGTCACGCACGGCGCGAATCGCCCGCGTCAACGTCACCAGCTGGGCGCGCGACTCGAAGTTGCGAGCGAACAGGATGACACCGCCGGTCAGCGGATGCGCGATGCGGCGCTCGTCCTCGGCATTGAGCTGCTTGCCGACCACGTCGAGCACCACGGGACCCGGACGCTTGCCGGACACTTTATTGTTCATATCGATTCAGTTCGAGGCGGGTTCAGGCAGCGGACCGGGTTCGCCCGTCCGCTCCGCGATCGCGAAGGCGACCGCATACTCATGTTCATCGCTGACACTGACACGAATGGTCAGGCCGCGCTCCCCAACCCAATCGGCCAACTCGCCCGTGCACTGCGGCGTGGGCTCGCCAGACGGCAGGTTCAGCAGTTCCATCGCACGCCAGGTCATGGGCCAGCGCATGCCCAGCCCGATGGCCTTCGAGAAGGCCTCCTTGGCGGCAAAGCGCGTGGCCAGGAACGCCAGGCCGCGCTTTTCCGAGCGCGCCTTGCGCGCGTGATAGACCTTGAGTTCGCGCGGGCCCAGCACCTTTTCCGCAAAGCGGCCGCGCGTGCGATCCATCACGCCCTGCACGCGATCGATCTGGATGATGTCGGTGCCGACGCCGTAGATCACGCGGCCTGCCCTGGCACCGGATAGCGGGTGCCCAGGCGCGCGGCAACCATGATGGCCTTCATCTCGCGCACCGCGTTCTGCCAGCCGACGAAC
This sequence comes from Cupriavidus sp. EM10, assembly GCF_018729255.1. Lineage (NCBI taxonomy): Bacteria > Pseudomonadati > Pseudomonadota > Betaproteobacteria > Burkholderiales > Burkholderiaceae > Cupriavidus > Cupriavidus sp. EM10. The sequence goes on from NZ_CP076060.1 coordinate 2,342,983, forward strand.
ACGGCGTGCGCCACGACGGCGTGGCCGATGTTCAGCTCCTTGATGCCCGGCAGCGCGGCAATCGGCTGCACGTTGGTGTAGTGCAGGCCGTGGCCCGCGTTGACGACCAGCCCGTGCTTCTGGCCCGCGTTCACCGCATCGGCAACACGCCGGAACTCGGCGGCCTGTTCGTCCGGGCTATGGGCCTCCGCATATGCTCCCGTATGGATCTCGATCACGGGCGCCTTGCAGGCGGCGGCCGCGGCGATCTGGTCCACGTCCGGGTCGATGAACAGCGACACCCGGATGCCGGCATCGGCCAGCTGGCGGCACGCGGCGCTGACCTGCTCGAAATGGCCAGCCACGTCGAGTCCACCCTCGGTGGTGACTTCCTCGCGCTTTTCCGGCACCAGGCATACGTCCTGCGGCTTGATCTCGCACGCGATGTCGAGCATTTCGGCCGTGATCGCGCATTCCAGGTTCATGCGCGTGGCCAGCTTCGGCCGCAGCGCGCGCACGTCGGCATCGCGGATATGGCGGCGGTCTTCGCGCAGGTGCAGCGTGATCAGGTCGGCGCCGGCTTCCTCGGCCTGTAGCGCGGCCTGGATCGGGTCGGGATAAACGGTGCCGCGCGCATTGCGCAGCGTGGCAACGTGATCGATGTTGATGCCGAGGTCGATGACCCCGGGATTCGCGTGGAAGATCATGCCGGCTTGCTCAGAGGGAATTGGGAATCAAAGATACTGCAGATCGATCAGGATCTGCCGCGTTTTCAGCGGCTCGCCCTGTAGATAATAATGCAGCAGGAACCGCATCAGCGCTCGGCTTTGCGTAACGGTTTGTGCGCGGCCGTAGTCGTCCTGGGCCATGTCGAGCAGCGTCTGCCCCGACACCACGGGCCAGCTCGACGGATCGCTGGCATGGGCGCGCCGTACGCCGCGCTCTGGCTGGTAGACGTAGTCCAGGCCGGGCTGCACGCGCTCGCCCGTCTTGATACATTGATCCAGCGCCACGGCGAAGCCGGTTTCCTGCAGCAGCACGCGCTCGAAGCCGCGCAGCACCAGGCTGGCCGGCTCGCCGTGTGCCAGCCTCGTCAGCGTGATCATGTAGTGCTTGAACAGCGCGGGATGCGCGTCCTCGCGCGGGCAGAAACGCAGCAGCAGTTCGTTCAGATAGAAGCCCGACAGCAGCCCATCGCCGGCCAGCGGCAGCATGCCGCCCATGTACTCGGCTTTCGTCAGCGTCTTGACTTCGCCCCGCCCGGTCCATGACAACGCGATCGGATGAAAATGCTGCAGCACGGCGCGCAGGGCCGAATGCGGGCGCTTGGCGCCCTTGGCGACCATCGCCATGCGGCCATGGTCACGCGTGAAGACGTCGAGGATCAGGCTGGTCTCGCGATAGGGATAGGCATGCAGCACGAACCCCGCCTCGTTGCTGACGCGCACTTCCGAACGTGCCGGAACGATGCGCATCGCGCGGTCCATCATGTCGCGCCCGGCTGCCACGGCGGGGCTCAGCGCGGGGATGGCGCCCGACTCCAGCACCTCGGCGGCCTCCTCGGCAATCGGATCGGCACTGCGCGCACGCGGCGCGCCGCGGCGCACGTCAGGCATCTTGCTCACTCGTAGCCGTAGGCGCGCAATCCGGCTTCGTTGTCGGCCCAGCCGCTCTTGACCTTGATCCACATCTCCAGGTAGACCTTGCCATCGAACAGCTTCTCCATGTCCAGGCGTGCCTCGGTGGAGATCTGCTTGAGCTTGCTGCCCTTGTTGCCGATGATCATGGCCTTGTGGGCGTCGCGCTCGACCAGGATCGTGGCGAAAATGCGGCGCAGGCGGCCTTCGGTCTCGAACTTGTCGATGACGACGGTGCTCGTGTACGGCAGTTCGTCGCCCGTCCAGCGGAACACCTTCTCGCGGATGATTTCCGACGCCAGGAAGCGCTCGCTGCGATCGGTCATCGCATCGACGTCGTACATCGGCTCGCCTTCGGGCAGGTAAGGCCGAATGATGGCCAGCAGGCGGTCGATGTGGTCGCGCGTCTTGGCCGACATCGGCACCACTTCCGTGAACGGGAAGCGCTGCCCCATCTGCTCCAGGAACGGCATCATCACTTCCGTACGGCCTTCGCCGATGCGGTCGAGCTTGTTGCACACCAGCAGCACCGGCACGTTCTTCGGCAGCAGCGACAGCACCTTTTCGTCGTCGGGGCCGAAGTAGCCGGCTTCCACGACGAACAGCACGATATCCACCGACGACAGCGTCGACGTCACCGCGCGGTTCAGCGAACGGTTCAACGCGCTGGCATGGCGCGTCTGGAAACCCGGGGTATCGGCGAACACATACTGCGCGTCATCGGTGGTCTGGATGCCGACGATGCGATGGCGCGTGGTCTGGGCCTTGCGTGACGTGATGCTGACCTTCTGGCCGACCAGCGCGTTCATCAGCGTGGACTTGCCCACGTTCGGGCGGCCAACAATGGCCACGGTGCCGCAGCGAAACGCCGTGGCACCGGATGTTTCCGCCGCAGGCTGCTGCGGAGGGAGAGAATCGGTCATTCCTTCAACCTGAGAGACAACTGGGGATCCTGGGGTACTGGCTGCTTGCGCGTCTTGCCCGTTCGCTCGGCCCGGCTGCGCTTGAGCAACTGGGGCACGAGCTTCTGGACTTCGTCGAGCGCGAGCTTGGCCGCCGCCTGCTCGGCCGCACGGCGCGACGCGCCGGTGCCGAACACGCGCACCTCCAGTTTAGGCACGATGCATTCGACTTCAAATTGCTGGCTATGCGCCGCACCATGCGTGGCGATGACGTTGTACTGCGGCAGGGCAATCTTGTGACCCTGCAGATACTCCTGGAGCAGCGTCTTGGCATCCTTGCCCAGCGTGCGCGGATCCACCTGCTCCAGAATCGGGATATACAGCTTGCGGATCAACGCCCGGGCGGCGTCGAATCCACTATCGAGAAACACGGCGCCGACAATTGCCTCGAGCGCATCGGCAAGGATCGACGGGCGACGGAAGCCGCCGCTCTTGAGTTCGCCTTCGCCCAGGCGCAGCGCGTCGGACAGCTGCAGCATCTGGGCAATTTCGTACAGCGCCTGCTGCTTGACCAGATTGGCCCGCACCCGCGACAGATCGCCCTCGTCCAGCTTGCCGAACATGCCGTACAGCATGTCCGCCACCGCACAGTTCAGCACCGAATCGCCAAGGAATTCCAGGCGTTCGTTGTGTTGCGCGCTATGACTGCGATGCGTGAGCGCCTGCTGCAGCAATTCGGGCTTGCTGAATCGGTAGCCGAGACGTTGCTGCAAGGCGTCGAGGGTCATGTCTTTACTGCGTTCCCGAATAGGTAATCAAAAAACTCAACGGACCATAGATCTTGACTTCGGTCCGGTATTCGAAGCCGACCGAGCGAATACGCCCGGTATCGTCTTCGTTCACGTCCAGATCCTCACCCCGGATCGAACTGATATTGTCGATCGAGGCCTGTTTATCGAAGTTCGCCGCAACATCCTTGCGGTTGCTGGAACGGTCCTTGGCGTAGCTTGCCGCGCGCTTGACCGACATATATTCCAGCATGCTGGGTATCGATTTCACCGCCGGAAGGGCCACCGCCAGCACCAGTGCGATCACCACCAGCATCGACCCCATCGAAAATCCGCGTGATTTATTCAACACAAATACGCGGACTTTCCCCCTGTTACCCAAAAACTTCTGACCCATCGCGCTGCCCTCTATATTGAGTGTTTTGCGCTGCGTAGTGCCGCCAAAGGCTTATTTGAACGACCCCACGCGCCCGAAATTACCCAGATTCATCCAGATCATGAAGGCCTTGCCGACGATATTCTTGTCTGGCACGAACCCCCAGTATCGGGAATCGAGGCTATTGTCACGGTTATCACCCATGACGAAATAGTGCCCTTCCGGCACTTTACACGTCAGCCCTAGCTGATTGTAAGTGCAGTTTTCGCGGAACGGAAAATCCGGATCGGCACCAGCCACGAATGCCGGCCGGTCCGTGTCGTTCAGAATGCCATGTTCGGGGCCGCCCGGAAGCTTTTCGGTGAAATGCTTCGAATATGCCAGCCGCTCCTCGTCGAGGTAGTCGGGCAGCGCGCTGTATTCGGCCGGCTTGCCGTTGATGGTCAGCTTCTTGTTTTCGTACCGCACCACGTCGCCCGGCACGCCGATCACGCGCTTGATGTAGTCCAGCGATTCGTCCTTCGGATAGCGGAACACCATGACATCGCCGCGCTGCGGTTCGCCTACGTCGACGATCTTCTTGTTCACCACCGGCAGGCGAATGCCGTACTCGTACTTGTTCACCAGGATGAAGTCGCCGATCAGCAGCGTGGGGATCATCGAACCCGACGGAATCTTGAACGGTTCCACCACGAACGACCGCAGCACGAACACCGCCAGGATCACCGGGAAGAAGCTTGCCGAATACTCGAGCCACCACGGCTGGCGCATTTTCTCTTCGGCCAGCTTCGCCCGCGAGCGATCCAGCTCGGTGCCGGCCGGCACGGCCTGCATGTGCTGGCGCTGGGCATCGAATTCAGCCAGCGCCAGTTGCGTCACGCTGCGGCGTTGCCGCTCGAACACGAGCTTGTCCGCGACCCAGGCAATGCCCGTAATGACCACCAGCACAAAAAGGATCAGTGCGAAATTCATGACGGCTTGGAGTGATGTCGATTTGTTGGTATCGCCAGCGTGTTATCGCCAGGGCGCACGCGCTTATTTTTCGTCCACCTGCAGAATCGCCAGGAATGCTTCCTGGGGATTTCCACGGTGCCCACCTGCTTCATGCGCTTCTTGCCGGCCTTCTGCTTTTCCAGCAGTTTCTTCTTGCGCGAGATATCGCCGCCGTAGCACTTGGCCAGCACGTTCTTGCGCAGCGCCTTGACGTTTTCACGCGCGATAATGTTCGCGCCGATGGCGGCCTGAATGGCCACGTCATACATCTGGCGCGGAATGATCTCGCGCATCTTGGCCGCCACCTCGCGTCCGCGATATTGCGAGTTCGAGCGGTGCACGATCACCGACAGCGCATCCACCTTGTCGCCGTTGATCAGGATATCCACCTTGACCACGTCGGACGGACGATATTCCTTGAACTCGTAATCCATCGACGCGTAGCCACGCGACACCGATTTCAGGCGGTCGAAGAAATCCATGACGATTTCCGCCATCGGGATTTCATAGGTAAGCTGCACCTGCTTGCCGTGATAGCTCATGTTGATCTGCGAGCCGCGCTTCTGCGTGCACAGCGTGATCACCGAGCCGACATAATCCTGCGGCATATACAGGTTCACCGTGACGATCGGCTCCAGAATCGCCTCGATCTTGCTGGGGTCGGGCATCTTGGCCGGGTTTTCCACGGTAACCATCGTGCCGTCGCGCTGCTGCACCTGATAGACCACGGTCGGCGCGGTCGTAATCAGGTCCATGTCGAATTCGCGCTCCAGGCGTTCCTGCACGATTTCCATGTGCAGCAGGCCCAGGAAGCCGCAGCGGAAGCCGAAGCCCAGCGCCTGCGAAACCTCGGGCTCGAACTGCAACGACGCGTCGTTCAGGCGCAGCTTTTCCAGCGATTCGCGCAGCGCTTCGTACTGGTTGGCTTCCACCGGATACAGGCCGGCAAACACCTGCGGCTTGACTTCCTTGAAGCCGGGCAGCGGCTCGGGGGCACGCTTGGCGACGGTGGTGATGGTGTCGCCCACCTTGGCCGCCTTCAGCTCCTTGATGCCGGCGATCACGAAGCCCACCTCGCCCGCCACCAGCGCGTCGCGCTGGACCGACTTCGGCGAGAACACGCCCACCTGTTCCACCAGATGCTGCGAGCCCGTGGCCATCAGCAGCACCTTGTCCTTGGGACGCAGCGTGCCGTTGACCACGCGCACCAGCATCACGACGCCGACGTAGTTGTCGAACCACGAATCGATGATCAGGGCCTGCAGCGGCGCGGTGCCGTCACCCTTGGGCGGAGGCACCTTGGCGATCAGCGCCTCGATCACGTCTTCCACGCCCTGGCCGGTCTTGGCCGAGCATGGCGTGGCGTCGCTGGCGTCGATGCCGATGACGTCCTCGATTTCCTGCTTGGCGTTGTCCGGATCGGCCTGCGGCAGGTCGATCTTGTTGAGCACCGGCACCACTTCCACGCCGAGTTCGATCGCGGTGTAGCAGTTGGCCACGGTCTGGGCTTCCACGCCCTGCGAAGCGTCCACCACGAGCAGCGCGCCTTCGCAGGCCGACAGCGACCGGCTGACTTCATAGCTGAAATCCACGTGTCCCGGGGTGTCGATCAGGTTCAGGTTGTAGACCTTGCCGTCACGCGCCTTGTAGCTCAGCGCCGCGGTCTGGGCCTTGATGGTGATGCCGCGCTCTTTCTCGATGTCCATCGAATCGAGCACCTGCGCTTCCATTTCCCGATCCGACAGCCCGCCGCAGCGCTGAATGATCCGGTCGGCCAAGGTGGATTTGCCGTGGTCGATGTGGGCAATGATCGAGAAATTACGAATATGGTCCATCTAGTGATCTGGAGAACGCCAGCGCGGCCCGGCAGGCCAGGATGGCGCGGGCGCGGCGAAAAGTGGGGGCGCAAGGTTTTTGCGCCAATCCGCGATTTTACAGGATTTTCAAGGACTTCCGTCGCGCGAAATGCCTTTGCGCGGCGTGTTTCCGGCCCTTGCGGCATGGCGCTTTCCGCACCTTGCCAAAAAACGATCGCGCCGGAGGGCTTCCGGCGCGATCGGTCGACCTTCTCGCGGCCCGCGCGGCCGCACAGCGCCTTACCGGCTCTGGCTCGGACGCAACGTCAGCACCTGGGTGGCATCCCCCCGCCGCACGAACACCGCGGCCATCCGGTTCTTGTCCAGCGACTTGACCAGGTCGTTGAACTGACGCGCACCCGTCACATCCGTATCACCCACGCGCAGGATGATGTCGCCCGGGCGGATGCCGGCACGTGCCGCCGGGCCGTCCGCCGTATCCACTTCCACGCCGGACTTGACCTTCAGCTCACGCAGGCGCGCTTCGGGAATGTCATTGACGACCAGGCCCAGCGCGTTGGGCTTGGTTGCGGGCTGATCCTCGCCGCCGCTGTTGCCCTTCCGGTCGCCCTTGCGCGTCGCAACCTTGGCATTGTCGGGCTCCAGCTCCGCCACGGTAATCTGCACGTCGCGCGTCTGGCCCTTGCGCCACACCTGCAACGGCACGCGCGTGCCCGGCTTGGTGTCGCCCACCATGCGCGGCAGGTCCGAAGCCTTCTCGATATCGCGACCGTTGAACTTCAGGATGATGTCGCCCGCCTCGATGCCCGCCTTTTCGGCCGGGCCACCCGGCTCGACACTGCCCACCAGCGCGCCACGGGCACGTCCCAGGCCCAGCGAATCCGCCGCTTCCTTGGAAACGTCGCCGATCGCCACCGCAATGCGGCCACGCGTGACCTTGCCGTTCGCCTTGAGCTGCTCGGACACACGCATCGCCTCGTCGATCGGAATCGCGAACGAGATGCCCATGTAGCCACCGCTGCGGCTGTAGATCTGCGAGTTGATGCCAATGACTTCGCCGCGCAGGTTGATCAGCGGACCGCCCGAATTGCCGGGGTTCACCGCCACATCAGTCTGGATGAACGGCAGATAGTCGCCCGTATCGCGGCCCTTGGCCGACACGATGCCGGCGGTCACACTGTTGTCGAGCCCGAACGGCGAGCCGATAGCGAGTACCCACTCGCCTGGACGGATCTTGTCGGAATCCCCAAGCGCCAGACGCGGCAGGCCGGTCGCCTCGATCTTGAGCAGCGCCACGTCCGTGCGCTTGTCCGAGCCGATCAGCTTGGCCTTGAACTCGCGCTTGTCGGGCAATGTCACATAGATCGTTTCGGCATCGGCCACCACGTGAGCGTTGGTCATCACGTAGCCATCCTGGCTGATGATGAACCCCGACCCCACGCCACGGCTCTGTTCCTCGCCCTGGGGCGGCGTCTGCGGCTGGCCGCGGCGCGGCGGCGTCGGCTGGCCCGGCATCGGCACACCGAAGAATCGACGGAAGAACTCCGCCATTTCATCGTCGTCGGGCGAATTGCCGCCGCGCGACCGGATCCGTTCGGTGGTGCGGATATTGACCACGGCCGGACTCGCCTTTTCGACGAGATCCGTGAAATCGGGCAGGTTGTAATTCGAGGCCGCCGCCTGGGCGTGGCCCAGTTCGGAAACGGCCGGGCCAAGCACGAGCATGGCCACCATGACCATGGCCCGCGCCAGGGCGGGGGATCTGGAAATCATCGACGAACTCCCGGGAGAATCAGCGAGAAACGGATGCTTCGCGGCAGGCCATGGCCGGAGCGCCTGCGAAGCGCACTGCCTGGTGGTCCGGCGCGGGATTCGCTGCCCCGCCGCCGCCACGCCAAGATTCGCTCAGTGTACCGCCTTGGGCGGGCGGTACTCCACGCCGGCCGCGAACTGCTTCACGGTTGCGGCAGGCACCTCGCCGACCACCGTGATCCAGTAGTCGTTCACCCGCCGCACCACCACCTGGGTGGCGCCCAATGAAGCCACGCCTTCGCGGCGGGCGCGTTGCTCGGACACCGGCTCGATAAAGACCGACAGTCCGGTCAGGCCGTCGCTGTACACGACCTGCAGTACCTCGAAGACGCCGGCGGGCTTGGCGCCCTGCGTGGGCGCGCGCAGCTCGCCCAAGGGGCGGCGCACCTCGCGGATCTTCTGGAAACCCTTGATCGGCGCGTTGATCGTCCAGCCCTCGTCGGCAATATTGGCCGGCTGGTAGCTAACTTCGTAGTGATTCCACGAACTCGCGCCCTTGATGGCGTTCAGGATGCGCTGCTTGTCGGACGGGACACCGATGTCGACCTGCGAAAACGCGACCTGCTCGAGCACCTTGGCGCCCTCGCCGATCGTCTGCGCGCGCATCAGCAGGCCGGAATTCTTGTCGGCCCACAGGCGTACTGCATAGCGGGCCGTATCGTGCGGTTCCAGCGCGAACACCTCGCATTCGACGCCCGCCACACGCTCGGCCGGCAGCTTGCGCATGTCGTACAGGTCCAGCACGTCGCTCTTGTTGGTCGCGAGCAGCGCCGGGAAGCGGTCCTTTGCTTCCTGCTTCTCGATCACGACGAGCTTCGCCTCGGGGATCAGGCTGTGCACCACGTCGTTCTGGCGCAGCACTTCGCGCGGCTTGCCATCGAGCGTTTCCAGCCGTTCGTACTCGTTGTTGACGAGGTCGCTGTAATGCTGGATGCGCGAGGCATGCATGACGCTGCCGCGCTGGTAGATCAGCGTGCCGACGTAGTTCTCGCGCTGCGCGGCGCGATGGATCTTGTTGAGCCACGCGGTGGCATCGCGTCGACTCAGCGCGCTGTCCGACGGCTGCGCGGTGGCTGCGGCAGCGGTCAGACACAAGGCCAGAAAAAAGGACCTGCGCAGGCCCTTCTTCCCGTGTACGCCCGCGACATCGGCGGGCGACCGTCCTTTATGCATGTCCGGCATTATTCCTGCGAATTATCCTGGGAGAAATTGGCACCATTGGCCACTGTACGCATGGTCGGCACAAAAGCGTCCGTTGCCACAGACGTGCGGTGCGCACGCAGGTACTCGTCGAGACGCGGATCGCGGATCATCTGCGCGTTGTCGGCAGACACCGTGACGATCGCGCCCGTTGCGGGTGCAGCCGGGACACCGGCCTTCATCGCGCCGCCCGCCGGCTGTTCGACCCGCGCCACGATGGCATCCGGCGCGCCGGCATCGTTCGGGCCGCGCATCTGCGGCACGACCACCCAGCTGACGGCCGCAACGGCGGCGGCAATCGCGGTACCGGGCATGACGCGGCGCACCCAGGACGGACGCACCAGCAGGCGCTGCCGGCCAGCGGCGGCCACGGCCGGCACCAGCACGTGCGGCTCGGATTCGAGTTGCGCGGAGAAACGGGAAAGAAAATCGGAAGTCGACCCCGCGTGCGTGAGTTCTTCCGAACGCAGCGTGTCACCGATCAGTTGATACATCGACCATTCGGCCATGCCGGTATCGCCCTTGGCGATATCGAGTGCCGCGTCGACTTCGTGCGTCTGCAGTTCTCCATCCATCAGGATCGAGATCTGCTCCGCTGCTTCCATTACATGAACCGACTGCTTATGAGCCTGACCCATTTCCAACCCCAAGAAATTCCATTGAACACCGATAAATCCCGTCACTACCGCTTGTCGTTTATCGATGCAGGAATAGGCTGCAACGCTGGCTGCACGACATTCTTACTACCACCGCTTGCCCTCTGCCGTTCCCAGCAGGGGCCGCAATTTATCCGCGATCGCTTCGCGCGCCCGGAAAATCCGCGAGCGCACCGTACCGATCGGGCACCCCATCGCCTCCGCGATCTCCTCGTAGCTGAGGCCTTCGATCTCGCGCAGGGTAATGGCGGTGCGTAATTCTTCCGGCAATGCCTCCATGGCGCGGTTCACCGTATCGGCAACCTGGCGCGTATGAAGCATGGACTCCGGCGTATTGATATCCCTTAGTTGTTCACCGTCCGCAAAAGTTTCAGCCTCTTCGGCATCGATATCGCTGGACGCTTCGGGACGTCGCCCCTGGGTGGCCAGGTAGTTCTTGGCGGTGTTCACCGCGATCCGATACAGCCAGGTGTAGAAGGCGGACTCCCCCGGAACTGGGGCAAGGCGCGATAGGCCTTGATAAAGGCATCCTGCGCCACATCCTCCACTTCTGCGGGGTCACGGACAAGGCGCGAAATCAGGCGAATGATCTTCCGGTGGTACTTGACCACCAGAAGCTCAAAGGCCTTCTTGTCGCCCTGCTGGACGCGTTCAACTAGAAGCTGATCGGCTTCGCGTTCGCTCACGAATGGTTCACCTGCTGCAGTGTATCTCTTGGTTTTGTCGTCACGACAAGCGTTGTATTTTACCTACGATCCGTGCGCCTTCGGGTGTCGCAAAGCGCATTCTGTGACCGTGGCTACGCAATTTGGTTCCATCGTCGGCATGTTCTGGTTGCACCTGCGTGCAACCGGGCACCGCCGCGGCGGGACGATCAGAAAAGGATGATGAAGTAGCCGAGGGCTCCGCCCTGCTGCTGGCAGGCCCTCGGCAACGCGCCACGGGCGGGCGCGTGAGGCACCTCACATACGGCGGAAAACCAGCGTGCCGTTGGTGCCGCCAAAGCCGAAGTTGTTCTTCACGGCCACATCGATCTTCATCTCGCGCGCCGTGTTGGCCACGTAGTCCAGATCGCACTCGGGATCCTGGTTGAAGATGTTGATGGTCGGCGGCGATACCTGGTTGTGGATCGCCAGCACCGTGAAGACCGATTCCAGGCCGCCGGCGCCGCCCAGCAGGTGGCCGGTCATCGACTTGGTCGAATTTACGGCAACCTTGTAGGCCGCGTCGCCCAGCGCCAGCTTGATGGCCTCTGACTCGTTCTTGTCGCCGAGCGGCGTCGACGTGCCATGGGCGTTGAGGTAGTTGACCTCGTCCGGGTTCACGCCGGCGTCCTTGAGCGCGGCGACCATGCAGCGGCGCGGGCCATCGGTGCTCGGGGCGGTCATGTGGTAAGCGTCGCCGCTCATGCCGAAGCCCGTCAGCTCGGCATAGATGCGCGCGCCCCGTGCCTTGGCCGACTCGTACTCTTCCAGCACCAGCACGCCGGCACCTTCGCCCAGCACGAACCCGTCACGGTCCTTGTCCCACGGACGCGAAGCCGTTGCCGGATCCTCGTTGCGGGTCGACAACGCACGGGCCGCGGCAAAGCCGCCAATACCCAGCGGCGAGACCGTCGACTCGGCACCGCCGGCCACCATCACGTCGGCGTCGCCGGCCTGGATCAGGCGGGCGGCCAGGCCGATGCTGTGCAGGCCGGTCGTGCAGGCCGTCACGGCCGCCAGGTTCGGACCCTTCAGGCCGTGGATGATCGACAGGTGACCCGAAATCATGTTGATGATCGAGCCTGGGACGAAGAACGGCGAGATGCGGCGCGGGCCACGGTTGGCCAGCGTCATCTGCGTGTCTTCGATCATCGGCAGGCCTCCGATGCCCGAACCGACCAGCACGCCCACGCGGTCGGCATTCTCCTCGGTGATTTCCAGGCCGCTGTCCTTCAGCGCCTGGGTACCGGCGGCGATGCCGAAATGGATAAAGGTATCCATGTTGCGGGCTTCCTTGGCCGGGATGTAGTCCTCGGCGTTGAAGCCCTTCACTTCGCCGGCAAAATGGACAGCCAGGGCGGAGTGATCGAATTTGGTAATGGTGGCGATGCCGGACTTGCCGGCAACCAGGTTGGCCCAGCCTTCGGCAACCGTGTTTCCGACCGGAGACACAAGGCCAAGCCCAGTGACGACGACGCGACGACGGCTCACTATATTTTCCTACGAGTGCGTGAAGTGGAACCGGAACACTTCAGGATCCGGCCGCGCCTGCCGACAAAACCATGACATGGGCGCACTGCCTGGGACCGATCCAGTTCAGCTTCTTCGAACAGACGAAAGCCACAGAAAACGGCATGACAGGACCGTGACGGCCCCGTCCATGCGCCTTCTGTGGCTCGGAATTTGATGACGACGGCTTAGGCCTTGACGTGCGCGGTGGCGTAGTCGATGGCTTGTTGCACGGTCGTGATCTTTTCGGCTTCCTCATCCGGAATTTCCATGCCGAATTCATCTTCCAACGCCATCACGAGTTCAACCGTGTCCAGCGAGTCCGCACCGAGATCATTCACGAACGACGATTCGTTCTTGATGTCTGCCTCGGCCACGCCAAGCTGTTCAGCCACGATTTTCTTGACGCGTTGTTCGATATTGTCCATGTAACCCTCCAGGGAATGTTCGACAAAAGTGGGCGCATTTTAGCAGGTTTGGACCACAAAAAATCCGCCTGCCAAGCTTTGCAAGATTCGCGCCCGATTGGTTTCAAAAACTACAGCTTCAACCGGCTTCTTGCGGCTTCTCCCTCGAAACCGAAGCCGGCTCAAATCATCAATTCATGTACATGCCACCGTTCACGTGCAGCGTCGTGCCCGTGATGTAGGCGGCCTGCGGACCGGCCAGAAAAGCCACCGCATTGGCGATGTCTTCCGGCTGGCCCAGACGGCCCAGAGGAATGCGCGTCTTGAGAGCAGCATGCTGCTCTTCGGACAGCACCTTCGTCATGTCGGTGTCGATAAAGCCCGGCGCCACGCAGTTCACCGTCACGTTGCGGCTGCCGATCTCGGCCGCCAGCGCGCGGGTCATGCCTTCCACGCCGGCCTTGGCCGCCGCGTAATTCATCTGGCCCGGGTTGCCCGTCGAGCCCACCACCGACGTGATATTGATGATGCGGCCGCCACGGGCCTTCATCATCGGACGCAGCACGGCGCGTGCCAGGCGGAAGACCGCCGTCAGGTTCGTGTCGATGACGGACGTCCAGTCGTCGTCCTTCATGCGCATGGCCAGCTGGTCCTGCGTGATGCCGGCGTTGTTCACCAGCACCGCCAGGCCGCCGTGCGTCTTCACGATTTCGTCGATCACGGCGTCGCAGCGCGCGGCGTCGTTCACGTTCAGTACCACGCCGTTACCCTTCAGCCCTTCAGCCGACAGGTATTCGCTGATGCCGGCCGCGCCAGATTCGCTCGTGGCCGTACCGATCACGGTAGCGCCCTGGCGTGCGAGTTCCAGCGCGATCGCCCGGCCGATTCCGCGCGAGGCGCCCGTTACCAGCGCGACCTGATTTTTCAGAGTCTTGCTCATGTTGCGTTCGTTCCTTGCTCTTACTTCAGCAGCGCCAGCGTTTCCTGCAGAGACGCCGGATCAAAGATTGCACCACCAACCAGGTTGCCGTCGATGCGCTTGGTCATGCCGGCCAGCACCTTGCCCGGGCCGCATTCGATCACATGGGTGACACCCTCGGCAGCCATCTTCTGCACGCACTCGACCCAGCGCACCGGCGCAGCCGCCTGGCGCACCAGCGCATCCTTGATCTGGGCCGGATCGTTGACGATGGCCACGTCGACGTTGTTCACGAGCGGAATCGTCGGGGCGGAGAACGCCAGGCCAGCCATGCGTTCGCGCAGGCGGTCCGATGCGGGCTTGAGCAGCGACGAGTGGAACGGCGCCGATACCGGCAGTGGCAGCGCGCGCTTGGCGCCCTTGCCCTTGGCGATTTCGCAGGCCTTTTCCACTGCCGCCTTGTTCCCGGCGATCACGACCTGGGACGGGGCATTGAAGTTCACTGCCTCGACCACACCGGCGCCAGCCGCTGCGGCTTCCGCGCACGCGGCGCGCACGTCGTCATCGGACAGGCCGAGGATAGCGGCCATGCCGCCCTCGCCCACCGGCACCGCTTCCTGCATCGCCTGGGCGCGGAAGCGCACCAGCGGCACGGCGTCCGCGAACGGGATCACGCCCGCGGCCACCAGCGCGGAATACTCGCCAGGCTGTGACCCGCCACCAGGGCCGGCGCCGGACCGCCGGCGTCGAGCCAGGCGCGGTACACGGCAACCGCCGCCGTCAGCATCACGGGCTGCGTGTTGGTCGTCAGGTTCAGGTCTTCGGCAGGGCCTTCGGCGATCAGCTTGCCGATGTCCTGGCCCAGCGCCGTCGAGGCTTCCTCGAGCGTGGCCCGTACCACCGGGTTGTCGGCAAACGCGTTCAGCATGCCAACCGACTGCGAACCCTGTCCGGGAAAAACGAATGCGAATTTCATCGGAAATCCAGTCTAGCTATACAAGGTTTCAACGTTGCGAACGGTGCGGCACGCAAGGGCGCGCGCACCGGCCGCATATTACATGCGCAGCAGCACCGCGCCCCAGGTGAAGCCGCCGCCGACGCCTTCCATCAGCACGGTCTGCCCCGGCTTGATGCGGCCATCGCGCACGGCAACGTCCAGCGCGAGCGGAATCGACGCTGCCGACGTGTTGCCATGCTCGTGCACCGTGGCCACCATGCGCTCGCTCGGCAGGCCCAGCTTCTTGGCCGTGCCCTGCATGATGCGGATATTGGCCTGATGCGGAATCAGCCAGTCGATCTCGTCGGCCTGCATTTCAGCCGCGGCGATCGCCTCGCGCGCCACCTTGTCCAGCACGGTCACGGCCAGCTTGAACACGGCCTGGCCGTCCATGTGCAGGAAGGCGTTGCCGGTGATGGCGCCGCCCGACACATTGCCCGGCACACACAGGATGTCCACATGATTGCCATCCGAATGCATGGCCGACGACAGGATGCCCGGCTCATCCGAAGCGCTCAGCACGACGGCGCCCGCGCCATCGCCAAACAGCACACAGGTGGTACGGTCGTTGAAATCGAGGATGCGCGAGAACACCTCAGACCCGATCACGAGCACGTTCTTGTGCGAGCCGCTGCGGATGAACTTGTCCGCCGTCGACATTGCATAGACAAAGCCCGAGCACACGGCCTGCAGGTCGAATGCCGCGCAATGGTTCGTGATGCCAAGCTTCTGCTGCACCAGGCAGGCGGTGCTCGGGAACACGAAATCGGGGGTCGACGTCGCCACGATGATCAGGTCGATGTCCTGGCGGTCGATGCCGGCGGCGGCAATCGCCTGCTCGGCGGCCTTGACGGCCAGGTCGCTCGACGTGACATCGGATTCGGCCCAGTGGCGCGCGGAAATGCCGCTGCGCGAGACGATCCACTCGTCGCTGGTCTCGATGCCCTTTTCGGCAAGCTGCACGGCGAGGTCGTGATTCGTGACGCGTCGCGGGGGCAGGTAGCTCCCCGTGCCGATGATTTTTGCGTACTTGGTCATGAGTATGTCGGATCGTGGTGCTTACCGGCCCGCCCGGGCCAGGCCATCGGGCGGAACGTCCGGCCACCCGCCTGCGGCGGGCGCGCGGCCTCAGGCGGCACGGGTATCGGAATGTGGGTCCGGCGAGTCGGTCTCCGGGCCGCCCGTCGCGGCGCCAGCGGCACCGGACTTGTTGGCAAAGGCCTTGGCAATGCGCTCGATGACGCCATTTCTGGCCGCATCATACCCGCGTTTTATCGCCCACTCAAAAGAATGGGCGTCGGCGGAACCGTGGCTCTTGATCACCAGCCCCCGCAGCCCCAGCAGCGATGCGCCGTTGTAGCGGGCGGGATCGAGCCGCCGCGCCAGGCGCGACAGCACCGGCATCGCCACGGCCGCCAGCAGCTTGGTGAACCACGAGCGCGTGAACTCTTCCTTGATCATGCTGCCGATCATCTTGGCCAGGCCCTCGGTGCTCTTGAGCGCCACGTTGCCGACGAAGCCGTCGCAGACGACGATGTCGGTCGTGCCCTTGAAGATGTCGTTGCCTTCCACGTTGCCGTAGAAGTTGAGCTCGGAAGCGCGCAGCAGCTCGCCGGCGGCCTTGACCACCTCGTTGCCCTTGATCACTTCCTCGCCAATATTGAGCAGGCCCACCGTCGGGTGGTCCTTGTGATCCACCACCGCGACCATGGCCTCGGCCATGCGAGCGAACTGCAGCAGGTGCTCCGGCTCGCAGTCGGCGTTGGCACCGAGATCGAGCACCGTGGTGCCCCAGCCCTGTTCGTTGGGAATCGTGGTGGCGATGGCCGGCCGCTCGATACCTTCGAGCGTCTTCAGCACATAGCGTGAGACCGCCATCAGCGCGCCGGTATTGCCAGCGGAAATACAGGCGCCAGCCTTGCCTTCCTTGACTTGCGTCACGGCCACGCGCATCGAAGAGTCTTTCTTCTTGCGCAGCGCCACTTCCACCGGGTCATCCATGGTGATGACTTCGGTCGCGGGCACGATGGTCACGCGCGGATGATCGCTTGCATGCAGCTTCTTCAGCTGTGCGCCGATGGCGTCGGGCAGGCCGACGAGGATCATCTCGGCGTCGTCGTGACGGGAAAGAAAACTGATCGCTGCCGGCACTGTCACGGAGACTCCGTGATCACCGCCCATGCAGTCGATAGCGAGCTTGATCGTCATTGTTTCCTGATACGGAAAGCGCGCCGGCACCCGCCGCATCGGTTCGCGGGGACGCAACCAGCCGGACGCGCGGATACGCTGCGGTGCGGGCGACGAGCGCCCAACAAAAAAGCGGCAACGAGCTTGCCGCTTTCCTGTTTTACACCTGACAACGTGCGCGAGCGAGACACAGGGTCACGCCAGACGACCTGGTCAGTCGTTCTTGGTCTTGATGACCTTGCGACCACGGTAGTAGCCGTTCGGGCTGACGTGGTGGCGCAGGTGCGTTTCGCCCGTGGTCGGTTCGACGGCCAGGGGGGCGACCGACAGATGGTCGTGCGAACGGTGCATGCCGCGCTTGGACGGCGACTTCTTGTTCTGTTGAACAGCCATGATGACTCCTTCGAGAATTTTGCGATATTAACACACGCATCCTGCGCAAGGCGTAGCCGGGGCCCGGCTGGATGCTTGACTTGCTACCGTGAGACCCGCCACGGCCACGCTCCGCGCGGCTTCAGTGTTTGGTCTTCAGGCCGGCCAGCGCCGCAAAGGGCGAAGGCCGCTTTTCTTCCGCGGGCGGAGCCTCGGGCTCCACCTCGCCGTCCGCGCCGGTCACGAGCGACTCGTGCACCGTCGGGCAGACTTCATGTTTCGGTGCCGTAGGCAACGCCAACAGCACTTCGTCTTCAATCAGTTCCAGCACCGAAAATTTCTTAGAACCCACGAGCACGTCGAGTTCGTCGTCATCCATCGGCACTTCGTCGGCGGCCTCTTCGCTGGCCACCACTTCAAAACGCATGTCCGTCGCGATCGGCTCGGGGTAGATCCCCAGGCAGCGCTGGCAATCGAGCCAGACGCGGCCGTTGACCGTCACGTCGACGAACAGTCGCTGCGATACCGGCGCACCGGGCGCCGAGGCCTCTTCGCGGACAAAGCCGCTCAGTGTGTACGAGAAAACTTCGTCCCGGGCCGACGCTGGCGCATCGGCGGCCGTCTCGGCTAAGATGCGCGGCAAATCGCGCATCGGCACCTCTCCCGCCACGTTGCCACCTTTGCGGCAGAAGGCGAAGAGATCGGTTTCACGCAGGTCGAATGCCACGGCGGACGCCGTTGGCTGGGTCGGCTGACTCATACAGGCTGAATCGCAATAAATGCCTTGTTTGCCACACGTCGCTGGCACCGTAATGTGCCTGTGCAGCCAAACGCGCGATTATACGTTGAATTTCCCGGAGCGGTCAAAGTATACAAGCCGAAAACCGTTCCTCACCGCTTCTGGCGCCATTCTATATGTCATCCGACTCCCGCCCTGCCCTGATCCTCGGGTCGAGCTCACCTTACCGCCGCGACCTGCTGGCGCGCCTGCGGATCCCGTTCGAGGTAGCCACGCCCGACATCGACGAAACGCCCCTGCCGGGCGAGCGTCCCGACGCCACGGCACTGCGCCTGGCCCGGCTGAAGGCCGAAGCCATCGCAACGCGGCACCCGGGCGCGCTGGTGATCGGCTCCGACCAGGTGTGCACGCTCGACGACCTGCAGATCGGCAAACCCGGCACCCACGACAAGGCACTGGCCCAGCTGCAGCTGATGCGTGGCAAAACCGTCACCTTTCACTCGGCCTTGTGCCTGCTCGACAGCCGTACCGGCGTGGCGCAACTGGCCGACGTGCAGACGCTGGTCACGTTCCGCAATCTGAGCGATGCGGAGCTCGACGCCTACCTGCGTATCGAAACCCCCTACGATTGCGCTGGCAGCGCCAAGGCCGAAGGCCTGGGCATTGCCCTGCTGTCGCGCGTGGAGTCGGACGATCCCACCGCCCTGATCGGCCTGCCTCTTGTGGCGCTGACCGGCATGCTGCGCCAGGCCGGCTACCCGTTCTTTGGAGCCTGAACCATGGCCGGCACGCTTTTCCTGATTCCCAACACGCTGGGCAAGCGCGACGAATCCGATCCGGTGATGGATGTGATTCCCGCCGGCGTCCAGCAGATCGCGGCGCGGCTCGACTATCTGGTGGCCGAGAACGCCAAGACGGCGCGCGCCTTTCTGAAGAAACTTGGCGAAACCGCGCCGCTGGCGCATGCCATCCAGCAGATCGAGATCCGCGAGCTGAACGTCAATACGAAGGCGGATGCGCTGGACGCGCTGCTCGACCCCATCGCGGCCGGGCGCGACGGCGGCCTGCTGTCCGAAGCAGGCGTGCCCGCCGTGGCCGATCCGGGCGCCGACCTGGTGCGCCTCGCGCACTCGCGTGGTATTACGGTGCGCCCATTGGTTGGCCCCAGTTCGATCCTGCTGGCGGTAATGGGTTCGGGCCTGAACGGCCAGAGCTTCGCGTTCAATGGCTATCTGCCCGTGGACGCCGCCGAGCGCGCCAGGCGCCTGCGCGAGCTGGAACAGCATTCACGCAAGGCCAGGCAAACCCAGGTCTGGATCGAGACGCCCTATCGGAACGGCGCGCTGCTCGACGCGTTGCGCCAGCATTGCTCCGGCACCACGCTGCTGTCGATCGCCATCGACCTGACGCTGCCGACGGAGACCATCGTCACGCTGCCGATCTCTGCCTGGCGGCCCGATCGGCTGGCCCTGCACAAGCGCCCGGCGATTTTTTCGTTGCTGGCGGTGTAGTGTGTGCCGCCTTCGACTACTAGTTAACTAGTAAGCAGTTGGCGCCTTTCCGCCCGCCTCCCGCCAGGGAGAGGTCGGCAAGGCGCCAGATTCTCAGCGCACGGCCGGTGCCGACGCGTTCATCAGCATCATCTTCATGGCCGCGGAACCCATCGCCGCGCCGAACCGCTTGGCCACGCGCTCGGCAATGTTCTCCTTGACCGTGTAATCGACGATGTCCTCGGCCTTGAACAGGTCGCGAGCCACGTAGTCGGCACTGCCAAGGCCATCGGCCAGGCCCAGCTCCACCGCGCGCTCGCCCGACCAGAACAGGCCCGAGAACAGGTCCGGGTCGCTCTTGAGCCGGTCGCCCCGCCCTTCCTTGACCACGTCGATGAACTGCTGGTGGATCTGCTTGAGCATCGATTCCGCGAACGCCTTCTGGCGCGGCACCTCGGGCGAAAACGGATCGAGCATGCCCTTGTTGGCGCCCGACGTGTACAGCCGGCGTTGGACGCCCAGCTTGTCCATCAGGCCCGTGAAGCCAAAGCCGTCCATCAGCACGCCGATCGAGCCGACGATGCTGGCCTTGTCGACATAGATCTTGTCGGCCGCTGCAGCGACGTAGTAACCGCCCGAGGCGCAGATTTCCTCCACGACCACGTAGAACGGCTTGTCCGGATAGATCTTGCGCAGCCGGTGGATCTCGTCGTTGATGATGCCCGCCTGCACCGGCGAACCACCGGGCGAGTTGATCTTCAGGATCACGCCGGCAGCCGTGGTATCGGCAAACGCCGCCTGCAGCGATGCATTGATCGATTCGGCGCTGGCTGGCGTGCCGGCGGCGATCTCGCCCTCCAGCGTGACCATCGCCGTGTGGCGACCGCTGGTGCTGGTCAGGCTGTCGCCCTTGAAATCGATCACGGCAAAGAGGATCAGCGCCAGGATGCCCAGCCCCACCAGCCGGAAGAAGATCTTCCAGCGCCGCGCCGCGCGCTGCTCGCGCAGGCCGGCCATCAGCACCTTTTCCAGCACATCGCGTTCCCAGCCGCCGCTGGTGCCGCCCACCGGCGCGGCGGCCTTGCCGGCCATGCGCGCCTGGCGCTCGTCGGATTCGCGCCGGGCGGCATCGTCGCCGGCCTTCAGTTCACGCTCCAGCGGATAGTCCGCATGCTGCGCCGTTTCCAGCGTCTCGTTGCCGGGCGAGCGTTCGTCGGGACGCTGCCCAGGTTGACCCGGTTGTTCGGATGATGGCGGTTTTTGCTGTTCTGTCATGCAGTTGGACTCAAGCGTCAAACGGACACCCGGCTCCGCTCAACCGGCGTCGGGCGCAAAAAAGGGGCTTCGGGCTGCCAGAAGACGGCGCCCTCGCGTTCCTCGATGCGGAGCTTGGCCAGCGCGGCGCCCCGGCAAGGGCCGCCCACGCAGAGGCCGGTGTCTGGCGCGTAGGTCGCGCCATGTGTCGCACACATCAAGTATAGGCCCGCACTATCGAAAAACTGTCCTTCCTGCCAGTCGAGCTCCATGGGCACATGCGCGCACTGGTTCAGGTAGCCGTAGGCCACGCCGTCGTAGCGGATCGCAAAAGCGCCAATATCGCGCGATGCCATGCGAACGGTGAAGCGCACCCCGGCGCCGCCATCCACCAGGTCGGCCGCCGCGCAAAGGCGGCGCGGCGCCAGGTTGTCGTCAGGCATGGTCGAGCAGCCACTGCTGCAGGTCGGCAATCGACGTGGCGCAATGCACGGGCGCCATGGCGCGCAGCGAATCGGCCGGATGTGCGCCATAGCAGACACCCAGACCCTGCGCCCCAGCGTTGATTGCCATCTGCAGATCGTGCGTGGTGTCGCCGATCATGACCGTGCGCTCGATGTCCTGACCCAGTTCGCGCGTGAGCTCATGCAGCATGGCCGGATGCGGCTTCGAGAATGTCTCGTCCGCGCAACGCGTGGCGTCGAACAGCTTGCCCAGGCCCGTGCTGGCCATCGCGCGTTCCAATCCCACGCGGGTCTTGCCGGTAGCCACGCCAAGGAAATAGTGCTCGGCGTGCAGCGTCTCCAGCATTTCGCGCACGCCGGGGAACAGCACCAGATCGGCGTCGCGGGTCAGGAAGTGATAGCGGTAGCGCTCGGCCAGGCGCGGATAGTCGGCCGGATCGAGCGTCGGCACGGCATACGACAGCGCGTCCTTCAGCCCAAGCCCGATCACGTGGCTGGCGGCGCTGTCGTCGGGCACCGGCAAGCCCAGGTCGCGGCTGGCCAGTTGAATGCACTTGGCGATGGTCGGGGTGGAATCCATCAGGGTTCCATCCCAGTCGAAGACGATCAGGTCGAAGCGCTGCCTGCCCATTGCGGTCCTTGGTCGATGCGGAAAGTGTTGCGGAAAGGGATTGCGCCGTCTGGGCCAGTCTTCACGACGCGGCGCCGATCTGGGTCAATTGTTGCAAAAAATCGACACATTCGGGAGGCAGCGGCGCAGATACAGTAATCGGCTCGCCTGTGCTCGGATGGGTGAACGTCAATTTGTGCGCATGCAGGAACATCCGTTTGATGCCCGGCTTCGCGCCGCTGCGGGAAAGTGCCTTGTTGAGTCCAAAATCGCCGTATTTCTCGTCGCCAACGATGGGAAAGCCGGTCGACTGCAGATGCACGCGGATCTGGTGGGTGCGTCCCGTCTTCAGCTCGGCCTCCAGCAGCGTGAACCCTTCAAAGGCCTTCACGCGGTTGAAAACCGTATGCGACGCCAGCCCATCGGCCTGGACACGCACGCGGCGCTCGCCGTCGGGCGTGCTGTACTTATATAGAGGCAGCTTGACGTGCTGGCGCGCATTGGGGAATTCGCCGGCCACGCAGGCGAAGTAACGCTTGTCCATGTCGCTGCCACGAATCTGCTCGTGCAGGTGCACCAGCGCCGACCGCTTCTTGGCCAGCACCAGGATGCCCGACGTTTCGCGGTCCAACCGATGCACCAGTTCCAGGAACTTGGCCTCCGGGCGCGCCCGGCGCAGTTGCTCGATCACGCCGAAAGCCACGCCCGACCCGCCATGCACGGCCACGCCCGCGGGCTTGTCGATCACCAGCAGGTGGGTGTCCTCGAACAGGATCGGGAATTCTCCAGCCGGCACGAAAGTGCCTTCTGCTGCCTTTTCCGCCATGCGAATCGGGGGGATTCGTACGACATCGCCCAGCTTCAGCCGGTAAGTGGCATCGATCCGCCCCTTATTCACCCGCACCTCGCCCGAGCGCAGCACCCGATAGATGTGGCTCTTGGGCACCCCTTGGCAACCTTCAGCAGGAAGTTGTCGATGCGCTGCCCTTCGGCGCTTTCGTCGATCGTGACATACGCCACCTGGAGGCCGCTGGCGCGGGAGCGCGGCTCCGTTTCAATTTGATGGCGTAACTCATTCATTTTCAATATAATTTCCCGGCCGTACCCGGCCAAATGCCGGGAATGTGCGACCTGTGTAAGCGATGTTTGGCGCGAACCCCTACCGGATGCCTGCCATTTTTGCGGCAAGCCGGAACGGGATATGCAGGGCATCCAGGCAGTTGTCTTGGGTAGTCCCACCAGTATCCGCGCGAGATCTGGCATTTTACACTTCGGGTTGCCGCCAGCCCGGCCTGTCTCCCGCATGTTGCGTACCCCGCGCAGCGCCAGACAGGCAAATGGTGGCAATTGCAGCACGCACGCGCCGCGCCGGCGCGCAGGAAGTCGCCCAGAGGCGGCTTCGGCAACCAGCCGGCCGACACGTTGGAAACAGAGTGTTCAGGTAGAAAAGAATTCAATGCGGGTGCCAGCAAAGGGCATCCGCATCGGTGAGAGAAGACCGCCCGCACCGGGAACCGGTGCCGGCCCGGCAGGTGACACCCTGCCAACCGACCTGCAGTACCCGCCGCGACTTGCCGGAAATCGTCGTAGTTCGATGTAGTCGACGATCTGGCAGCGGCGCCCGAGCGCAGAACGCTAACAAGCAGCGGCGCGCCCGCCAGCGGACAGGTCGGTTTGGCAATGGCATGCAACTGCTGCGTCCGGATGACTTGCTCTTTGACGCGTCCTGGCCATCCCGGCCCGGCTGCGATGGGCAGCGTTGCCCGTGCCGCATGGCACGGCCGACATGCCGCCCTCGCCCCCGGCCCGCCGGTATCCGCCAGCTATCGCTGCATCGGGAGCAAGGCCCATTTGCCCTCTCCCGACCCGGCAGCGGATCGCCCGCAGGCTTTTTGCGGATGACGGGACGCCGACACCCTCTCCTTTCACCCGCGCCCAGCCGGCCGCATTAGCAGAACGCGCCCGGCAACTCCGGCAATTCTCCCGCCCTCGCTCTCTTTCCTCGCGTGCTCCCTGGAACGTCGCGGGCATGACCCATTCATGACCCATCGGGCTCCCGCGACACTGGAGTGAGGTATTGCGATGAAACGCATGCTGTTTAACGCGACGCAACAGGAGGAGTTGCGCGTCGCGATCGTCGATGGTCAGAAACTGATCGACATCGACATCGAAACTGCCGGGCGCGAACAGCGCAAGGGCAACATCTACAAGGGTGTCATTACCCGCATCGAGCCATCGCTGGAAGCCTGCTTCGTCAATTACGGCGAAGAGCGCCACGGCTTCCTGCCGTTCAAGGAAGTGGCCCGCGCCTTCTTCAAGGACGGCGTGGACGTGCGCAACGCGCGCATCCAGGACGCCCTGCATGAAGGCCAGGAACTGATCGTCCAGGTTGAAAAGGAAGAACGCGGCAACAAGGGCGCCGCCCTGACCACGTTCATCTCGCTGGCCGGCCGCTACCTGGTGCTGATGCCGAACAACCCGCGCGGCGGCGGCGTGTCGCGCCGCATCGAGGGCGAGGACCGCCAGGAACTGCGCGAGACGATGGCGCAGCTGCAGGTGCCGGAAGGCATGAGCATCATCGCCCGCACTGCCGGCATCGGCCGTGCCGCCGAGGAACTGCAGTGGGACCTGAACTACCTGCTGCAACTGTGGAAGGCCATCGACGGCGCCGCCGGCGACAACAAGGCCCCGCTGCTGATCTACCTGGAATCGAGCCTGGTTATCCGGGCCATCCGCGATTACTTCCAGCCCGATATCGGCGAGATCCTGATCGATACCGACGAGATCTACGAGCAGGCCCGCGCCTTCATGAGCGTGGTCATGCCCGACAACATGAGCCGCGTGAAGAAGTACCGCGACGACGTGCCGCTCTTCTCGCGTTTCCAGATCGAGCACCAGATCGAATCGGCGTACTCGCGCATGGTGATGCTGCCGTCCGGCGGTGCCATCGTGATCGACCATACCGAAGCCCTCGTGTCGGTTGACGTGAACTCGGCCCGCGCCACCAAGGGTGCGGACATCGAGGAAACCGCGCTGCGCACGAACCTGGAAGCCGCCGACGAAATCGCCCGCCAGCTGCGCCTGCGCGACCTGGGCGGCCTGATCGTGATCGACTTCATCGACATGGAGTCCGGCAAGGCCCAGAAGGACGTGGAAACGCGCCTGAAGGACGCGCTGCGCCACGACCGCGCCCGCGTGCAGATGGGCAAGATCAGCCGCTTCGGCCTGATGGAGCTGTCGCGCCAGCGCCTGCGTCCGTCGCTGTCGGAAGGCTCGCACATCACCTGCCCGCGCTGCAATGGAACAGGTCATATCCGCGATACCGAATCGTCCGCCCTGCAGGTGCTGCGCATCATCCAGGAAGAGGCGATGAAGGAAAACACGGCCGCCATCCACTGCCAGGTGCCGGTGGAAGTGGCCGCTTTCCTGCTGAACGAGAAGCGCCAGGACATCAACCTGATCGAACTGCGCTTCAAGGTCAATGTGCTGCTGATCCCGAACAAGCATCTGGAGACGCCGCATTACAAGCTGGAGCGCCTGCGCCACGACGATCCGCGCCTGGAAGACTCGACCGCCAGCTATCGCATGGCCGAGGCCGCCGCGAAGGAACTGGAAGCCGACACGAGCTACAGCAGCCGCAAGAAGGAAGATGCGCGTCCGCGCCAGGAAGCAGCCGTCAAGGGCATCACGCCCGACGCGCCGGCCCCGGTGTCGGTGCCGCGCCCCGAGCGCGCACCGAAGCCGGAAGCCACCCCGGCCGCCCGTCCTGCACCGGCTACCCAGCCGGTGGCCGGCGGCGGTTTCTTTGCCTGGCTGAAGGGTCTGTTCGGCGCGAATCCGGCACCGGCCCCCGTGGCCGAGCCGGTGAAGCCGGCCGCCGAAGCCCAGGCTCGCGGCGAAGGCCGCCAGGGCCGCGGCGAGCGCGGCCAGCGTGGTGAACGCGGCGAGCGTGGCGAAGGCCGCCAGGGCCGCGGCGAACCGCGCGGCGAGCGTGGTGAACGTGGCGAGCGCGGCGAGCGCCAGGGTCGTGGCCAGCGCGGCGAGCGCACGGAACGTGCCGAACGCGGCGAACGCGCCGATGCGCAACGCGGCGAGGCCCGCGAGCAACGGGAACCGCGCGAACAGCGCGAGCCGCGTGGCGAGCGTCAACCGCGTGGCGAACGGCAGCCGCGTGAAGCCCAGCAGGCCACGCCGGCCGTCGCCCAAGGCGGCGAGCGCACGGAAGCCCGCCGGGAACGCAACCAGGAACGCCGCGAGCGTCAACGCGAACGCCAGCGCGAGCGCGCCGAGTCCCGCGAGACCGAGGAAAACCTGAACGTTGAAGGCACTGCGCCGCAATCGGCATTCGAGGCAGCCCAGGCCGCACCGGCCGTCATCGCTGCCGTGGATGTGCCGGAAGGTGCATTCGGCGATGCTGCAACGGCAGAAGCCGGTGAAGGCGAAGAGCGCCGCCGCCGCAATCGTCGGGGTCGCAACCGCTACCGCCGCGACCGCGAGGACGGTGCCAACCTCGAAGTCAACGAAGGCAGCCTGGCCGAAGTCAGCGCCGGCGTGACCGAGTCGGAAGAAGAATCGGCATCGGTGCAGCCGGCCGAGGTGGCCCAGGTGGCCCAGCAGGCTGCCCCGGCACCGGTGGCACAGACCGTGGCACCGGCGGAAGCCGTGGCCGTGGTCCGCGAGCCCGTCGAGCATGCCGAGCCCGTCAAGCCGGCCCCGGCCGCCGAGCCGGTCTTCGCCGCCGTGAGCGAGCCGCAACCGGCCCCGGTCGTGACGCCTGCCCCGGCCTATCAGGCCGTGGAGACGGCCGCTGCCGAAGCCCCGGCCATCCAGGCGCCTGCCGTGGAAGCGCCGGCACCGGTTGCTACCGCACCGGTGGTGCCCGAGCCCGTCGTCACGACCCCGGAAGTGATCGCGGCACCGGTTCCCGCCGTGGAAGCTCCGGCACCGGCCGCCGTTGCGCAGGCCACCGTCACTGCTCCGGCTGCCACGAGCACGCCGGCCCTGGAGTCGATGCTGGCGACCGCCGGCTTGGAGTGGGTGCGCACTGACAGCGCCAAGCACGCCGCCGCGCAGGAAGCCGCCGCGCGCATCGCACCGGCACCGCGCGTGCCGCGCGAGCGCAAGCCGCTGCCGCCGCTGCCGGAAGGCCCGATGGTCCTGGTGGAAACCGGTGGCCAGCAGCGCGAAATGGCCCAGCAACAGCAGCAGCAATAAGGCGGCACGCCGCCACTGCACGCTGTGCAACAGGAAGGGACGGCAGCCGCCGTCCCTTTTTCATTTGCGCAGGCCGTGTCGCCCGCGTGACTTGGCGCAGCGCAGCAAGCTGTACTGCAGTGCGCAGCCATAAACTGTGCTGCTGTCACGACAGTGTTGCGCACGGCGACAAGCCGCCCTCGGCTAGAATGGCAGGCAGAACGGCCACCCGGGCGCCCCCCGCACCGGTCAGCCGCGGCCCCACTCTGCCCATGACCGATACCGTCATTCCGATTCTTGACCTGCGCGACCATCGATACCGTTCGATGGTGCCGAGCATCCCGTCGCGCCTGCAGGCGCCGACCGGGCTCGTGGCCGATACCCGGGGCCGGCCGCTGCACGACCTGCGCATCTCCGTCACCGATCGCTGCAACTTTCGCTGCGTCTACTGCATGCCGAAGGAAGTGTTCGACAAGGACTACACATTCCTGCCGCACTCGGAGCTGCTGAGTTTCGAGGAAATCGAGCGCGTTGCGCGCCTGTTCGTGGCCCAGGGCGTCGAGAAGATCCGGCTGACCGGCGGCGAGCCGCTGCTGCGCAAGAATATCGAGCGCCTGGTGGAAATGCTGGCGCGCATCGAGACCGCGTCCGGCAAGCCGCTGGACCTGACGCTGACCACCAATGCGTCGCTGCTGGCGCGCAAGGCGCAGTCGCTGCGCGACGCGGGGTTGACCCGTGTCACGGTCAGTCTGGATGCCATCGACGACGTCACGTTCCGCAAGATGAACGACGTCGATTTTGCGGTGCGCGACGTGCTGCATGGCATCGAGGTCGCCCAGGCCGTCGGGCTCGCGCCGATCAAGGTCAACATGGTGGTCAAGCGCGGCACCAACGACCAGGAAATCGTGCCCATGGCCCGTCACTTCCGGAACAGCGGCATCATCGTGCGCTTTATCGAGTTCATGGATGTCGGGGCCAGCAACCACTGGCAAATGGACGAAGTACTATCGTCGGCGGACGTCGTGCGCCGTATCGACGAGACGTTTCCGCTGGAAGCCGTGCAGGCCAACTATTCGGGCGAGACGGCCGAACGCTGGCGCTATCGCGATGGCGGCGGCGAGATCGGCGTGATTTCCAGCGTGACGCACGCCTTCTGCGGGGATTGCAGCCGCATCCGGCTGTCCACCGAAGGCCGGCTATACCTGTGCCTGTTTGCCACCGAGGGCTACGATCTGCGCGCGCTGCTGCGCGGCGGGCGCAGCGACCTGGAGATCGGCAACGCCATCGCCCAGGTCTGGCAGGCGCGTACCGACAACTATTCCGAACAGCGCAGCGATCCGGCCGTGCGCGCGGCGCGCGCCGAGAGCAAGATCGAAATGTCGTATATCGGCGGCTGATGATTGCGCGCGACGACATCACGGGCCTGATCCTGGCCGGGGGCCGCGGCAGCCGGATGGGCGGCACCGACAAGGGCCTGCAGCCGTTCCGGGGGTCGCCGATGGTGCAGCACACACTGCAGCGCCTGGCCCCGCAAGCCGGCACCCTGCTGATCAATGCCAACCGCAATCTCGACCGCTACGCCGCGTTCGGCGTGCCAGTGATCGCCGACACCCTCGCAGATTTCGCCGGACCGCTGGCCGGCATGCTGGCCGGGCTGACCCAGTGCCAGACGCCGTGGCTCATCACCGCCCCGTGCGACACCCCCTTCATGCCCGCCGATCTGGTGGCCCGCCTGGCCCGGGGTATCGAGGATGAACATGCCGACATCGCGGTGCCTGTGACCGTCGACGCCGATGGCCGTCGCCGCCTGCAACCCGTGTTCTGCCTGATGCCGGTCACGGCCGCCGCATCGCTGCGCGCCTATGTGGAGGCAGGCGACCGCAAGATCGAAAAATGGGTCACGGGACAGCGGCTGGCGCAGGTGGTCTTCGACGACGCCCAGGCCTTTGCCAACATCAATACGCTGGACGAACTCCGCGCGCACGAAGCCGCCACGCGATCCGGCTAGACTCTCAACCAAATCCTTCATCGCTGACGCGCCGCGTGTCACGACCACACCATGCCTTCGCTGCAATCCGTCATCTCCTGCCAGTCCGACTACGACCCCACCGCCCTGCCGGTGGATCAGGCCAACGCGATCATTGCCGATGTGGTCGACCCGGTCCGTGGCATCGAGCAACTGGCGATCCGCACCGCGCTGGACCGCGTGCTGGCCGTGGACGTCATCTCGCCAATCGACGTCCCCGCGCATGACAATTCGGCCATGGATGGCTACGCGTTCTCCAGCCAGGCGCTGGGCAGCGATGCCAGTATTGCGCTGGAAGTCATCGGCACCGCCTACGCAGGCAACGCGTTCGCAGGCGAGGCGCTGGCCGGGCAGGCGGTTCGCATCATGACCGGCGCGATCATGCCGGCTGGCTGCGACACCGTGATTCCGCAGGAATTCGTCGAAATCCAGGCGGGCGGCAACCTGATCCGCTTCGCGCCCGATGCCGTGCGGGCCGGTGACAACCGCCGCCTGCGTGGCGAAGACCTGGCCCGCGGCCAAGCCGCATTGCATGCGGGCCGGATCCTGAGGCCGGCCGACCTGGGCATGCTGGCGTCGCTGGGCGTGGCCGAGGTCAAGGTGCGCCGGCGGCTGCGGGTGGCGTTCTTCTCGACCGGTGACGAATTGCGCTCGATCGGCGAGCCACTCGATCCGGGCTGCGTCTACGACTCGAACCGCTATACGCTGCACGGCATGCTGCGCCGACTCAACGTCGAACTGATCGATATGGGTGTGGTGCGCGACGACCCCGAAACCATGGAAGCCGCGTTCCGCAGCGCGTGCGAAAACGCCGACGCCATCATCACGTCAGGTGGCGTATCGGTCGGCGATGCCGACTATACGAAGCAGATCATGGAAAAACTGGGCGACGTCACGTTCTGGAAGATCGCCATGCGCCCGGGACGCCCAATGGCTTTCGGCAAGATTTCGTCGAACGGCCACGATGCCGTGCTGTTCGGGCTGCCCGGCAATCCGGTGGCCGTGATGGTCACCTTCTATCATTTCGTGCGCGGCGCCCTGCATCGCCTGATGGGCGCCAACGTGGCGCCGCTGCCGCGCGTCCGAGTGCGTACGGCCACGCCGATCCGCAAAAAGCCCGGCCGGACCGAATTCCAGCGCGGCATTCTCGCCCCTGACGCCGACGGCAACCTGGAGGTGCGGCTGACGGGCCAGCAAGGTTCGGGCGTGCTGCGGTCGATGAGCGAAGCCAACTGCTTTGTCGTGCTCGATCACGACCAGGGCTCCGTAGAAGCTGGCGATACCGTGCACGTCATGCTGTTCGACGGGCTGGTCTGAGGCAGGGCTTCCGGCGTCCCGTCTCGCGGAACATCGCGTGGCGGGCATGAATGCTTCTGATTCATGCGTCACTCGCCTTGCCAGGCACCAGTCACCCGGAGCGGTCACATGGGGTGGTGTCGTTTTTGTGCCGCATACATTATCGGAAAGCACTGTAGCCGCCTGAAATGCCTCCTCCACCGGTCATGCGGTCTAGGCGTCGCAAGCCCCAATCGCTACACTTGCAGCACGAAAATCCGAATCCCCAACAATATCTTGTCCGTCGTCATGCACCAGGAGATCACGTACCTCCACCCCGTCAAGACAGCCCGTGCGCTCGTGCTTGTCTATCTGTGCTTTTCGGTGCCGATCGTGGCCATGGGCCTGTTCGTCGCCTTCGTGCGGTATGGCGACCTGCCCGGCTTCGCGGTCTTTACCGCCCTGATCCTCAATGCGCTGATCGGCTTTGGCCTGCTCTGGCTGGGCTGCCGCGCCTATAACTGGGTAGCCGCCCGCTTTGGCGGCATCGAAGTTCACATTCGTGAACTGAGCCCCGAAGACCGCGAGTAATCAGCCCGGCCGGTCCTCCTGCTGCCCCGCGCTCTCGTCGGCCGGGGCAGTTTCGGTGGTGGCTGCGGTGGTGGCTTCAGTGGTCGTTCCCCCGCCCATCATCCCCGACGTTCCCAGCAACTGCTCGGCAATCTCGCCCGGCAGCGCCTCCACGGTGCGCAGTTTGCGCTCCATCTGCCGTGTTCGGACTTCCGCCTGCTCGATATTGCGCGCCGCGCGCACCAGCGTATCGCGCGTCCTGGCCAGAACTTCGCCAAATTTGCCAAATTCCGTCTTCACGGCGCCCAGCACCTCCCACACCTCGCTCGACCGCTTTTCCAGCGCCAGCGTCCGGAATCCCATCTGCAGGCTGTTGAGCAGCGCCGTCAGCGTCGTGGGGCCAGCCACGGTCACGCGGAAATCGCGCTGCAGCATGTCTGTCAGCCCCGGTCGCCGCAGCACTTCGGCATAGAGCCCTTCAGTGGGCAGGAACAGGATGGCGAAGTCGGTGGTGGCCGGCGGCGCCAGGTATTTCTCCGCGATGGTCTGCGCTTCGCGGCGCACGGCGACTTCGAGTTCGCGGCTGGACGCGTTCACACCATCCACATCGCCCCGCTCCTGCGCGTCGACCAGGCGTTCGTACTGCTCCTTCGGGAACTTGGCGTCGATGGGCAGCCAGACCGGGCTGCCGCCGACCTCGCGGCCCGGCAGGCGGATGGCAAACTCCACCCGCGCCCCGAGCTCGCGACGGTCTCCACGTTCTTGCTGTATTGGTCCGGCGTCAGGATCTGTTCGAGCAGCATGGCCAGCTGCACTTCGCCCCAGGTGCCGCGCGTCTTGACGTTGGTCAGCACGCGCTTGAGGTCGCCCACCCCCTGCGCCAGCATCTGCATTTCGCCCAGCCCGCGATGCACCTGCTCCAGCCGCTCCGACACCAGCTTGAACGATTCGCCGAGCCGTTGTTCCAGTGTGGCGTGCAGCTTCTCGTCCACCGTACGTCGCATTTCCTCCAGTTTGGCCGCGTTATTGGCCTCGATATCGCGCAGCTTCTGCTCCAGCGTCGTCCGCACGTCCGCCAGCCGGCGTTCGTTGGCTTCCGACATCTGCGCAAGCTGTTGCTGCTGCACCGTGGCGATGCTCGTCAACTGAGACGACAACTGCTGCTGGAACCGCAGCATCTGCTGCCCCGATTCGCTGCGATTGCCGCGCGCCGTCTCGGCCAGCTCGGTGCGCAGTTCGCGCTCCAGGCGCTCCAGCCCGCGCGCGGTGTCCTCGCGGACGTCGTCGCGCAGGTCGCCGAGCATCGGCAACAGCTCACCGGTGCCGGTGCGCGACTGGCGAATCAACAACACGATCAGCAGGATCACGGCCGCCACCGCGGCGGCCAGGGTCAACAAGGGGATCAGCGACATGGGAGTGAAAGCTGGCAAGCCGGTCGCCTCAACGGCGACGCGGCATGACCTCGGGATTGATCACGGTCTGCGGCTTGCCGGCCTGCGGGCCGGCGTCGAGCGCGGCGATCAGGTTGTCGGCCGCCAGATTGGCCATCGCGCGCCGCGTCTTTTCCGAAGCGCTGGCGATGTGCGGCGTCAGTACCACGTTCGGCACGGTCAGCAGGTCGGGATGCACGCTCGGCTCGCCTTCGAACACATCGAGCCCGGCGGCGAAGATCCTGCGATCGCGCAGCGCGGCGGCCAGCGCGGCGTCGTCGACAATGCCGCCGCGCGCCAGGTTGATCAGCGTGGCCGTGGGCTTCATCAGCGCCAGCTCCGCCGCGCCGATGGCATGGTGGCTTTCCGGGCTGTACGGCAGCACCAGGATCAGATGATCCGACTGCTTCAGCAGATCCGCCTTGCTGACGTAGCGCGCATTGAGCGACTGCTCGACATCGGCCGGCAACTGGCTGCGGTTGTGGTACAGCACCTGCATGCCGAAGCCCGCCGCACGGCGCGCCAGCCCCTGGCCGATACGGCCCATGCCGAGGATGCCGAGCGTGCTGCCGTACACGTCCATGCCGACCAGCATGTCATAGCTCCAGCGCTCCCACTTGCCGGCGCGCAGGTAGTGCTCGCTCTCGGTCACGCGGCGCGCGGTGGCCATCAGCAGCGCCCAGCCGAAATCGGCGGTGGTCTCGGTCAGCACGTCCGGCGTGTTGGTCGCCACGATGCCTGCGGCGGTCAGCGCCGGCACATCGAGGTTGTTGTAGCCCACCGCCATGTTGCAGACCGCCCGCAGCTGCGGCAGCGCGGCAACCAGGTCCCCATCGATCCGGTCGGCCGCGTTGGCCAGCACGCCAGCCTTGCCAGCCAGCCGGGCACGTAGCGCCGCCGCGTCGAGGACCACGTCCTCCTGGTTGGCATCGACATCGAAATACTGCGAAAGGCGCTCGATCACATCGGGAAAGATGGCGCGTGTGACAAGGACGGGGGGCTTCATGGCAGTCATACGTGGAAAAAGAGGAACGTCATCACCAGGAACAGCGGCACCAGCACGGCGCAGGACCACGCCATGTAGCCGAAGAAGCTCGGCATGCGCACGCCACGGCTTTCGGCAATCGCCTTGACCATCAGGTTGGGCGCGTTGCCGATATAGGTATTGGCGCCCATGAACACGGCGCCGGCCGAGATGGCGGCCAGCGTCGAGGCATCGCGCGTCATCAGCGTGGCCGCGTCGCCGCCGGCGGTATTGAAGAACACCAGGTAGGTCGGCGCATTATCCAGAAACGACGACAGGATGCCGGTGGCCCAGAAGTACATGCTGTCGATCGGCTGCCCGTTGTTGTCGCTGACCGCACGGATCACGCCCGAGAACGCGCCATCGGTGCCGGCCTTGAGCATGGCGATGACCGGGATGATCGTCAGGAAGATGCCGGCAAACAGCTTGCCGACCTCCAGCATCGGCTCCCAGTTGAATTCGTTGCCGCTGCGCGCGGCATGCGGCGTGGCCAGCAGCGACACCAGCGTCACGCCCACAAGCAGCACATCGCGCACCAGGGCGGGCAGCGGCACCTCGGTGCCCATGACGTCGAACGCGATGCCGGGCTTCCACAGCCCGCTCATCAGCACCAGCCCCACCACGGCGGCCAGCAGCACGAAATTGATCTTGCCCTCGAGCCGGATGCCCGCCGAGTCCGGCGTCGGGTCCTGCGCGGCCGGCAACTCTTCCTCGCGCTTGAGGAAGTAGTACCGGTCGACGACGTAGAACAGCGCCAGCAGCACCACCCAGATGAAGATCGTCTCGGGCAGGATATTGCGCAGCGTCCACGAGAACTCCACGCCCTTCAGGAAGCCCAGGAACAGCGGTGGATCGCCCAGCGGCGTCAACGCGCCGCCGGCATTGGCCACCAGGAAGATAAAGAACACCACCACGTGCGCCACGTGGCGACGGTTGTCATTGGCGCGCAACAGCGGCCGGATCAGCAGCATCGCCGCGCCCGTGGTGCCCATCAGGCTGGCCAGCACCGTGCCGAGCGCGAGGATACCGGTATTCAGGCGCGGGGTGGCGTGCAGGTTGCCCCGCACGCAGATGCCGCCCGCCACCACATAGAGCGCGGTCAGCAGGACGATGAACGGGATGTACTCGCCCAGCAGCGCATGAACCGTGTTGGCCACGGCGGCGTGCAGGCCGAACTGCGCGGCGAACGGTACCAGGAACAGCGCACCCCAGGCCGCGGCGATCTTGCCATAGTGGTGATGCCAGAACTTGGGCGCGACCAGCGGAAACAGCGCGATCGACAGCAGGATGCCGGCAAACGGCACGCCCCACACCGGCGACAGCGAGGCGCCATCGAGATCGGCCGCGAAGGACACGGCTGGCGACAGCAGCAACGCGGCCAGCAAATATTGAGGAAGCAGCGTGGCAACACGACGCATCGGACAGCAATCTCCTTAATCGCAACACACGCCCGGCGACCCGTGCGAAACACGGCCGGACGGTGAGACAGACGACAAGGCGCACGCGTCCGGGGTGGTTACCAGGGCGGTGGGACGGCAGCACGCGGCGAAGGGCTCAGTGTAAAGCAAACCCTTTTGCGAATGGTCTGAAAGTGCCGCGATTCTGGTGGGAATCGGTGCCGCAGCGGCGCGTCGATCAGCGCTGGTCGACGAGGATCACGTGGACCCGATACGGGCCGTGAGCGCCCAGCACGATGGTTTGCTCGATATCGCCCGTGCGCGATGGGCCGCTGATGATATTGGTGGCGCGCGGCAACTCGCCGTGCTCGGCGCGCATGCGCGCGAACGCCTCTTCCAGATTGCCGACGATGCGCGAGACCGGCACCACGGCGATATGGGTTTCGGGCAGCAGCGCGGCCGATGCAAAGGTGTCGGGGCCCGACAGCAGCATCAGCGAACCCGTCTCGGCAATCGCCACAAAGCAGCCGGTGATGCCGACCAGGTCGCCATGCTCGCGGTCCGCCTGCGGCTCGCGCACCGGCGGCCGGCATTCCACGTCGAGACCCTGCGCGGCCCACGGCAGGTCACCCAGGCTGGTCCAGGCTACGGCGCGGCGCGTCAGCTTCAGACCATCCAGATAGTGCAGCACGGCACCGGGCACCTCGGCCAGCGTGGCCACGCGGTCCACCGTGGACGCCATCTTCTGTGCCTGCACGCTGAAGGCGGCGGCGCGGTCTTCGGCCACATCGGGCTGCGGGCCCTGCGGATGGCGCGCCAGGTAGTCGGCCACGGCGTCGCGCTCGCCCTGCGTCACGGTTGCCCCCCTGCCCTGGGCGGCACGAATGCGGGCGAAGATGCGGTCACGGGCGGCGTTCGTTTCCATGGTGTGGGCCTGAAGGGTTGCGGGCACGGCGATTATAGGAAAACCGCGCTGGCCGTGGATGAATCCGACTAAGGAAACGGATGAGTGAACCTCGTCAGGCCGCGTGTCGAACCTCGAACACCTGCCGCAGGTACGCAAGGTAGCCCGGATCGTCGCACATGGTCTTCTCCGGCGTGTCCGACAGCTTGGCCACCGGCTGGCCGTTGCAGCGCACCATCTTGATGACGATCTGCAGCGGCGTGTAGCCCAGGTCGTTGGTCAGGTTGGTGCCCACGCCAAACGCCAGCTTGCAGCGGCCATGAAACCGCTCGTACAGCTCGATGACCTTCGGGATGTTGAGCGCGTCGCTGAAGATCAGCGTCTTGCCGCGCGGGTCGACGCGGTTGGCGGCGTAGTGGGCGATCATGCGCTCGCCCCACTCGAACGGGTCGCCGGAGTCATGCCGCACGCCGTCGAACAGCTTGCAGAAGTACAGGTCGAAGTCGCGCAGGAACGCATCGAAGCCGTAGGTATCCGACAGCGCGATCCCCAGGTCGCCGCGATATTCGCGCGCCCAGTTCTCCAGCGCATAGACCTGCGAGTCGCGCAGGCGCGGACCCAGCGCCTGGCAAGCCTGCAGGTATTCATGCGCCATCGTGCCCAGCGGCGTCATGTTGTGCGTCCGGGCGAAGTGGACATTGCTGGTGCCGGCAAGCTGCGGGCCCAGGATATCGCGCATCGACAGCAGCACCTCTTCCTGCCAGTCGCGCGAGAAGCGCCGGCGGGTGCCGTAGTCAGCGATCACGCAGTCCTCGTACTTCGACGATTTCAGCAGGGCCAGCTTGGCCTCGAGCCGGCGTCGTCCTTCGGCCAGGTCGGCTTGCGGCTGCGTCCGGCGGAAGTAGACCTCGTTGACGATTGCTAGCAGCGGGATCTCGAACAGGATCGTATGCAGCCACGGCCCGCGGATCGTGATGTCGATCTCGCCATGGCCCTGCGCCGACGGCTGGACGACCACGTATTTCTGGTTCAGATGGAACAGCGCCAGGAAATCGACGAAATCGCTCTTGATGAAGCGCATGCCACGCAGGTACGCCAGTTCGTCGTCGGAAAAACGCAGATCGCACAGTTGGCGGATCTCGTCGCGGATTTCGTCGACATACGGCGTCAGGTCGACGCCGGCGTTGCGGCATTTGAAGCGGTATTCGACTTCGGCCTGCGGAAAGTGGTGCAGCACCACCTGCATCATCGTGAACTTGTACAGGTCGGTGTCGAGCAGGGAACGGATGATCATAGCGAAGCCAAGGCCTGGGGCGCGGCGAAGTCAGGCCATCATGCTAACCGAAAGTCACGCGCGGCATGGGGATGTCCGGCCGGTGCACATGGTCAGCCCCCATCGAGCCCGCGCAGCGCCGGCGACGTCTGCCGGCCGGGCCGCTTCGATTGCAGGCACCACAGCCGCTGGCCCTGCTGGCCGGGGCAGGTCACCAGCGTGGCCTGCGTGCGCGGCACGGCCGCCGGCAGCGGATCGGCGAAATTGGCAGACGCCACCATGATGCGTTCCTGGTAGACCGGCTGCCCGGCCCGGTCGAACCGGAGCACCTGGATCAGGGTATCGGGCGAAGGCTGCAGGTCCTTGTCGCACGGCAGGAAGCCGTCGCGGTTGCAGTTCGCCATGGCCATGCCCGCCGGGGTGCGGATCACGCTGAAGCTGTCCCAGTCGAAAGCGGTCAGCGCGGTCAGTGCCACGGGCTGGTCGGTGCGGGCCCGCCACGCCACCAGGCGCGACACCACGCTATCGGCCATTTCGCCGGGTAGGGCTGGCGCTGGCTGGGCCGATGCGCCCGCGCCCAGCATGGCGCAAAGTACCGCTGCACCGGTCAAACGGGCCATCCGGCGGCAGATCAGGCTGGCGGACATGAGCAAATCCCTTCGCTAGGTTGCTTTCGATCAACATGTGCGCAAGGCACGGAAGCGGTAAGGCGGGGGCCGGCGGGTGTACCCGCGGGCCTGAAAAGCCACGCATGACACAGGGGAATAGTAGTCCGGCATCCCGCGCAACGGATACCGATCGACCCCCAATCTGGCGCCAAAAGCCGCTCCGGCGCCGATTTCGTCCCAAAAGTACATAAAGAAATAAGAAAACTATCTTACCCGGCTATATAGACTCACTATCCTTGCGAGAAGGCTCAGCTACAATATCGGTCTTTGAAAGGCCTCGGCCCTCGCTCGCCCCAAGTTATCCCGATTGACACGCGCGGTGTTTGGCGCGTAACGGGCAACTCGCCAGAGCGACCGGCAAGAATCCGGCCTTGGACAATATCCCCATCGAAGACCGATCCGTTTTTCTGGAACCGAAATGACTCACGTTGTCACCGAAGCCTGCATCCGTTGCCGTTACACCGACTGCGTTGATGTGTGTCCGGTCGATTGTTTCCGCGAAGGCCCGAACTTCCTGGCCATCGATCCCGACGAATGCATCGACTGCGCCGTGTGCGTGGCCGAGTGCCCGGTGAACGCGATTTACGCCGAGGAAGATGTGCCCGGCGACCAGCAGCAGTTCATTGACCTGAACGCCGAGCTGGCCCGCAACTGGCCGTCCATCACCAAGACCAAGGCCCCGCTGGCCGAGGCCGAGGAATGGAAGGACGCCACCGACAAGCTGCAATACCTGCAGCGCTAAGAAAGACTGACGCGACGGGTGGCAAGACCCTGCCGGCGGCACGCCGGAGTTGCCTGCCCGGCGTCGCAGAAAGCCGTCCCCACGCGCTTTCCCGTAATACCGGGCACCTGCCGTGCCCACAACGTATCAGGACGAATATGGACTTGAGCATTCCAAATCCCGTGGCCGACGCAACCCAGCAGGCGGGCGGCAACACCGGCGGCCAGCCGCTGGAAATCGACGCGCTGATCGTTGGCGCGGGCCCCGTTGGCCTGTTCCAGGTGTTCGAACTCGGCCTGCTCGAAATCAAGGCGCACGTGATCGACTCGCTCAAGGTAGTGGGCGGCCAGTGCGTGGAACTGTATCCGGACAAGCCGATCTACGACATCCCGGCCGTGCCCATCTGCACGGGCCAGGAACTGACCGACAACCTGCTCAAGCAGATCGAGCCGTTCTCGCCCACGTTCCACCTGGGGCAGGAAGTCAGCGTCGTCGAACGCCGTGAAGACGGCCGCTTCTTCATCGAGACGTCGCTCGGAACCCGCTTCATCACCAAGACCATCTTCATCGCCGCCGGCGTGGGTTCGTTCCAGCCGCGCACGGTCAAGGTGGAAGGCATCGACAAGTTCGAAGGCAAGCAGCTGTTCTACCGCGTGAAGGAGCCCAGCCGCTTCCACGGCCGCAACCTGGTGATCGTCGGCGGTGGCGATTCGGCGCTGGACTGGGCGCTGGACCTGCATGGCAAGGCGGAGTCGATCGTGCTGATCCATCGCCGCGACGGCTTCCGTGCCGCGCCCGCGTCGGTGGCCAAGATGCGCGACCTGTGCGAACAGATGGAAATGCAATTCATGGTCGGCCAGATCGGCGGCTATGAAGAGAAGGACGGCGTGCTCACCGAGATCAAGGTGACGGGCGGCGACGGCGTGACCCGCCGCATGCCGCTGGACGACCTGCTGGTGTTCTTCGGCCTGTCGCCGAAGCTCGGCCCGATCGCCGAGTGGGGCCTGGACCTGGAGCGCAAGCAGATCAAGGTGGATACCGAGAAGTTCGAGACGAACATTCCGGGCATCTTTGCCGTGGGTGACATCAACACCTACCCGGGCAAGAAGAAGCTGATCCTGTCGGGCTTCCACGAAGCCGCGCTGGCAGCGTTCGGCGCCGCACCGTACATCTTCCCGGACAAGAAGATCCACATGCAGTACACGACGACTTCGCCGAAGCTGCACAAGGTGCTGGGCGTCGAATCGCCGGTGTTCGACTGAACTGTCGAAGGCCTCCGCAGAAAAATCGCCTCCGGGCGATTTTTTTGTTTGCACAATTTAAAAAGCTGGCTATAATGCGGCCTCGCTGTTGAACACGGCAACGCAGCAAAAGGCGGAAACGCCCAGCGCTGGCCGGTTTCGAGGCGAACCAGAGTTTCAGCGACAACTTCTGACGCAAACAAAACGTTAAAAAGTTGTTGACGAAACGAAGAGAAGCTGGTTATAATTTCTTTCTCAGCTGTTCCCCGATAGCTCAGTCGGTAGAGCGCCGGACTGTTAATCCGTAGGTCCCTGGTTCGAGCCCAGGTCGGGGAGCCAACCGATAGAAGATGAAGGCCGATGCGAAAGCATCGGCCTTTTTCTTTCTCCGCTGCATTCTTTGTCCGCTGCATCCAGGCCACCGCTCCGTGGCACCCTCCCCTCACCCGCACGTTCCAGGAAGTCCTGGCCGATGTGGCTGTGATGAACAGCCGCTGGCTCCGACCTGGACCAGGCAGCGAGGAAGCGCTTCGAACGCCTCATGACGCTGGTGTTGCGGACATCGGCCTGGGGTAGCCTGTTGCCTCGATGCAAAAC
The DNA here is from genome assembly GCF_018729255.1 of Cupriavidus sp. EM10. Taxonomy (NCBI): domain Bacteria; kingdom Pseudomonadati; phylum Pseudomonadota; class Betaproteobacteria; order Burkholderiales; family Burkholderiaceae; genus Cupriavidus; species Cupriavidus sp. EM10. Next base: position 2,383,114 of record NZ_CP076060.1, read on the forward strand.
CGTCGAAAAGGCAGTCCGAAAGGCGTACTCCGGCACATTATCTGAGGTATCATCTCGGATTGCCCTGAATAGCTTGACTCCCGTCCGGTATACCTGTAAAAGCTTACCGGGCGTATTTCTTGCGCAATATCCACGGAAACAGGTAGTCGCCAAGTTTTTACCTAGCTAGGAAAATTTGGCCCGTCACCCCTGACACAGGCAGTACGGATTTCGGTCCGCAGCAGGTTCTAGGGGGCGCACCACGGCATTCGCCGCAGCGTGCGATACCACCGTCACGGCAGGCTCCGGAGCCCGGCGTGACACGTTTCCCTCCTATGAACCCACCGCCTCTGGCGGTTATCCTGAAGGACTGAATTGACTAAGATCGTTCTGAAACCGGGCGAGCCCGTTGAAGTTGCAATGCGTCGTTTCCGTCGCTCCATTCTGCAGACTGGACTGATCGTGGAACTGAAGAGCCGCACCGCCTACGAAAAGCCGACGACCGAGCGCAAGCGCAAGAAGAAGGCTGCCGAGGCCCGTCTGCGCAAGCGTCTGCGCATGCAAATGCTGCCGAAGAAGCTCTACTGATTCGGGCATTGCCAAAGAAAAACCGCCAGTTCGCTGGCGGTTTTTTTCGTCCACGTTTCCCGGCTGGCCGGGAAGCGATCGAAATGTCAGGTGCGCGTGGCGATCAACGCCCCGGCGCCGATCAGCGTGATGCCGCCCGCGCGCTGCACGTTGGCTTGCGCGCGCTGCGAGGTCAGCCGCGTGGCCAGCGAGCGGGCCAGCAGCGCATAGACCATGGCATTCGCCGTAGCCAGCACCACGAACGTCGGAATCAGCACCACAGCCTGCGGCCAGAAGGCCAGTTTGGCGTCGATGAACTGGGGCACGAAGGCCACAAAGAACACGATGCTCTTCGGGTTCAGCGCCGTCACCAGCCATGCCTTGGCAAAGCGCTGGCGTCCGCTGCCCGACTGCGACGCCACATCGAGCGAGCGCGCACGACCGGCGGTGCGCAGGGCCTGCACGCCCAGATAGACCAGGTAGGCGGCGCCGGCCCATTTCAGGCCCGTGAACAGCGTGGCCGAGGCCGCCAGGACCGCGCCCAGGCCCGCCATCGACAGCGTAAAGGCGGTCAGGTCTCCAGCGGCCACGCCAGCCACCGTGGCATAGGCACTGCGGCCGCGATGCGCAAGGGCATCGCCGATCACCAGGAGGATGGTCGGCCCGGGGATGATCAGCAGCACCACGCTGGTCAGCACGAACGTGATCCAGTGTTCGAAAGACATGGGTTCTCCTCGCTACGTCGTTGTTATCTGAAAACGATGAGCGTACGCCTGTCCGCCCGGCCCTGCCAGTCCCGCCGCCTCCCCCACTCCGCCCATGCGTGCCCGTATGACCCTGCGAATGGAATTGTCTTGCTGCGATGCGCCAACAATGCGTCACGCGATGGCCGGCATAATGGGAGCAAATCGCTCGCAGGGACTTTGCCTTGACTGCCATCCTTCAGATGCGCAATGTGCGCAAACGCTACGGCGACCAGCTCGTCGTCGACAATCTCGACCTGGAAGTCCAGCCGGGCCAATGTTTCGGACTGCTGGGCCCCAATGGCGCCGGCAAGACCACCACGCTGCGCATGCTGCTGGGGCTGACCACGCCCGAATCCGGCACGCTGACACTGTGCGGCGAACCGATCCCCCTGCGCGCCCCGCAGGCCCGCATGCGCGTGGGCGTGGTGCCGCAGTTCGACAATCTCGACCCCGATTTCTCTGTGATCGAAAACCTGCGCATCTTCGGCCGGTATTTCGGGCTGTCGTCGGCCAGGATTGCCGAGCAGGTGCCGAAGCTGCTGGAGTTCGCGCGGCTGGAGAACAAGGCCCATGCGCAGGTGCGCGACCTGTCTGGCGGCATGCGCCGGCGCCTGACCGTGGCCCGCGCGCTGATCAACGATCCGGACCTGCTGGTCATGGACGAGCCCACCACGGGCCTTGACCCGCAGGCGCGCCATCTGATCTGGGAACGCCTCAAGTCGCTGCTGGGCGCGGGCAAGACCATCCTGCTCACCACCCACTTCATGGAAGAGGCCGAACGGCTCTGCAACCACCTGTGCGTGATCGACGCCGGGCGCAAGATCGCCGAAGGCAAGCCGCACGAGCTGATCGATCGCGAGATCGGCTGCGATGTGGTGGAAGTCTATGGCGATGAACTGGAACCGCTGCGCCACACGCTGACGCCGCTGGCCGACCGCTGTGAAATGCGCGGCGAGACGCTGTTCTGCTACGTGCGCGACCCCGATCCCCTGCTGGCCGCGCTGCACGGCAAGGGCGGCGTGCGCTACCTGCACCGCCCGGCCAATCTCGAGGACGTTTTCCTCAAGCTGACCGGCCGCGAGATGAGAGATTGAGAGACTGAGATGAGCGAACAGGATCCACGCAATCCCGACGTCGCAATTTCGCCAGATTTGGCGGCATCGACGGCCCCCCAGCACTATCCCCAACCCCTGCTGCCGCGCAACGGGCGCAACTGGATGATGGTCTGGTATCGCAACTACATGGTCTGGAAGAAGCTGGCCATCCCGTCGATGATCGGCAACCTGGCCGATCCGATGATCTACCTGTTCGGGCTGGGCCTTGGCCTGGGCCTGCTGGTGGGCCAGGTACACGGCGTGTCGTATATCGCCTTCCTGGCGGCCGGCACCACGGCATCGAGCGTGATGATGTCGGCCAGTTTCGAGGCGATGTATTCGGCGTTCTCGCGCATGCACGTGCAGCGCACGTGGGAGGCCATCATGCATGCGCCGCTGACACTCGGCGACGTGGTGCTGGGGGAGGTGCTCTGGGCGGCCAGCAAGGCGGTGCTGTCGGGCGCGGCCATCATGATCGTGGCGGGCCTGCTCGGCTATGCGCAGTTCCCGGGTGCGCTGGCCGCGCTGCCGGTGATCGTGCTGGCTGGCATCGCCTTCGCCAGCCTGGCGATGATCATCACGGCGCTGGCGCCGAGCTACGACTTCTTCATGTTCTACCAGACGTTGATCATGACGCCGATGCTGCTGCTGTCGGGTGTGTTCTTCCCGCTGGAGCAACTGCCCGAAGGCGCGCAGAAGGCGACGATGGTCCTGCCGCTGGCGCACGCAGTGGCACTGATTCGTCCGTTGATGCTGGGAAGGCCGGTGGAAAACGCCGCGGTGCATCTGGCCGTACTGGCGGCCTATGCGGCGGTGGCGCTGGTGGCGGCGCTGGTGCTGCTGCGCAGGCGCTTGCTGCGGTAAGCGAATCTGCTACCGGACTGCTGCCCTCTCCCCCGGCCCCTCTCCCGCAGGCGGGAGAGGGGAGAAAAACCAGAGAAATCTTTACTGGCCCAGACCCCGCAGCAAATCGGCCTTCAGGTCTTCCACCGATTCCAGGCCCACGGCCAGGCGGATCAAACCCTCGGTGATGCCTGCCGAAGCCTTCGCTTCCGGGGCTACACGGCCGTGCGTGGTCGTGTACGGATGCGTGATGGTCGTGCGGGTGTCACCCAGGTTGCCCGTGATCGAGCACAGCTTCGTGTTGTCGATCACGCGCCAGGCGTTGGCACGCATCTGTTCCGGCGCATCGCCCTTCAGCTCGAACGACACGATGGCCCCGCCGCCGCTTTGCTGGCGTTGGGCCACCTCGTACTGCGGGTGCGACTTCAGCGCCGGGTGGAACACGCGGTTCACGGCCGGGTGCGACTCCAGGAACCCGGCCAGCGCCAGCGCGCTCTGCGAATGGCGCTCCATGCGGATCGCCAGCGTTTCCATGCCCTTGAGCATCACCCAGGCGTTGAAGGCCGACAGCGTCGGGCCGGCCGTACGCACGAACGGGAAGACCTTGCCCATGATGAAGTCGTGCTTGCCCAGCACGGCGCCGCCCAGCACGCGGCCCTGGCCGTCGATGTGCTTGGTGGCCGAATGCACCACCACGTCGGCACCGAACTTGATCGGCTGTTGCAGCGCCGGCGAGCAGAAGCAGTTGTCCACCACGAACAGCGCGCCCGCGTTGTGCGCGATCTCGCCCACGGCCGCGATGTCCGAAATCTCGGTCAGCGGGTTCGACGGCGTTTCCAGGAAGAACAGCTTCGTATTGGGCTTCACGGCCGCACGCCAGGCCGCCAGGTCGGTGCCGTCGACGTAGGTCGTCTCGACGCCGAACTTGGCCAGGATCGTGTTGAACAGCGTCATGGTCGACCCGAAGATCGAACGCGAGCTGACCAGGTGGTCCCCGGACTGCAGCGTCGCCAGCGCCACCGACAGGATCGCGCTCATGCCCGACGCCGTGGCCATGCAGGCCTCGGCGCCTTCCAGCGCGGCCAGGCGCGACTGGAACATCGACACGGTCGGGTTGGTGAAGCGCGAGTACGTGTAGCCCTCTTCCGAGTTGGCAAACCGCTCGGCGGCCTCGGCGGCGCTGTTGAAGCAGAAGCTGGAGGTCAGGTACATCGCCTCCGAGTGCTCCATGAACTCGCCGGTACGCAGCGTGCCGGCGCGCACGCCAAGGGTGTCAATGCCGTAGGACTCGGGTTGGAACGGTTCGCTCATGCTGCTGTGCTGCCCAATGTTGTGGTTGTTATTCGTTGCCGCCCGAGCGCTGCAGGTGCAGCTGCGAGCTCTCGGTGTCGCCGCCGTTGGTACCTTCGCGGTCGGCCTGGCTGCGCGCCGTTTCCAGGCGGTCCAGGTAGGCCTCGTCGATATCGCCGGTGATGTACTTGCCGTCGAAGCACGACGCGTCGAAGTCGCGCAGGTTCGGGTTGATGTCGCGCACGGCCTGCTTCATCGATTCCACGTCCTGGTACACCAGCTGGTCGGCGCCGATCATGCGCGCCACTTCCTCGTCGGTGCGGCCATGCGCGACCAGCTCGGCGCGCGTGGGCATGTCGATGCCGTACACGTTCGGAAACTTCACGGGCGGCGCTGCCGAGGCAAAGATCACCTTCTTGGCGCCCGCGTCGCGGGCCATCTGCACGATCTCGAACGACGTGGTGCCGCGCACGATCGAGTCGTCGACGATCAGCACGTTCTTGCCCTTGAACTCCACGCCCATGGCATTCAGCTTCTGGCGCACGGACTTCTTGCGCACCGCCTGGCCCGGCATGATGAACGTGCGGCCCACATAGCGGTTCTTGAAGAAGCCCTCGCGGTACGGCACGCCCAGCGCGTTGGCCACCTGCATGGCGGCCGGACGGCTCGAATCGGGAATCGGCATGACCACGTCGATCTCGCCAGCCGGCACTTCGCGGCGGATCTTCTCGGCAAGATAGTCGCCCATGCGCAGGCGGGCGTCGTAGACGGGCACGCCGTCGATGCACGAGTCCGGGCGCGCCAGGTACACGAATTCAAAGATGCACGGCGTCAGCTGCGGGTTGTCGGCGCACTGCTTGCTGTGGAACTTGCCGTCCAGGTCGATGAAGATCGCCTCGCCCGGCGCCACGTCGCGCTCCATGGTGTAGCCCATGCCTTCGAGCGCCACCGATTCCGAGGCAATCAGGTATTCCTTGCCAGTCGGCGTGTCCACGCTGCCGATGCACAGCGGGCGGATGCCGAACGGGTCGCGCACGGCCAGCAGGCCGTAGCCCGAGATCTGCGCGGTGATGGCATAGGCGCCCTTCACGCGGCGATGCATGCCGCTGACTGCCGTGAAGATGGTCTCCGGCTCCAGCGACTTGCCATTGCTGGCGCGATACAGCTCGTCGGCCAGCACGTTCAGCAGCACTTCGGAATCCGAATGCGTGTTGATGTGGCGACGGTCGCGGCGGAACATCTCCTCGCGCAGCTGATCCGAATTGGTCAGGTTGCCGTTGTGGGCCAGGATGATGCCGTACGGCGCGTTCACGTAGAACGGCTGGGCTTCTTCCTCGCTCGATGCGGAGCCGGCGGTCGGGTAACGCACCTGGCCGATACCGGACGTGCCCGGCAGGCCGCGCATGTTGCGCGTGCGGAACACGTCGCGCACCAGGCCGTTGGCCTTGTGCATGTGGAAGGTGCTGCCATTGGCCGTGGCGATGCCGGCTGCATCCTGTCCGCGGTGTTGCAACAGCAGCAGGCTGTCATAGATCAGTTGGTTGACAGGGCTGGTGGAAACCACGCCGACGATACCGCACATGCCGAACTCCCAGGAAAGGCAAATTGATTCAGGGGCGCTGCTCCGTCATGTACGCGACGGAACTGCGTTGATACTGCGCCGCGAGCGTGAAACGTTCAAGCGCTCGCGTCTCGATTCAGGTCTTCACGTACTTGGCCAGGTCGGGCGGCAGCCATTGGCGCAGTTCGCCCATCGCCTGGATCACATACGGGCGCGACACCGCGTCGCGCCAGAACGGTTCATCCGGCAACTTCGTGAGCCCCGCCAGCACGACGATCAGCATCACGATCAGTACACCCCGCGCCAGCCCGAACACAAGGCCCAGGCCACGGTCCGCCGGCTTCAGCCCGGTGGTTTCCAGCAACTGGCCCAGGATCGCCCCGGCCAGCGCCGACACGATCCACGTGCCGAAGAACACGGTCAGGAAGCCCAGCGCACTGCGCGTCAGCTCGCCGCCCGGCAGCGATTCCGGCATCCACTTCGCGGCCATGCCGCCAAAGTGATACGCCAGCACGAATGCCACGACCCAGCCCACCAGGGCCAGTACCTCGCGCACCAGGCCGCGCAGCACGCCAATCAGGGCCGACGACACCAGGATGAAGGCCACGCCATAGTCAAAGAAGGTAAAAGCCATGCGTGCGATGCGGGTTCCTGTCAGATGGGGGCGAACTGCCGCCGTGCAACCGGGATGTCTTCAGCGTCAGGGATGACGGCAACATTGCCGTCCGGGAAGTTACTGCTCCACCACCCTGGAGGTGAGGCCGATCGACCGCACCTTCCGGTCGGCCGCATCGGCGGCGTCGCGGCTGGCAAACGGGCCCGCGCGCAGCAGGATGCGGTCGCCGTCGGCCAGCGTCTTCTTTTCGACGAACGCCGGCACCTTGCTCTCCTTGAGCTTGGCCAGCCAGTTCTTCGCGCGCTCTTCCGAAGAGAACGCGCCAATCAGGATCAGGTACTTGGTGTTGGCGGCAGCGGGCTTGTCGGCCGGCTTGTCCGCAGGCTTCTCGGCAGGCCTGGCTTCGGCCACCTTGGTGTCGGCCTTGACCTCGGGCTTCGCGTCCGCCTTCGGCTTGTCGGCCGCCGGTGCGTTGACGATTTCCTCGCCTGCGTCCAGCGCGGCGTCGTTGCGGCTGGCATTGGCCGACGGCGGCAGCGCCTGCGCCTTGCGCGCCTCGACCTTGGGCTTCTGCGCGCCCTGGCCGTTGGCCACGCTGACGGCCACGTCGTCCGACACAGGCCGTGGCTTGTGCTCGAAAACGATCGGCAGCACGATGACCGCCGCGGCAAGCAGCACCACGGCGCCGATCAGCCGGCGACGTGCACGTTGTTTCTGGGGGAAGTCGGGGTCGAGGGTGTCATCCGCGTATTCGTCGGCCTGCCGGCGCGACGCGCCGATGCCGGCGCCGGATTCCGCCCGTGTACGGCGAGCGCCGCGTTCGGGTGCCGGGTCAGTGCCCTTGCGGGTCGAGAACAGCGAAAGCAGGCCCATAGATGCCCAAAGAGTGGTGTTCGGTGTGATGCCGATCCGGCCCGGGAGTTCAGCCAGGAATCGACTCAGCAATGCAGTTCAGCGATTCAGTTGGCCTGCGTGGCGCGATATGCCATCACGCCAGCCACGGTATGGAACGATCCGAAGACCAGGATTCTATCATTCTCGGTTGCCCTCTCGATGGCATCGCGATACGCCAGTTCCGGACTCGAGAAGCATGCCGCGGTGTTGTCCGGCCCTTCCTGGAAGCCCGTGGCGTCCAGTGCCTCGCGCAGGTCACTGGCCGTGGCAGCGCGCGCCGTGGGCAAGTCGCACAGGCACCAGTGGTCCACCTTGTCGGCCACGTGGCGCAGCACGCCCGCGATGTCCTTGTCCGCCATGGCCCCGAACACCGCATAGGTGTAGCGGAAAAACCCCATGTTTTCCATGTTCTGGCCCAGCGTGGCCGCCGCGTGCGGATTATGCGCCACATCGAGGATCACGGCCGGGCGCCCCGGGATTACCTGGAAGCGGCCCGGCAGTTCCACGAAGGCCAGCCCGTTGCGCACTTCCTGCGCGCTGACCGGCAGGCGGGGGCGCATGGCCTGCAGCGCCGCCAGCGCCGCCGACGCGTTCAGCAACTGGTTGGCGCCCCGCAATGCCGGGTAGCCCAGCCCGTTGAGCTTGCGGTCGCGGCCGGTCCAGTCCCATTGCTGTCGCTCCTGGCCTGCGGCGGCCTGGTGGCGGAAGTCGCGGCCCACCAGCCAAAGGTCGGCGCCAATGGCCTCGGCATGGTCGATCAGCGATTGCGGCGGCAGCGGGTCGCCGCAGATGGCCGGCACGTGGGGGCGGAAGATGCCGGCCTTTTCATAGCCGATTTTCTCGCGCGTGTCGCCCAGGTACTGGGTGTGGTCGATGTCGACGCTGGTGATGACCGCGCAGTCCGTGTCGATCACGTTGACCGCGTCCAGTCGGCCGCCCAGGCCCACTTCCAGGATGATCGCGTCCAGCCCGGCCGCCGCGAACATGTGGATGATGGCCAGCGTCGTGAATTCGAAATACGTCAGGCTGACCGGATCGGCAAAGCTGGTGCGGGCGCGCTCCACGGCCTCGAAGTGCGGCAGCAGCTGCGCGTCGGTGGCCTGCTCGCCGTTCAGGCGGGCACGCTCGTTGAAGGTGATCAGGTGGGGCGACGTATGCAGGCCCACCTTGTAGCCAGCCTCCAGCAGGATGCGTTCGAGCATCGCGCAGGTCGATCCCTTGCCGTTGGTGCCGCCCACCGTGAACACCACGGCGTCGATGCGCAAGCCCAGCGCTTCCTTGACGCGCGTGATACGCGTCAATCCCATGTCGATGCCCACGGGATGGGCGGTTTCCAAGTGCTGAAGCCAGTCGGGGAGAGTGTGGAAGATGGGCATGCTGTATGACGACACGACTAAAAAACAAAATGGCGCGGGTGGGTACCCGCGCCATTGTCCTGCAAATCACGCTACCGCGTCAGGCCACCGCATCGGCCGGCTGCTTCTGCAGCAGCGCCAGCAACTGGGCCAGTTCCGCGCGCAGGCGGCGACGGTCGACGATCATGTCGATGGCGCCCTTCTGCAGCAGGAACTCGGCGCGCTGGAAGCCTTCCGGCAGCTTCTCGCGCACGGTCTGCTCGATCACGCGCGGGCCGGCAAAGCCGATCAGCGCCTTGGGCTCGGCAATCACCACATCGCCCAGGAACGCGAACGATGCCGACACGCCGCCCATGGTCGGGTCGGTCAGCACGCTGATGAACGGCAGCTTTGCGCTGGCCAGCTGGTTCAGCATGGCCGTCGTCTTGGCCATCTGCATCAGCGACAGCAGGCTTTCCTGCATGCGCGCACCGCCCGTGGCGGTCACGCAGATGAACGGCACCTTCTGCTCCAGCGCGGCTTGCGCGCCGCGCGCGAAGCGCTCGCCGACCACGGAGCCCATCGAACCGCCCATGAACTCGAATTCGAAGCAGGCCACGACCACCGGAATCGTGTGGATCGCGCCGCCCACGACCACCATCGCGTCGGTCTCGCCCGTGTCATCCATGGCGGCCTTGATGCGGTCCGGATACTTTTTCGTGTCCTTGAACTTCAGCGCGTCCACCGGCACGATTTCCTGGCCGATCTCGAAGCGGCCTTCGGCGTCCAGCAGCTTGTCCAGGCGCTCGCGCGAGCGGATGCGCATGTGGTGGTCGCACTTCGGGCAGACGTGCAGATTGGCTTCCACGTCGGTGCGGTACAGCGTCGACTCGCACGACGGGCACTTGACCCACAGCCCTTCCGGAATGCCCTTGCGGGTGGAGGGGTCGGTCTGTTGAATCTTGGGAGGCAGGAGTTTATCCAACCAGCTCATGAAAGCTCCTTTCGGATAGCTGCCGCCCGCGCATCGACACCCCCTTTCTGAGGGGCGGACACAGGGGACGGCAGGGAATCAGGCCGCGAATTTACCACGCCCGGCACGGCCCGACTAAGCAAAACGCGACGATTGTGCTTTATACGTCTCAACAAGCAGCAATTCGTCCACGTTCTCCGGGCAACTCGTCACGCTTTCGACACGCTTTCGACACGCGTTCAGGCGTCGAGTGCCTGGCGGATGTCGGCGATAAAGGCACGCAGGGCTTCCACGGCCTTCTCGCGCGGGGCGTCTTCCAGCAGTTGCACCAGGCGGCTGCCGATCACCACGGCATCCGACACGCTGCCGATGGCGCGTGCCGTCTGCGCGTCGCGGATGCCGAAGCCCACGCCCACGGGCAGGTTGGCGTGCTGCTTGATCAGCGGCAGGCGGGCCGCCACGCTTTCCAGGTCGATCTGCGCCGAACCGGTCACACCCTTGAGCGACACGTAATACAGATAGCCGCTGGCCACCTTGGCCACGGCCGCGATGCGGTCGTCGGTCGACGTCGGCGCCAGCAGGAAGATCGGATCCATCTGGTTGGCGTGCATCAGCCCGGCAAACGACTCGCATTCCTCTGGCGGGTAGTCGACCACCAGCACGCCGTCCACGCCCGCCGCCGAGGCGGCCTTGGCGAAGGTTTCCTCGCCCATGCGCTCGATCGGGTTGGCATAGCCCATCAGCACCACCGGCGTGGTGTCGTTGGTCTGGCGGAATTCCTTGACCCAGGCCAGCACCTGCGTCAGCGAGACGCCTTGCGCCAGGGCGCGCTCCGAGGCGCGCTGGATCACCGGGCCATCGGCCATGGGGTCCGAAAACGGCACGCCAAGCTCGATCACGTCGGCGCCGCCCTCCACCAGCGCGTGCATCAGCGGCACGGTCAGCGCGGGCGCCGGGTCGCCGGCGGTAATGAACGGAATCAGGCCCTTCTTCTGCTGCGCGGCCAGTGCCGCGAAAGTCTTCTGGATACGGGACATGTCGTTGGCCATCGAATCAGATAAGGCGCTGCACCGCCGATGCCTCGTCACTGGCATCGTCGTTGGCAGCAGCCAGGGTCTCGGGAGCATCGGGCTGGATCTGCGCGTACACCGGCTGGGCAGCCGTCACGCGGTCGCGCACCAGCGCGGCGTACTGCGGATTCATCTCAAAGCCGACAAAGCGCCGGCCGTGGCGCACGCAGGCCACAGCCGTGGTGCCGCTGCCCGTGAACGGGTCAAGCACGACGCCGCCCGGCGGGCAGCTCGACAGCACCATGCGCTCGACGATCTCCAGCGGCTTCTGCGTCGGATGATCGGCGCGCTCGGGGTCCTGCCGGTGAATGCGCGGCACGCTCCACAGGTCCTTCGGGTTGTAGCCCACTTCGAGCCACTTCTTGCCCTCGAAGCGCGGACGGCTGCGCGCCTTCTTGGTCTCGGCGTCGTACGGAATGCGCACCGGGTCCAGGTCGAAGTAGTAGTCGCGCTGGCGGGCAAAGAAGCCGATGTTGTCGTGCACCGACGAGAACTTGCGCGTGGTGCCGCCCATGCTCGGCACGCGGCGGTCCCAGATGATCTCGTTGATCATCGTCAGCCGCTTCTTGAGCATCACGAACAGCTCGGGCGAGTACTGCCACGTGCAGAACAGGTACAGCGTGCCCTTGGGGGCCAGCTTCGGGATGATGGCATCCATCCAGCGCTCGGACCATTCCAGGTAGGCATCGCCCGACAGCAGGTCGGAATCGTTGCCATAGTCCTTGCCCAGGCCATAGGGCGGATCGGCGACGATCAGGTCGACCGACCCGTCTTCGATGCGCTTGATGCCTTCGAGCGCGTCTTCCTGGTACAGGCGGACGGCTGCGGTGTCGAGGATGTCGAACGGCGCCGCGGCGCCGCCCTCTTCCGCTTGGGGGTGTCAGGGGGCAGCGCACGCATTACAGCTTCAAGCCTCCACGTTCGGCCACGGTGTGCATGTCCTTGTCGCCACGACCGGACAGGTTCACCAGCAGCAGCTTGTCCCTGGGCAGCGTCGGCGCCAGCTTGCACGCGTAGGCGATGGCATGGCTCGATTCCAGCGCGGGGATGATGCCTTCGATCCGGCAGCAGTCGTGAAACGCCTTCAGCGCTTCGTCATCGGTGATCGGCACGTACTGCGCGCGGTTGATGTCCTTGAGCCACGCGTGCTCGGGACCCACGCCGGGGTAGTCCAGGCCGGCCGATACCGAATGGGTCTCGATGATCTGGCCGTTCTCGTCCTGCAGCAGGTAAGTGCGGTTGCCGTGCAGCACGCCCGGCGAGCCGCCGGTCAGCGACGCCGCGTGGCGCCCGGTGTCCAGGCCGTCGCCAGCCGCTTCCACGCCGATCAGCTGCACGTCCTTGTGGTCGATGTACGGGTAGAAAATACCCATCGCGTTCGAGCCGCCGCCCACGCAGGCGATCACGGCATCGGGCTGGCGGCCGGTCAGCTCGGGCATCTGCACCTTCGATTCCTCGCCGATCACGCACTGGAAGTCACGCACCATCATCGGATACGGGTGCGGGCCGGCTACCGTGCCGATGATGTAGAACGTGGTTTCGACGTTGGTCACCCAGTCGCGCATCGCTTCGTTGAGCGCGTCCTTGAGCGTCTTCGAGCCGCTTTCCACCGGCACCACCGTGGCGCCCAGCAGTTTCATGCGGTAGACGTTGGCCGCCTGGCGGCGCACGTCCTCGGAGCCCATGTAGACCACGCACTCCATGCCGAAGCGCGCGGCGATGGTGGCCGTGGCCACGCCGTGCTGGCCGGCGCCGGTCTCGGCGATCACGCGCTTCTTGCCCATGCGCTTGGCCAGCAGCGCCTGGCCGATTACGTTGTTGATCTTGTGGGCGCCGGTGTGGTTCAGGTCCTCGCGCTTGAAGAAAATCTGGGCGCCGCCCAGCGTCTCGCTCCAGCGCTGCGCGTGATAGATCGGCGACGGGCGGCCGACAAAGTGCTTCAGCTCGCGCTGGAATTCGGCGTTGAAGTCCGCGTCCTGCTGGTAGTGCGCATAGGCCTCGCGCAGTTCATCCAGCGCGTGGACCAGGGTTTCGGAAACGAAGCTACCGCCATACGGGCCGAAATGGCCTCGGGAATCGGGCAAGTCGTACATGTCCAGGCTCTCAGGTGGCGCCTCGCGCACAATGGCGGCGAAGCGCATCAAATTCGATATCAGGCGATCGGGGGCGATCGAGGCACCGGGCGACCGGTGGCGGGCGGGGACGGCGCGGGATTGTTGCCGGGTGGCGCTACTGGCCGGCCTGTCCTGCATCCGCCATGCGCACGGCGCGCACAAACGCGGCAATGCGGGCGTGGTCCTTCACACCCTTCGACGCCTCCACGCCGCTGCTCACATCCACGGCGTAGGGGCGCACGCGCTCAATCGCACCAGCGACGTTTTGCGCGTTCAACCCACCACTCAAAACGATGCGAGGAGCGTCGCTTGCGGGCAGGCTGGTCGGATTGGGCGGAAGCCATTGAGCAGGAATCAGGGTCCAGTCGAAGACGTGGCCGCCACCGCCATAGCCTTCCACGAAGGCGTCGAGCAACAGGCCGGCAGCGTCACGGTATTGATCGCCGAATTCTACCAAATCGAGCCCCAACTGGACACGGGCCGCCCGCACAAACGGTAGCCGGCAACGGCGGGCGATATCCGTGCATTGCTGCGCCGTCTCGTCGCCATGGAACTGGAGTAGCGTCAGCGGCACACGCTCGGTGACATGCGCCACTTCCTCGGCATCGGCGTTGACGAACAGGCCGGTCACGGTTACGAACGGGGGCACCTGCTCGGCCAGCGCCGCCGCTCGCGCCACGTCCACGAAGCGCGGGCTCTTGTCGTAGAACACCAGGCCGATGGCATCGGCGCCGGCATCGACGGCGGCGCGCACGTCTTCCGGGCGCGTCAGGCCGCAGATCTTGATACGCGTGCGCGGCGGCACGCGGCCCGAATCAGTCGCCATTGTCGGAACCATCGGCAAATACTCCGTGGAAGAAGCTGGCGGACGCATCCGCCCTGGGAAGCCGGTACGGCTCAGGATACTTCACGTCGACCAGGTACAGCCCGTCGGGCATGAACGTCGGCGCGGCCTTCTGGCGGTTGCGGCCGGCCAGCACCTCGGCCATCCATTCCGCCGGATAGCGGCCCCGCCCCACGGCCACCAGACAGCCCATCAGGTTGCGCACCATGTGGTGCAGGAAGGCGCTGGCGCGAAAGCGCAGGAACACCCAGTGACCGTCGTCGCGGATCGTCACGTCGTACATTGTCTTGACCGGCGACTTGGCCTGGCATTCGGCTGCGCGGAAGGCCGAGAAATCATGCTCGCCCAGCAGGCAGGCCGCGGCCGCGCGCATCGCATCGACGTCGATCCGCTGCCCCGGGGGCAGCATCTGGTAGCCCGCCCGGCCGTGGATCATCGGCACGCGGTGCGGGCCGGTGTAGAGCGCGTAGTAATACATCCGCTCGTAGGCCAGAAAGCGCGCGTGGAAGCCTTCGTCCACCGGCTCGGCCCATTGCAGCGCGATCGACGGCGGCAGGAAGGCATTGACGCCGCGCACCCACGAGAACTTGTCGCGATCCAGCTCGGTATCCAGATGGATCACCTGGCCCAGCGCATGCACGCCGGTATCGGTCCGCCCCGCCACCGTGGTCAGCAGGCGCGTCCCCGCAAAGCGCTCGATGGCGTCTTCCAGGCGGTCCTGCACGGTATTGCGGTGGGGCTGCGACTGCCAGCCGGAAAAGGCCGAACCGTCGTAGTGAAGTCCGATGGCGATGCGATTCATGAGTGTGGCGATGCCCAAAAACAAAATGCGCCGGAAGGGACGCTTCCGGCGCATCGCTTCGGGCTGCGGCACCCCGTATCAACGGCGTGTCGCAAACCCTGCATCATACCGGCCTTTGGGTCGGAACCCGCGGGCCATCCCGCGTCAGGCGACGTCGCGCAGCAGCGTGCGGGCCTCGGTCTGCAGCGGGTCTTCCGACTGCTCCACCACTTCCTGCAGCAGCTCGCGGGCGCCTTCCTTGTCACCGATCTCGATATAGGCACGCGCCAGGTCCAGCTTGATCTGCATGTCGCGGCTACCATCCATGCCGGTGACCGACAGCGTGCTGGCCGACACCCCATGGGTGGAATCGCCCAGGCCTTCGGACGTGACACGGGTCAGGTCGATCGGCTCGACCAGCTTGCCGTTCTGGAGCATCGTCGGCGCCGGCAGCGGCACGGTCGATTCCGTCAGCGACGGGGCATCGAACGCGGCCACCGGGGCCGGCTCGTCCGCGACGGCAGCACCCGGATTCACGGCGTTCAGGTCCAGCGACAGGCTGGACATGTCGAATTCCAGCGGACGCGAACGCGTCGGGGTATCGAGCGCCGGCACGTCGGCCAGATGGCGATCGCCATCCGCCGGCAGATTCAGCCCGTCGTCGTGGCGCTCGTCCAGGACGTCGTCCAGACGGGCTACCGGTTCCGACTGGAACTCGTTACCGAACACCAGCGCGGCCGACTCCGGTGCCACGATCGGCTCGCCCGGCGCGGGTGCCGGGAACGCATCGAGCGGCAGCGCCAGGTCCGGCATGGCCGATGCCTGGACAGGCTCCTGCAGCGACTGCGCGGGGTCTTGCGTGCGCCACTGATCGGCCGCCGGCGTCGTCGTGTCGGCTTCCGCCGTGGCGTCCGGCGCCACCGACAGGTACAGCGCGTTGCTCGGGTCCAGCTTCCGGCCCATTTCCGCGACCTGTTGCCAGTCCGCACCTTGTCCGCCTACCTGGGCGAACATTTCTTCTGCGATCACTCGGAAACCTTCCACATCCTGACGAGTGTTGTAAATCTCCAGCAGCTTCAGGCGGATAGCCTGGCGCTCCGGATTCTGTTGCAACGCTTCGCGCAGGATTTCCTCGGCCTGCACGTCGCGTCCGTACGCGATGTACACCTCGGCCTCGGCGATCGGGTCGACTTCGGTCGCTTCGGGCGAGTTGTTGCCGATGCGGAAGTCGGCGCCGAACACGCTGTGCTGCGACGTGTCGACGCTCTGGCCGCCAGCCGTGCCGAACAACGAGTGTCCGCCGGCCATGACCGTGCTTTCCTGGGACAGGATGCTGTCACCGAAACCGGTGTTTTCGCTCGCCTTCTGCTTCTGGCGGCGGCGATAGTACGCATATCCGCCAAGCAACGCAACCAGCACACCCGCGCCCGGCAGCAGCATCGGATTGGCGAGCAGTTCGTCAAGGAACGACGGCTCGGGCATCGGCTGGACGACAGGCGGCTTCTTCTTCGCGGCAACCGGCGCCGAAGCGGCGGCAGCCGGGGCCGAAGCGCTGGCCTGCGCTGCCGATGCGGACGGCGCCGCAGCCGTGGCCGTCGGCGCCGAGGCCGCAGCGGTGGCAGCGGCCGGCGCCGGTTCCGGCGTGGCGGTGCTCGGTGCATCGGCCTTGGCCGGCTCGGCTGGTACAACCGTCGGCGCCGGCGCGGCGGCGGTATCGGCGGCCTTGCCTGCAGCGGGGGCTGCGCCCGTAGCCGCCGCAGCGGCCGTGGCGCCCTTGGCTGGCTGGCCGTTCTGGTTAAGCTTCGAAAGCTCCGCGTTCTTCAGCTCCATCAGGCGCTGCATGTCGGAGATATTCTTTTCGAGATCGGCGACGCGCGACTCGGCGTCCTTCAGCTTGCGCTGGTTGGCCACGTCGGCTTCCGCCTTGGCCTGCGCGCCCTTCTCGGCCTTCGACAGCTTCAGTTCGTCACGCGGACCCGCGTTCGGCACCGTGGTGTCCTGAACGCGCGCCGTCACGTTGCCCGACTGCTCGCGGCCCGAGCCGGCTTCCACCGACTTGGCGGCAGCGGCGGCGGCCAGGCGGCTGCGATAGCTGTCGAAACCTTGCGTGCGCGCCACCACTTCGCGGCGCGCCTCGCGCGGGCTCACCGACTGGGCCTGCTGGGCGCTCGGCACCTTCAGCACGGCCCCGGACTTGATCCGGTTGATGTTCCCGCCGATGAAGGCGTTGGGGTTGTTGCGGTAGAGCGCGAGCAGCATCTGCTCCAGCGACACCGAATCGACGCCCTGCGAGGCATCGCCGGCGATCGAGTAGAGCGTATCGCCCTGCTGGACCGTGTAGTTGCCGCTGGCAGCGACGCCATCGGCCACGGCAGCGGGCGCCTGGGTGCGGCGCGGCTGACGGGCTGGGGTCGGAGCTGGAGCGGGGGCGGGAACCTTGGCGGCCGGCGCTGCGGAAGGCGCGGCAGCAAGCGGCGCCGGCGCGGGTGCCGCGGCCGGAGATGCGTCGGGCGTGGCGGCCTGCACCACCGTGGTGGGCGAGAACGCCTGGTTCGACGGCTTGGCGCCAGCGGGATCCAGCAGGAAGGTATAGGCCCGCGTGACCTTGCCGCTGGACCAGCTCATGTCGACCAGGATGTCGACGAACGGTTCGCTGAGCGGCTGGTTGGACCGCACGGTGGCCACGTAGGTACCGTTCGGACGCTTCTGCACGTCGAGCTTCACGTTTGCAATGGCCGACAGATAGGTCAGCCCGGCACGTGAATAGGCGGACGGCGCGGCAAGCTTGACGGCCAGGCTGTCAGCTTCCTCAGGCGTCACGCCGGTGATATCGATTTCAGCCTGGAGCGGTTGCCCCAGATTGGATTGAACCCTTAATTGTCCGAACCCCGCGGCATACGCGGCAGGCTGCGCAAGCAGCAGACCGGCAGCCGTGATGGCCAGCGTTGACCAGCGCTGACGAACAGTAGGCGCATCTTTCCGGCGATGTAGGCTCACACTCACCTCGTGCTCCATTTATGGTTTTTAGTAGCAGAAATTAACCCGATCCCAACAAATGGCTGGCTGGCGGGCGTCGAAACGGGCCGGCTTCGCGCCTGCCCTGCTGCGCGCCCATGTCGCCGCCATGCATCCCCGATGCACGGTGGCGTTGACCCCGTGGCCAAGCGCATGCCGGCTGTATTGTGACGCAACCCCAGGAAAAAAAGCGTTCCGGATGCGACAACGCCGCGCTGAGGCGCGGCGTTGCTGGGAAAGCGGCGGATTCTGTTGCCTCCCTGCAACGAAAGCAAGGAGGCCATCCGAGGGTCAACCCTCGATCAGAATGCGCAGCATACGCCGCAGGGGCTCGGCGGCGCCCCACAGCAGCTGATCGCCCACCGTGAAGGCGGACAGGTACTCGCCACCCATCTGCATCTTGCGCAGTCGGCCGACCGGAATCGTCAGCGTGCCCGTCACGGCGGCCGGCGTCAGGTCCTTCATGCTGGCTTCACGCGTGTTCGGCACGACCTTGGCCCACTGGTTGTTGGCGGCCAGCATGCCTTCGATCTCGTCCAGCGGCACATCGCGGCGCAGCTTGATCGTGAGCGCCTGCGAATGGCAGCGCATCGCGCCGATCCGCACGCACAGGCCGTCCACCGCGATCGGGCTGGCGCCGGTTGCGCCGACGAAGCCTTCGCCACGACCCAGGATCTTGTTGGTCTCGGCGCCGCCCTTCCATTCTTCCTTGGAAACGCCGTTACCCAAATCCTTGTCGATCCAGGGAATCAGGTTGCCGGCCAGCGGCACGCCGAACTGCTTGGTCTCGTCAGCCGACAGGCCGTGCTGGGTCGACAGGATCTGGCGGTCGATTTCCAGGATGGCCGAAGCCGGATTGTCCAGCAGCGGCTTGACCGCGGCGTTCAGCGTACCGAACTGGGTCAGCAGTTCGCGCATGTGCTGGGCACCGCCGCCCGAAGCTGCCTGGTACGTCATCGAGGTCATCCACTCGATCAGGTCGTGCTGGAACAGGCCGCCCAGGCCCATCATCATGCAGCTGACCGTGCAGTTGCCGCCGATGAAGTTCTTGACGCCCTTCGAGAGTGCGTCCTTGATCACGCCGAGATTGACCGGATCCAGGACGATGATGGCGTCGTCCTTCATGCGCAGCGACGACGCGGCGTCGATCCAGTAGCCGTTCCAGCCGGCGGCCCGCAGGCGCGGGAACACATCGTTCGTGTAGTCGCCGCCCTGGGCGGTGAGCACGACGTCGCACTTCTTCAGTGCTTCGATGTCGTTCGCGTCTTTCAGCGTGGTTTCATTCTTCGCCATGGCCGGGGCCTTGCCGCCGGCGTTGGACGTGCTGAAGAAAACGGGCTCGATATGGTCGAAATCGCCCTCTTCCTGCATACGCTGCATCAGGACGCTGCCGACCATTCCTCGCCAACCGACGAGACCTACAATCATGACTTACCTCGGATGTGATGTGAACTTCCCCGCCATTTTCCTCGCCCGGCGTGGCTGCGCGGGGAAGACGGGCAGGCACGACGAACGATCTTAGGGGATCGTTTTGGTAATGGTTTTAATCGTCGTTGCGGTCAGGCCGCGAGAATCCACGCCAATCGCGCCGCGGATAGCGGTGCGAGCAGCGGAAGCAGTCAGGAGGGACTGGTGGAATCGGGCCATAGCGGAAGAGTCTACACGAATTTGCGGCGGTGCCGCAGGGGAAAATGCGGCGTGATGTGTTGCTCGCCGGCGGTTCTCTCCCCTCTCACGCCTGGCGGGAGAGGGGAGCCAAGCCTTACAGCGCCGCCAGCACTGCGTCGCCCATTTCCTTCGTACCGACCTGCTTGCAGCCCGGCGTCAGGATATCGCCCGTGCGGTAGCCCTGGGCCAGTACCTTCTTGACGGCGTTCTCGATGCGGTCGGCCTGCTCGGCGCGGTTCAGCGAGTAGCGCAGCATCATCGCGGCGGACAGGATCGTGGCCAGCGGATTGGCCACGCCCTTGCCGGCGATGTCCGGAGCCGAGCCGTGCGACGGTTCGTACAGGCCCTTGTTGTTGGCATCCAGCGAAGCCGACGGCAGCATGCCGATCGAGCCGGTCAGCATGGCGGCCTCGTCCGACAGGATGTCGCCGAACATGTTGCCGGTGACGATCACGTCGAAGCTCTTCGGGGCCTTCACCAGTTGCATCGCGGCGTTGTCCACGTACATGTGGGACAGCTCGACGTCCGGATATTCCTTGCTGACATCGATCACGATGTCCTTCCAGAACTGGAACGTTTCCAGTACGTTGGCCTTGTCCACGCTGCACAGCTTCTTGCCGCGCTTGGCGGCGGCCTGGAACGCCACGTGGGCGATGCGGCGGATTTCCGGCTCGCTGTAGCGCATCGTGTCGAAGCCTTCGCGGGCGCCCTTGAACAGGCCGTCCGGCGCCTCGCGCACGCCGCGCGGCTGGCCGAAGTAGATGTCGCCGTTCAGTTCGCGCACGATCAGGATGTCCAGGCCGGCCACCAGCTCGGGCTTCAGGCTCGATGCGCCGGTCAGTTCCGGATAGCAGATCGCCGGGCGGAAGTTGGCAAACAGCTGCAGGTGCTTGCGCAGGCCCAGGATGGCCTGCTCCGGGCGCAGCGGGCGCTCCAGGCTGTCGTACTTCCAGTCGCCCACGGCGCCGAACAGGATGGCGTCAGCCTCCTTGGCCAGCTTCAGCGTGTTTTCCGGCAGCGGATGGCCTTCGGCCTCGTAGCCGGCCCCGCCCACCGGGGCGGTTTCCATTTCGAACTTCTCGTCGAGGGCGTTCAGCACCTTGACGGCTTCGGCAATGATTTCGGGGCCGATGCCGTCGCCCGGCAGGACTGCAATCTTCATGTGTCTTCCTATCTATATATGAACGCGTCCGGCCTCAGCCCACCACGCGGTTGCCCAGCCACGGCATCTTCGTCAGGCGCTCGGCCTCGTAGGACTTGATCTTGTCCTTCTGGCGCAGCGTCAGGCCGATGTCGTCGAAGCCGTTCAGCATGCAGTACTTGCGGAACGGGGCGATATCGAACGGATAGCTGTTGCCGCCGGCCGTCACCACGACCTGCTTGTCCAGGTCGATCGTCAGCTGGTAGCCCGGGAATGCAACGGTCTCGTTGAACAGGTGGTCGACCTGGAGTTCGGTCAGCACCACCGGCAGCAGGCCGTTCTTGTAGCAGTTGTTGAAGAAGATGTCGGCAAAGCTGGGCGCGATCACGGCGCGGAAGCCGTATTGCGTGAGCGCCCACGGTGCGTGCTCGCGCGAGCTGCCGCAGCCGAAGTTGTTGCGCGCCAGCAGGATCGACGCGCCCTGGTAGCGCGGCTGGTTCAGCACGAAGTCCGGGTTCAGCGGACGCTTGCTGTTGTCCTGGCCCGGCTGGCCCACGTCCTTGTAGCGCCATTCGTCGAACAGGTTCGGGCCGAAGCCCGTGCGCTTGATCGACTTCAGGAACTGCTTCGGGATGATCGCGTCGGTGTCGACGTTTTCACGATCGAGCGGCGCCACGAGGCCGCTGTGTACGGTGAACTTTTCCATGATGTGTCCTTACTTCCGGGCGGTGTTCTCGAGCGCCTGCCCGGCAGCCTGCGTGTCCTTGCCAAAGCCGGCAATCGTGTTGCAGCCAGCCAGTTGCAGCATGCCCAGGCATGCCAGCAGTGTGATCACGATCTTTTTCATGTTCTCTCTATTCGAAAGTCGTGGTTGACCCGATGACCGGTTGACCGGTTACCCGTCGCGGCTTCAGCCGAGCTTGCGGATGTCGACGAAATGCCCCTCGATCGCAGCCGCGGCAGCCATGGCCGGGCTGACCAGGTGCGTACGGCCACCGGCGCCCTGGCGGCCTTCGAAGTTGCGGTTCGACGTGGACGCGCAGCGCTCGCCCGGTTCCAGGCGGTCGGCGTTCATCGCCAGGCACATCGAGCAGCCCGGTTCGCGCCATTCGAAGCCGGCAGCCTTGAAGACCTTGTCCAGTCCTTCGCGCTCGGCCTGTTCCTTGACCAGGCCCGAACCCGGCACCACCATCGCGAGCTTCACGTTCGATGCCACCTTGCGGCCCAGCTTCTGCACCACCCACGCGGCGGCGCGCATGTCCTCGATCCGGCTGTTGGTGCACGAACCGATGAACACCTTGTCGATGTTGATCGCTTCCATCGGCGTGTTCGGCTGCAGGTTCATGTACTCCAGCGCGCGCTCCATGGCGTTGCGCTTGTTCGAATCCTTTTCCTTCTCGGGATCCGGCACGCGGTCTTCGATGCTGACGACCATCTCGGGCGACGTGCCCCACGTCACCTGCGGACGGATGTCCTCGGCGCGCAGTTCCACCACCTTGTCGAAGTGGGCGCCGGCGTCCGAGTGCAGCGTGCGCCAGTAGCCAACGGCCTGCTCCCATTCCACGCCCTGCGGCGCGTACGGGCGGCCCTTCACGTATTCGAGCGTGACGTCGTCCACGGCCACCAGGCCGGCACGTGCGCCGGCTTCGATGGCCATGTTGCAGACCGTCATGCGCCCTTCCATGGTCAGGTCGCGGATGGCGGAGCCGGCGAATTCCATCGTGTAGCCGGTGCCGCCGGCCGTGCCGATCTTGCCGATGATGGCCAGCACGATGTCCTTGGCGGTGCAGCCGCGCGGCAGCTTGCCTTCCACCTTGATCAGCATGTTCTTCGCCTTCTTGCCCAGCAGCGTCTGGGTGGCCAGCACGTGTTCCACTTCCGACGTGCCGATGCCATGCGCCAGCGCGCCGAACGCGCCGTGGGTGCTGGTGTGCGAATCGCCGCAGACCACGGTCATGCCGGGCAGCGTGGCGCCCTGCTCGGGCCCGATCACGTGGACGATGCCCTGGCGGTGATCGTTCATCTTGAACTGCGTGATGCCGAAGGCGTCGCAGTTGGCGTCCAGCGTATCGACCTGGAGCTTCGAGATCGGGTCGGCGATGCCCTGCGTGCGGTCGGTGGTCGGCACGTTGTGGTCCGACACGGCCAGGTTCGCGCTGATGCGCCATACCGGACGCTCCGCCAGCTTCAGGCCTTCGAAGGCCTGCGGGCTGGTCACTTCATGCAGCAGATGACGGTCGATGTAGAGCAGCGTGGTGCCGTCTTCCTCGACGTGGACGGTGTGGTCATCCCAGAGTTTGTCGTAGAGCGTCTTGGCCATGATGCGGGGGGGCAGACCGTCCGGCCGTATCCCGGGGGGCATACGACCGGCGCGTATCCGCGCGTAGTTTGCAGGGGAATGTGTTTTCCGGATGCCTTCGCGGGCAAGCAGGCTATTTTGCTGCTTTTCCGGCGCAGCCGGTGATTGCTTGACATCGCAAGCGATTATGCCATGTGGACCCACCGCCGAAGGGCAGGCCGCACCGCCCGGGCGGCGGTCATTGGCGAAAGGGGGATTTCGTGGATGGCGAAGGCGGCTGACTTTGCCTCCGGCTGGCTCCCCTCTCCCGCCGTGCGGCAGAGGGGAGCAAACCGGCCTCAACCGCCCAGGTATGCCGCGCGGATGCGGTCGTTGGCCAGCAGGTTGGCGCCGGTATCGGCCAGCACCACCTTGCCGGTTTCCAGCACGTAGCCGCGGTCGGCCACCTGCAGCGCCTTGTTGGCGTTCTGCTCGACCAGGAACACGGTGACGCCCTCTTCGCGGATGGTGCGGATGATGTCGAAGATCTGCGCGATGATCAGCGGCGCCAGGCCCAGCGTGGGCTCGTCCAGCAGCAGCAGGCGCGGCTTGCTCATCAGCGCGCGGCCGATGGCCAGCATCTGCTGCTCGCCGCCCGACATCGTCCCGGCCCGCTGGCTCGCGCGCTGGTTCAGGCGCGGGAACAGCTTGAACACGTGCTCGATTCCGGCCTCGATCTCATGACGGCTGGCAAAGAAGCCGCCCATCTTGAGGTTCTCCAGCACGGTCAGGCTCGGAAATACGCGCCGGCCTTCTGGCGAAA
Source organism: Cupriavidus sp. EM10 (assembly GCF_018729255.1). Taxonomy (NCBI): domain Bacteria; kingdom Pseudomonadati; phylum Pseudomonadota; class Betaproteobacteria; order Burkholderiales; family Burkholderiaceae; genus Cupriavidus; species Cupriavidus sp. EM10. The sequence goes on from NZ_CP076060.1 coordinate 2,406,745, forward strand.
TTGCCATGCCCATGCGCATGATCTCGTGCGTGTTGCGGCGCGTGATGTCCTGGCCCTCGAACAGCACGCGGCCGCTCGATGCGCGCGGCGTGCCGCACACGGTCATCATCAGCGTGGTCTTGCCGGCGCCGTTGCTGCCGATCAGCGTGACGATCTCGCCCTGGTTGACCTCGATCGACACGCCCGACAGCGCCTCGACGGCACCGTAGTGGGTATGGACGTTTTCCAGCTTCAGCATCAGTCCTCTCCCAGGTAGGCCTTGATCACGCGCGGGTCGTTGCGCACTTCGTCGGGCTTGCCGATCATGATCGGCTTGCCGTGCTCCATCACCAGGATGCGGTCCGACACGCCCATCACCAGGCTCATGTCGTGCTCGATCAGCAGCACCGAGATGTTGAACTCGCGGCGCAGCCTGTCGATCAGCTGCTGCAGCTCGAGCTTTTCCTGCGGGTTCAGGCCGGCCGCCGGCTCGTCCAGCATCAGCAGGCGCGGCTTGGTGATCATGCAGCGCGCGATTTCCAGCCGGCGCTGGTGGCCGTACGACAGCGTGCCCGCCTCGCGGTTGGCCACGCTGGTCAGGCCCATGCGCTCCAGCCATTCGGCGGCACGCTCCAGCGCCTCGCGCTCGGCGCGGCGATAGGCGGGCGTGGCCAGCAGGCCGCGCAGCAGCCCGGCCTTGACCTGCCGGTGCTGGGCAACCATCAGGTTTTCCACGACGGTCAGCTGCTTGAACAGGCGGATGTTCTGGAACGTGCGCACCAGTCCGTGGCGTGCAACCACATGGCTCGGCTTGCGCGCGATCGAATGGCCGTCCAGCATCACCTCGCCGGCCGTGGGCTTGTAGAAGCCGCCCACGCAGTTGAACACGGTGGTCTTGCCGGCGCCGTTCGGGCCGATGATGGCAAAGACCTCGTCGCGACGCACATCGAACTCGATGCCGTCCACGGCCAGCAGGCCGCCGAAGCGCATCTGCAGGCCCGATACTTTCAGCATTTCAGTGCTCATCGCGGCAGCTCCACGTGGGGACGGCTAGCGGGCAGCAGGCCCTGCGGACGCCACATCATCATCAACACCATCACCAGGCCGAAGATCAGCATGCGGTATTCGGCAAAGTCGCGCGCCACTTCGGGCAGGATCGTCAGCAGGATGGCCGCCAGGATCACGCCCAGCTGCGAGCCCATGCCGCCCAGCACCACCACGGCCAGGATCAGCGCCGATTCGATGAACGTGAACGATTCCGGATTGACCAGGCCCTGGCGCGCGGCAAAGAACGCACCGGCCAGGCCGGCGAACGACGCGCCCAGCGTGAAGGCCGACAGCTTGATGCGCGTCGGATTCAGGCCCAGCGAACGGCAGGCGATCTCGTCCTCGCGCAGCGCCTCCCAGGCGCGGCCCATCGGCATGCGGATCAGGCGGCTTGTGACGAACAGCGTGAAGCCCACCAGCAGCAGCGCCAGCAGATACAGCCAGATCACCATGTGCTGGCCGGCATAGGGGATGCCGATCAGCTCATGGAACGTCTTCACGCCTTCCACGCTGGCACTGCGCGCCATTTCGATACCGAACACGGACGGCTTCGGAATCCCCGACACGCCATCCGGGCCGCCGGTCAGGCTGGTCAGGTTGTTCAGCAGCAGGCGGATGATTTCACCGAAGCCCAGCGTCACGATGGCCAGGTAGTCGCCGCGCAGGCGCAGCACCGGGAAGCCCAGGACGAAGCCGAACGTGGCGGCCAGGCCGGCCGCCAGCGGCAGGCATTCCCAGAACGTCAGGCCGAAATACTGGTTCAGCAGCGCATAGGTATAGCCACCCACCGCATAGAAGCCCACGTAGCCCAGGTCGAGCAGGCCGGCATAGCCCACCACGATATTGAGGCCCAGGCCCAGGATCACGTAGATCAGCGCCAGCGTGGCCACGTCCACCGCGCCGCGCGAGCCGAAGAACGGAAACACCAGGCCCACCACCAGCAGCACCCACACGGCCGCGCGCTGCTGCTTCGCGCCCATGGCAGGCACCGACGGCAGCGTCACGGCACTGCGCGCGCGCAGCAGGAATGGCTTGCAGAGCTGGAACAGGAACACCAGGCCCACGGCGATCCAAACCGGACGCCAGTGCGGCTCCAGTACCACCTTGTACCCGTCGAGCTTGAGCTGCAGGCCCAGCACGGGGATGGTCAGGATGGCCGTCAGCACGGCGGCGGTCACAGCATTCTTGAGCGTGTCGGAGACCGACGCCTGCGGGACCGACGCCCGCGAAATCGAAGTCGCTTGAGTCATGTCGCCCTCCCCTCAGACTTTTTCCACATCGGGCTTGCCCAGCAGGCCCGTGGGACGGAACAGCAGCACCAGCACCAGCAGGCCGAAAGCCACCACGTCCTTGTATTCGGCCGGCATGTAGCCCGACGCGAACGTTTCGGCCAGGCCCAGCAACACGCCGCCGAGCATCGCGCCCGGAATGCTGCCGATGCCGCCCAGCACCGCCGCCGTAAAGGCCTTGATGCCCGCGATGAAGCCGATAAAGGGATTGAGCTTGCCGATGGTCAGCCCGATCAGCACGCCGCCCACGGCGGCCAGCATGGCGCCGAGCACGAACGTGAACGAGATCACGCGGTTGGTATCGATGCCCAGCAGGTTGGCCATGCGCATGTCCTCGGCGCAGGCGCGGCAGGCACGGCCCATGCGCGAATGGCCGATGAACAGCGTCAGGGCGATCATCAGCACCAGCGTCACGCCGACGATCAGCAGCCGCGAATACGGCACGGTCACCGTGAAGTCGCCGCCCATCTGGAATTCGATGGCGCCCGAGATCAGGATCGGCACGGACACGTCACGCGCCCCCTGCCCGATCTGGACATAGTTCTGCAGGAAGATGGACATGCCGATGGCCGAAATCAGCGGCACCAGGCGCGGCCCGCCACGCAGGGGCGGTACGCCACGCGCTCCACGGCAAAGCCGTAGCAGCCGGTCACGACAACGGCAACCAGCAGCGCCGCACCCAGCACCAGCGGCAGCGGATAGCCGGCCTGCGCGCCGATGGCGGTCAGCGTCACCAGGCCCACGTAGGCGCCGATCATGTAGATCTCGCCGTGGGCAAAGTTGATCATGCCGATGATGCCGTAGACCATCGTGTAGCCAATGGCGATCAACGCATAGATCGCACCCAGCGTCAGGCCGTTGACCAGCTGCTGGGTGAACTGTGGAAGGAATTCGTTCATGCGGGGACCTTGTGGATCGGATGAGTCCGATGCGCGATGCCGACCGCCCTTATGTGGCGGCTAACCGACATCGAACCGATACCAAAACGCCCCGCAGGCCGGTTGGCCGCGGGGCGTTTCGCCAGGATGGCGCCGGGTTTAGTTGGCGGCGGTCTTCGTGGCGTCCTTGTGCCACGTGTAGACGACGAACTTGAACGACTTCAGGTCGCCCTTGGCGTCGTATTCGACCTTGCCGATCGGCGTGGTGAACGCGTTCTTGTGCATGTACGCGGCAACCTTGGTCGGGTCCGTGCTCTTGGCACCGGCGATGGCGTCGCCGATGATCTTGACGGCGGCGTAGGCCGGCATCTGGAACGGGCCGTTGGCGTCACGCTTCTTGTCGGCGAAAGCCTTCACCAGCGCGGCGTTGGCCGGGTCGGCCGAGAAGTCCGCCGGCAGCGTCACGAGCATGCCTTCCGAAGCCGGGCCGGCAATGGCGGTCACGTCCTTGTTGCCCACGCCTTCGGGGCCCATGAACGTGGCCTTCACGCCCTGCTCGCGCGCCTGGCGCAGCAGCAGGCCCATTTCCGGGTGGTAGCCGCCGAAGTACACGAAGTCCACGCCCTGCGACTTCAGCTTGGTGATCACGGCCGAGTAGTCGGAATCGCCGGCGTTGATGCCTTCGAACACCGCCACGGGATCTTGGCCGCTTCCAGGTCCTTCTTCACCGAGCTGGCGATGCCCTGGCCGTACGACTGCTTGTCGTGCAGCACGGCAACCTTCTTCGGCTTGACCTTGTTGATGATGTACTGGGCGGCGGCGGGGCCTTGCTGGTCGTCGCGGCCGATCGTGCGGAAGATGAAGTTGCGCTTCTTCGTTTCGGTCAGCTGCGGCGCGGTGGCCGACGGCGTCACCATCACGATGCCTTCGTTTTCGTAGATATCCGATGCCGGAATCGTCGAACCCGAGCACACGTGACCGATCACGTAGTGGATGCCCTGGCTGACGATCTTGTTGGCCACGGCCACGGCCTGCTTCGGTTCGCAGGCGTCGTCCATCAGCACCGCTTCGAACTTGTTGCCGTTGGCGCCGCCAGCCGCGTTGATCTGTTCGATCGCGGTCAGGGCACCGGCCTTGACCATGTCGCCGTACTGGGCAACCGAGCCGCTCATGGGGCCGGCGATGGCGATCTTGACGGTTTCGGCGTTGGCCGAGGTGAAGGCAGCGAGACCGGCAGTGGCAAGCACGGCGGCCATGGCAGTGGACGTGAGACGGGACAGCGTCATCAGGAGCTCCTCGATTATGTATTGGGTCATTCCGGGCAGAGTCGGCATGACCGGCGCAATCGAACAACACCCGCGAGGAAGAAGCGCCGCCAGACGCGGCGAACGTACGGCCCAAAGCGGAAGTCGGGCCTGCGGTGAAGACAGTGAAGCGAATGCGGGGCCCGGCATGTGTCGGCGCACGCACATCCTGCGGATGGCACGTTCGCCGTAAGTTCGGAAAGACAACGTTGATGCGTTCTCTATTGCGCAAGCGCTTCGCCTGCCCCGCTTCTCCAACGACGGCTGGCCGGAAGGGTGGCCCGGCTGCCGGTCGGCAAAGCAGTCCGCATTATAGGGGGAAAGTTGCACCCTGATGAAGTGGACTTGTTCGGCTTTGGAGAAAATCCGACAACTAATGCATCCGGTTGCAACCGCCCCAAGGCAGGAATCGTCGTCAAATTGGCCTTTCACAACAATTGTGCACAGCGGCATTTGCGGCGCATTCGCTGCTTTGCGCCACCTTGCGCAACCTCGCCCGGTGGCCGGACAAGAGCGAAAAAAACGCCCCGGGCTTGCCGGGGCGTTCCTGATGCAGCGAGGCGGAAGGCAGCTTAGCGCTTGGCCATGTCCGGCACGGTGCGCGCGGCGTTGCCGTTGAACAGCTGACGCGGACGGCCGATCTTGTATTCCGGATCGGTGATCATCTCTTCCCACTGCGAGATCCAGCCCGGCGTACGTGCCAGGGCGAAGATGCAGGTGAACAGCGAGGTCGGGATGCCCAGTGCGCGCTGCACGATGCCCGAATAGAAGTCCACGTTCGGGTACAGCTTGCGGCTGACGAAGTATTCGTCTTCCAGCGCGATCTTTTCCAGTTCCATGGCCAGCTTGAACAGCGGGTCGTTGTGCAGGCCCAGTTCGTTCAGCACTTCATGGCAGGTTTCGCGCATCAGCTTGGCGCGCGGATCGTAGTTCTTGTACACGCGGTGGCCAAAGCCCATCAGGCGCACGCCCGAGTTCTTGTCCTTGACCTGCTTGATGAACTCGCCGATGTGGTCGACGCTGCCGATCTCTTCCAGCATCTTCAGCGCGGCTTCGTTCGCGCCGCCGTGGGCCGGACCCCACAGGCAGGCCACGCCGGCGGCGATGGCTGCGAACGGGTTCGTGCCCGACGAACCGGCCAGGCGCACGGTCGACGTCGACGCGTTCTGCTCGTGGTCGGCGTGCAGGATGAAGATGCGGTCCAGCGCGCGCTCCAGCACCGGGTTCACGGTGTACGGTGCGCACGGCGTACCGAACATCATGCGCATGAAGTTGCCCGAGTAGGACAGGTCGTTCTGCGGGTAGATGTACGGCTGGCCGATGTTGTACTTGTACGCCATGGCGACCAGGGTCGGCATCTTGGCGATCAGGCGGATGGCCGAGATCTCGCGCTGGTGCGGATCGTCGATGTCCATCGCGTCGTGGTAGAACGCGCTCATCGCACCCACCAGGCCCGTCAGCACGGCCATCGGGTGGGCGTCACGGCGGAAGCCGCGCAGGAAGAATTGCAGTTGCTCGTGAACCATCGTGTGGTTCATCACCGAGTTCACGAACTCTTCCTTCTGCTTGGCGTTGGGCAGCTCGCCCTTCAGCAGCAGGTAGCAGGTCTCGAGGTGGTCGCACTTCTCGGCCAGCTGTTCGATCGGGTAGCCGCGGTACAGCAGTTCGCCCTTGTCACCGTCGATGTAGGTGATCTTCGAGTTGCACGAAGCGGTCGACATGAACCCCGGGTCATAGGTGAACTTGCCGGTTTGACCGTACAGCTTGCGAATGTCGATCACATCCGGGCCAACGGTGCCCTGGTAGATCGGCAGCTCAACGCTGGGGAACCATCGGAAAACGATAGCGTGGCTTTCACATCGGACGGCGTCATGTCGGTTCCTTCAAATACTGTGAATATTAATGTTGACCAAACTCAGACCGAACGCAGCAGGCTGAGTACCCGTTGCATCGGGGCGTGTCGAGCTCACCGTCAAGCTCCTTGCGGACAAGCAGCAGGTCCATCAACTCGTTGTCGCTGAGCTCGAACAGCTCGCCCAGCGATGCCACGTCCTCATCGGACAGGCTCTCCTCGTAACGGTTGAAGAAACGTTCGACGATGATGTCGTTCTCCAGGAGGCCGCGGCGGGCGCGCCAGCGAAGGCGGGCACGCTTGTGCGGGTCGGCCTGATGGGAGAAAGTGGTGGAAAGACTCATGGTCAGCCTTCTTTGACCGGCGCCCCAGCCCGACTTGATACCGCATCGGGCTGACGCGCCGCTTACATCAGATACATCCACTGCATGCATTGCAGACTGCCTGTCCGCGCAGATCCTGCGGGGGCGCAGAAGGCAGTTTATACCGGGCAATTAAACAGCGCGGCGAACCATCAGTTCCTTGATCTTGCCAATCGCCTTCGTCGGATTGAGGCCCTTCGGGCACACGTCGACGCAGTTCATGATGCTATGGCAACGGAACAGGCGGTACGGGTCGTTCAGGTTGTCCAGACGCTCACTGGTAGCCTGGTCGCGGCTGTCCGCGATAAAGCGGTAAGCCTGCAGCAGGCCGGCCGGGCCGACGAACTTGTCCGGGTTCCACCAGAACGACGGGCACGACGTCGAGCAGCTGGCGCACAAGATGCACTCGTACAGGCCATCCAGCTCGTCGCGCTCCTGCGGCGACTGCAGACGCTCCTTCTCGGGCGGCGGCTCGTCGTTGATCAGGAACGGCTTGATCGAGTTGTACTGCTTGAAGAAGTTCGTCATGTCGACGATCAGGTCGCGCACCACCGGCAGGCCGGGCAGCGGACGCAGCACGATGCGGTCCGGCAGCTCGCGCATGTTCGTCAGGCAGGCCAGGCCGTTCTTGCCGTTGATGTTCATCGCGTCCGAGCCGCACACGCCTTCGCGGCACGAGCGACGGAACGAGATCGTCTCGTCCAGCTTCTTCAGCTTGACCAGCGCGTCCAGCAGCATGCGCTCGTGACCGTCGAGCTCGACCTCGTAGGTCTGCATGCGGGGGCTGCGTCCTTGTCCGGATCGTAGCGGTAGACTTCAAAAATACGCTTCATTTCTGTGGGTCCTGTTTCTCTGTCGCCGCTTAGAAAGTACGGGCCTTCGGCGGAACCGATTCCACCGTCAGCGGTTGCATCTTCACCGGCTTGTAGTCCAGGCGGTTGCCTTCGCTGTAGAACAGCGTGTGCTTGAGCCAGTTGTCGTCGTCGCGGTTCGGGAAGTCGCTGTGGGCATGGGCGCCACGCGATTCCTTGCGGGCCGCGGCCGAGATCATCGTGGCCTTGGCCACTTCCACCAGGTTGGCCACTTCCAG